>NZ_CP007033.1:1876334-2232001 GCF_000512895.1 Dehalobacter restrictus DSM 9455
AGGACACGTTGCATCAATAATGGTAATTCCGCGTTCCTTTGCTTCCTCGTACGTTTCCGGGGGAACGCCATGCGACCTGATTACAAGCTGTTGACCCATTTTAGCCTCATCAACAGAGTGAATGACTTCCAATCCTTTCTCAGCCAAATAATCAACAACTTGCTGGTTATGAATGAGCGGTCCCAAAGATGCAGTCAACCCGGTGCCGGCAGCTTTTTCAGCCAATTCAATCGCCCGTTTAACTCCAAAACAGAAACCTGCTTTTGCCGCTCGCTGAATCGTCAACAAAACTGCCCTCCTTTTATGCCTATCACGTCTATTTCGCTGAGAAAAACAAAATTCCTTCTAATACTTTGTTAACCTTTTATGATTTTTACATTTCATTCACAACATCCATGATTTTATTGGCAAGCCATTCCCTGCTATTTTCAGTCTTTTCAGGGATTTCAAGGTTATCGGCATAAAATGGCTTACCGATAATTATCCCTATCTTGCCCCTTTTTTGGGTTAATAATCCTCTGGCTCCATATACCTTGACCGGCAGAATCGGGGCATGGCTTTTGTTTACAATCAAAACGATCCCTGCCATGGCTTCCTGAATGTTACCGGTTTTGGAGCGGGTACCTTCCGGAAATATCCCCAGAACTTTTCCTTCTTTTAACAGCCTGACCGATTTTCGGAATGCCCCGATATCGCCCTTCCCACGTTTAACCGGGAAAGTACCAAGTCCGTGCAGAATCTGCCCTAACAATGGTATCGAGAAAAGCTCCTCTTTCGCCATGAAATATACCTGTCTTGGCATCGAACAGCCAACAATAATCGGATCCCAGAGGCTTATATGATTGCAGGCTATAATCACAGGTCCTTCTGCAGGAAAATTTTCCAGGCCTGTTATCTTACATCCTTTGACCTTCAGAACAAGGGTCATGATTCCCTTCGCCAATGAATACAGCATCACTTTAACCCTCCCTGATAATTCTAATGATCTTGGCAACAACTTCATCAATCGTTAACCCTGTCGTATCGAGGATCACCGCATCCTTAGCTGGTTTCAGCGGTGCAAATTTTCTCTGGGAATCTACTACATCTCGTTTTTCAATATCCGAGCGTATTTCTTCCAAAGATACCATCTTACCCTCTTTGATATTCTCAAGGTATCTCCGACGTGCACGTTCAGAAGCCGAAGCCGTCAGAAAAATCTTAATTCCGGCATCCGGTAGGACGTATGTACCGATATCCCTGCCATCCATCACGATATTGCCCTTCAGTGCTTCCTGACGCTGTAGTTCAACCAGCCGGTTACGAACCCCGGGATAAGATGCAATCAGTGATACTGCCCTGCTTACCTCAACATCCCGGATTTTAGAGGTAACATCTTCCCCGTCGCAGAATACGGTTTGACGGTCATTATGGCTTAGTCTGATGTCAATGATCCGGGCTAGACCTGTTACTGCCTTTTCATCCTGAAGGGAAATTCCTGAAGCAAGGGCTTTATAAGCTACAGATCGATACATCGCACCTGTATCAAGATAATACAAGCCAAGTTTGTCGGCAACGATTCTCGCAATGGTACTTTTTCCTGCCCCGGCAGGACCGTCAATCGCCACCTGCAAATGATTTTCACGCAAATGTTCCAAAACAATGCTCCAATCGAAAAAATCTTAATCTTGCGCGCTGTTTCGAAGCTCGCATCTGCCAAAATTATACCACAGCAAAATGATCGCTTACAATTCACTTTACGGTTTAAGATACTGAGACCCCGATAACCGCCAGTAAGTTATTCAGCGCATGAAGCCCGATTGCCGGATAAATCGAATCATGTTTGGTATATAAAAAGCCAAGTCCGATTCCGAGAACCAGCTTCGGAATGAAGCCGGTCAAATCAAAATGCAGAGCGGAAAAAATGCAAGCACTGATTACAATCGCCGTCCATTTGCCGAAATAATTCCGCAAACAGCCGAGCAGTACTCCCCGGAACAGCGTTTCCTCAATAAAAGGAACAATAACGGCGATCAGAAAAATGTTCGCAATGAACATGGAAATTGTCGGGTCCTGCAGGAGCTTTACCAGTTCATTTTCTGCCGTCGTCTGGCCTGAATAATACAGAAGTACCATATAGATCATATTAATCAGCCAGACCAAAAAACAGATTTTGAATACATCAATAAGGGCGGAAGCAAAACTGGTCCTTCTCCAGCCCAGGTCATTCAGGGAAAGCCTATTTTTGAACATAATCAGCATAATCAAAAAAACAAACAGGGTATTCGAAGTAATCATGGAAAGATAATAGGCCGTTTTGATTTCAGGAAAGAACTGATAGATAGAATAACTGATGAATGGCATCAATAAAAAAACAACTGCCACACCGATCACAAAATAAGCTAAGGCCTTAAAATTCAACTTCATATTTCATCCCCTGCAATTACATAAATTATCCTAGATTATTTTTTTCAGATCTATACATAATAAATTCAAATGAATTACACAGAAATATATACAGCGGAAGGAGGCTGTTAGGATGCTTTATTCCAAAAAATCGGATCATAGCTTGCTGTTCATGGGTTCTGCCATGGTGGGGGGATTTTTGCTGGGTTGTACTTATAAAAGATATGGCAAAAAAATCGAAAAACACATTCAGAAGTTCTGGCAAAAAGATTCGAATGATGATATGTTCGCAGCACACGAAAGCGAAATCTGAATCAGCGATCATCGCCTCTTATCTTTATTCACTGACACTCTGCTCCTTAACCGGAGCCTTTTTATTCTATCAGAAAGAATACGTTCCTTTCTGATAGATCTAAGTGCAACTAAGGCTGTTGCCAAAAGGATTGGCCACAGCCAAGTCTTCTATATTTTCAGCTTCGTGGGGCAACCCTGTGTCCAAGGCCTACGGCTACTTCATCCAAATGCAGCAGCCCTACCCCAAAAAACACGGCCACGCTGAGATGATCACCGCGGTGGGCAATCCCAATTTTTCCTCCGATATTCAGCCCCGCTGCTTTCGGCATAATCTGGCTTAAAGCCTCACGTGTCGCGCCCGCGACGGCGCCTTCGTCGCCATGGGAATCGTGGATTACCCCTTCACGTTTCGAAGCAACAATCGCCCTTTCGACAAGCTTTTTAATTGAAGCAAGATAATCTCCGCCGTAATCTACGGCAACTGACTTGATGTTATCCGCTAAAAATTTCTGTTTAAGCGCACTTTCCTCTTCTCTGGTTTCACTCATTGCCATTCTTAAAGCAGCCAGAGCAACCGTCTTACTATCCGGCACCATAGTCAATCCTCCTTCTAGGCAAACGTTCTTCATGACGCTAACAAACAATTACACGCTAAAAAAAGAGGCGATGTCAGAAAAAAACAACACCTGCTTTCATTATCTTACATGAATTTCCGGAGATTAGCAAAGCTTATCTTGAGGGACTTACGACGAGCTTATCAGCTGGCCTCCGCAGATTTTAACTTCACATCAAAACTTTTGACATCCCCGTTAAGTTCAATCGAATATGTTTTACTATTCAGAATCACATTGACAGTGACCGGATAAGGAATGCTGGTTGCATCCAGAACAACGGTTCCCGGTTCAACTGTGATGCTTTTCCCATTTTCAATGGTTCCAATATCCTGGTCATTTTGTCTAACCATTACAACACTGTCAGGAGTTATCTCAAAGGAGAGACTAATCGAGCCGCTGTTTACATTTTCGCTGTATTTAAAGGCCGGGGCATCTATTTCTCCGGAAAATTTCAAATAGAACTCGACGGGGTCGGTAAATGCTTTCAGCTGATACAGCCCTAACAATACTGTACAAACTGCCATAATCCTGATGGCTGTTTTCTCAAATCCCTGAAACCTTGACACTTTTTGGCGCGGGAAAGAAAATCTCCTGGAGCGCATCTGACTCACCTCAGTAATATGTATGCGCCGTCAGGAATTTGCATACCGACATCATTCTGTAAGGCATCTATAAAACCTTATCTGGGGTAGGTCTGGGGGCCACAGTTCCGCTGTGAGCGGAGCACGATGCGGAGCGCGGCTTTTTGCGCCATGGAGGGCGCAATAGCCGAAAAGTGGTATTGTGGCCCCCAGACCTACCTAAGAGTGGTATAGCCGTCCGCCATAATCTTGTCGCTCCTGGCTTCTATGGCTCATTCGCCATTAGCTCATCCTGGCCGTCGCTTTTCCGGCTTTGTAGCCGGTTGAGAAAGCTGCCTGGAGGTTGTAGCCGCCTGTTACGCCGTCGATATCGATGACCTCTCCAGCAAAATACAACTCTTTAACCAAACGGGATTCCATCGTAGCTGGATTAATTTGCTTGGCATCAACACCCCCAGAGGTAACAATTGCTGTCGCCATACCGAGTGTCGCCGTTATATGAAGTACAAGCTCCTGAAATAACCGGCAGAGTCTTTTCCTTTCTTCTTTAGTAACTTTATTAACAACCTTCTCTGGGTCAATCTCCGATAAAGCGACCATCACAGGAATCATACTCTGCGGGAGAAGATCGTCCAGGGTGTTCTTAAACTGCTTGTTGCCATACTTCAGAAAATCCCTCTGCAGCCTTAAATCTATCTGCTCAGAAGTAAGGGCGGGCTTTAGGTTTATTTTCAGCTCAACCTTCTGTTTTTGGTCCAAAGCCTTGGAAGCAATCCTGCTTAAGGTTAGAATAATCGGACCGGATAAACCAAAATGCGTAAACAGCATCTCCCCAAATTCTTCTCCCTGCTTTTTCCCGTCGATCCAGATTGAGGCAGCCGTATTCTTCAGCGTCAATCCTTGAAGCTCTTTCGGCCATTTTTCAAGGGTTTTGAGCGGAACAAGCGCAGGCAGCGGCTTAATGATCCGATGTCCTGCTTTTTCAGCCAGCGTATATCCGTCCCCGGTTGATCCTGTTCCAGGGTAGGATGCTCCTCCCGTGGCAACGATCACAGCATCTGCCGGAAGCACTTCATCGGAGACAGCCAGCTGAACACCGGTTACTTTCCCGTCTTCGATCATGACTTTTTTGACAGCCTGGTTAAGCCTGATTTTTACGCATGTTCGTTCCAGATACTTCTTTAAAGCCTTAACGATTACCTCCGAATCGTCGGCTGTCGGAAACACTCTTCCACCTCTTTCTACTTTTGTTTCGACACCATAGTCTTGAAAAAAATGAATCAACGCCTCATTGCCGAACTCTTTTAAGGAAGCGTATAGAAATTTTCCGTTTCCGGGATAAAAACTTACAAAATTACTGATATCCCCCGCATTGGTAAGATTGCACCGACCTTTACCGGAGATCGCAATCTTACTGCCGAGTCTCGTCATTTTTTCAAGGAGTACCACCTCTGCTCCAACGAAAGCAGCCTGGCCCGCTGCCATCATGCCTGCAGCCCCACCGCCTATTACAACAACCTTTTTAACCACAATCCATCCTCCCTGCTTTCCAATATGTTGATCGCAAACCAACAACACTTTCTAAAATAACTTTAGAGATCAGTCTCCGTAATATCTAGACAACTTCAAATGGAGTAGGATGCATAGCGTGGCTGTTTACCTACCTTCAATATTCGTGGAATGCGCTGCACAAGCAGCACATAGGCCTGAATCCGTATCGATGAAGATCTGTTTGCCGCACTCCCGGCAATAATAGGAATTTGCTTCTCCGACAATAACCTTACCGGCCAGAAACTTGAACGGAAACATCAGATATGCAAAGCTCAGAGCCCGGAAACCGCAGATGTCCACACAGCGACCGCATTGAACGCACTGGAGCGGTTCATAAATCAAAAGCATTTTATTCTCTTTCTGTTTCAGTGTGAGCGCCTGCTGCGGACATATTTTGGTACAAACGCCGCAACCGTTGCACTGGTCGGTATATCTGATTGCCTGAAAAGGCACCTTCTTATTTGGTTTCTGTTTCAGTGTCTCTGCCAGCCATTGACGGGTCCTCGGAATGGTATAGGATTCTTCTGCTTCGATAGCCGGAAACGCTGCCTTGATTCTATCTTTGCCAAATTCACGCAACCTGTTTTTCAACCCTTTTTTCGATCGGCCACGAGCAAAACGTCCGGGACCGTAATCCGATTTTGCTGCGCCTTCTTCAGCAGGGAGAATCTCCAGCTTTAACCCGGGATGATCCGTCCATTGCTGGCTAACCTCCAGATAGAAGCGCTGGCTGACCGCTGCAGCCTGTTTATCCTGGCAATTGGAACAGTCCCCTGTAAGGATTCTGACCTGTTTGGATTCAGCCAAAAGCATTAAAACTGTCCAGGCATCCCTGTCCAGCATCCCGAGGCAGGCAATTTCATAACCGGCAGGCGCAGCCATTGGACAATTTAATACGCAATTTCCGTTTTCCAAAAGGAACTCTCCGAGGTTTTTCATGTCTCTGTCCACAAAACCGTCAGAGGGGCAAACAGCCATACAGACACCGCATTCCGTACAGCTTTCTATCGAAATCTCTTTCTTATCACCGATGGACTTATGCGGACAGGCTTCAATACAAAGCCTGCATTCCCGGGGATAGGGCTTCTTCTTGTTCAGACAGTTGTCGGGATGATACAGCATTTGATTGTATTTCTTCATGATTATTCATATCCTTTGCGAAATTCATTTTCAATTCTTTCGAGATGACGAAGCATTCCGGCATGCGCTTCTTCAGGTAATTCTGCTTCGATCGCCTGATATATTTCCTCATGTTCCTGATAAAGAAGTTCCGACATGCCCTCTTTTTCAAAAGTATCTGCCCAATTCGTCTTCAATGTCTGGTGCATGATATCTGAAATCATATGGAGCATGTGAATCAGCATCTTATTCTTCGTTCCTTTAGCTATAGCATCGTGAAAATCCCGGTCACAGGGATAGCCCTGCCGGCCCGTATTCTGACCCTTTCTGATCTCAATAAGAGAACCCCTCATTGCGGAAAGATCCTGATATTCAGCCCTTTCTGCTGCCAGTGCGGCAGCCTGGGTCTCCAGGATTTTTCTTATCTCCATCATTTCAAAAATGGTATCTTTCTCCAGAGAAAGCACCCATGGCAAAGGAGCAATAACAGACGCGATATTAACATGTTTGATATAGGTTCCTTCTCCGCTTCGGATTTCCAGCAAACCCATAATTTCCAAAGCACTGAGCGCTTCCCGGACAGACGCCCTGCTGACCTGCAGCCTCTCCGCAAGATCCCGTTCGGAAGGAAGCTTATCACCTGCTTTGATTTGTCCTTCAGCAACCAGCGTACTGATTTGATCAACTATTTCTTCGTAGATTCTTTTCGTTTTTGCTGGTTTCAGATTCATGCTTTCTCCCCGCAATTATCAATATTTATTTCGCATTGATTACCTATTCCTTACAAATGATATAAAATAATCACCGTATACTTACTGCTTCCTTCAAAGCATTGACTTCAGAAGTCGTTAACAGTCGGTATTCTCCTGCCGTCATTTTTGGATCCAGCTGGAGCGGGCCAAAACAGATTCTGCGCAAGCGAAAAACGGGGTATCCGACCTGCTCAAGCATTCTCCTGACCTGCCTGTTCTTTCCTTCGTGAATGGCAAGCTCAATTTCGGTCTGGTTGCCGCTTTTATAACGGGAAAGCTTCTTAATTTTCGCAGGAGAAGTCATACCATCCTCGAGGTGTACACCCGACTCAAGCGTCCTGATTGCCTGATCAGAAATATTACCGGCGACTGAGGCCCGGTATACTTTTTCCACGCCAAAACTTGGATGCGTCAGCCGAAATGTAAGTTCCCCGTCATTGGTCAGAAGCAGAAGTCCTGAAGTGTCATAATCCAGTCTGCCGACCGGATAGACTCTTTCTTTAATATTTTGGCCAAGTAAATCAATGACCGTTTTCCTTTGATGGGGGTCCGTAACACTTGTAATAACACCCGCAGGTTTATAAAGCATGACGTAGACCAGGTCTTCGCTTGGTCCTGAAGAATACGTCTTAGCGTTGACTTCGATGACATCCTCAGGCGTTACCTTAAAACCCGGCTGCGTTACGGTCTGTCCATTCACTTTTACAAGTCCCTGACTGATCAGAATTTCGGCATGACGCCGAGAAGCGACGCCCAAACGAGCCATCGCTTTTTGCAAACGTTCAGATTGATCTCCGGAACAATCCATCAAAAAACCACCATTAACGAAACATCTCTCAATTGATTTTAGCAAAAAAACTGCAGAAAGCAAACCCTTAGCCAAAGACCCTGCTGACGATCCAGATTGAAGCAATCAGTCCGACTGCATCAGCGAGCAGTCCGACTTTTAAAGCATATTTGTGTTTTTTGATGCCGACTGAGCCAAAATAGACGGCAAGCACAAAAAAGGTGGTATCTGTGCTTCCTTGGAGCGTGGAAGCAAGCCGGCCGATAAACGAATCAGGTCCGTATTGATGGATCAGTTCAGTTGCAACCCCAAGGGCCCCTGAACCGCTCAGTGGCCGCATAACGGCCAAAGGAATAATGCCTAACAGGTCTGGATTCCAGTCCATAGCTAAAAAAAGAGGTCGAAGAAGGTTGATTAACAGATCCAGGGCGCCAGAATCCACAAACACTTTAATGGACACCAGCATTCCAATTAAAAACGGAATAATTTTTACGGCGGTTTTAAAGCCATTCTCCGCCCCCTCAACAAATGTCTCATAGACTGGAACTTTATGAAGGTAACCATAAAGCGGCACAAAAAATAAAATAAACGGAATAGCCCATCTGGCAAGCTCAGAGATGATGGTCATAATCCGTTCCTCTTTCTAAAAAGAACATCTGCAATGATGGCTGAGGCCATGGCACACCCTGTGGCAAAAACTGTCGTCCCAATGATCTCGACTGGATTGGCCGATCCGGCTTTCATTCTGACAGCAATGATTGTAGCCGGAATAATCGTAATACAGGACGTATTCAGCGCCAGAAACGTAATCATCGCCGGACTGGCTGTTTCCTGATCCGGGTTTTCTTTCTGTAACTCCTGCATGGCCTTCAGGCCAAACGGCGTAGCGGCATTACCCAGACCGAGGATATTCGCACAGAGATTCATGACAATTGGGCCGAAGGCAGGACTATCCGCCCTGAGCGACGGAAAAAGTTTTCTGACCAACGGGGCGCTTATTCTGGCCAGGTGCCGGATGAGTCCTGCTTTTTCGGCAATATGCATGATACCCAGCCACAGGCTCATGACACCCATTAACTGGATTGCCACTTCTATCCCGAGTTCAGAAGCCTGAAGGGCCGACGCAGTGACCTGATCAATATTTCCATTCAGGGCAGCGACAATAATGCCGCAGATCAGCATAACCAGCCAGATCAAATTGACCATAACAGAAACCCCCTGCTTAAAATGTATGTTTTCAGCAGGGGGAATAGAAGAATAGACAATTTCAAAAATATCTCGACGATATCAGGGACATGCTGTTTGCCGGCATATATACTTTATTAGCATCTTTCTTCATACCCGTCTTCACGGTGGAATCTCTTTCTATTGACCATATGGGACAATTTATCCATTAGATTAGGCATTTCGTCAATGATACGTTCTGCAATCATATTCCCTTCGACCGGAAGCAGTCGGACCTGATTTTGGTTTACAACCAGAAAACCTACAGGTTTTACCGATACCCCACCGCCGCTTCCTCCACCAAAAGGCATCTTGGAAGCGTTTTCATTTTTTTTCTCCTCCTCTTTTTCTCCCTCAGCGGAAGAGAATTCGCTGCCGCCGGCTGCAAAACCGCAGGATACCCTGGAAACAGGTATAATGACAGAGCCACTTGGTGTTTCGACCGGGTCTCCAATCACTGTGTTTACATTTATCATTTTTTGGATACTATCCATCGCTGTCTGCATCAGATTTTCAATTGGATGTTCATCCATAATTCCTAGTCCTCCTGTTTTTTAAGATCATTAATAGGAATTTATAGCCTGTAAAAATAATATGGCTGCTTTTTAGATTTAATATGCAGCAAAGTCTAAATAAAAATATATTTTCGGTAAAATTCGGAATTACCCGGTATCTAAAGTCATCTTGCTTTAGTGGGTTATACCTGTGCAGTCTTGCCGAGATAAACCCGAAGGCTGTCCAGCAGGCTCCCGTCAAGTAACCCGTCTCAGCAGCATCCCTGCCGCCAAGCTCAAGCTCGGCCTGGAGGGAATGAACTGTCATTTTGCGATAAAAAGAGCGGATGATTTTGGAAAAACCTTGTTGCAGCCGTCTGATACTTGCGGAGGAATAGCCATAATGACGAACAACCTCCCGCAGAAAATGCATTATCAACCGGTAACGTTTTCTGGTCGAGTCAGCATTATTTTTTGATTTTCTGTCCTGGCAGTCATTTTGCTGTATATTTTCTATGCTGTTCAACAGAAAATAAAGAAAGCCGGTCGAGACCATCTCTGCCGGAATGTTTATCTCCAGATTGGACCGGAACAATGCAGCTTGATAATGTATCTTCAGCATACTGCTAAAATTTTTGAAAGTATAATCGATGACCAGATTGATTTTGAACAGCGCTAAAACCAGCAGCCAAATCAAGCAAGCTGTGAGCAGTGCAAGAATCGTCATGGCTTGCCTCCAATTAGGAATATTTTATCCTCTCCATGTTATTCCCAGTATTGTGCCGTTCTATGAAAATTTGCCATTTTACAAAATAATTGCCAGCTTGACATCTTTCTGATATAAAAGAATAAACAGATGTTTTTGAGAGGAACGATATAATGACACTATCCTTTACAGAACTCAGTTCCCACGTTGTTACCGTTTTATATATTATCAATATTTTACTGGCCTGTACCGTTATCTTTTTAGAAAGAAGAAATCCAACCTCCACCTTGGCCTGGATTCTTGTTTTATTTTTGTTCCCCGCCGGTGGAGCGATTCTATATTTTATGTTTTCTCAGAATCTGACGCGCAAAAAAATGTTCCAACTCGGAGCGGAGGAACATTTGAAATATGCTGCGCTTTTAAACAAAGAAATTGAAGATCTTCAGTCTGGAAGATTGACCTTTAATGACCCAGCGATGGAAAACTACAAAGATATGATTCTGCTACATCAGATTCAGAGCCAGGCACTCTTTTCCCAGGACAATAGCGTAGAAATATTTACAAACGGCAGAAAGAAATTCGAAGACCTTTTTCGCACGATCCTCGAAGCCAAAGACCATATTCACGTTCTGTATTTTATTATTAAAAGAGATTCGTTGGGGCTGCAATTAATCAAAATTCTGACCGAAAAAGCCAAAGAAGGCCTTGAAGTCAGGCTATTGGTTGATTCCTTCGGTAACAAACTGCGGAAGGATGATTTTCAGCCTCTGATTGATGCCGGTGGAAGTGTCGAAAAATTTTTCCCTTCATTTCTGAGTTATATTAACCTAAGGCTCAATTACAGAAACCACCGTAAACTAGTGATCATTGACGGTCAGATAGGTTATATCGGCGGCTTCAATGTCGGCAACGAATACATCAACCTGAAGAAAAAGATGGGGTATTGGCGTGATACTCACCTCAAAATAACAGGCACCGCCGTTCTCAGTATGCAGACGAGATTCCTGCTGGACTGGAAAGTTGCTTCAGGTGAAAAAATCAAGCATTCGGCGAAGTATTATCCGGAACCAGCAGTTGTCGGAACGAGCGGTATTCAGATCGTCTCCTCCGGCCCGGATTCTCCCCACGAAGAAATCAAGCAGGGTTATATCAAAATGATCAACTCCGCCAAGAAATCTATCTATATTCACACGCCTTATTTTGTACCTGACTCCAGTATCCTCGAAGTTCTGAAAATTGCCGCGCTGTCCGGTGTCGACGTAAAAATAATGATCCCGAACAAACCGGATCATATTTTTGTCTACTGGGCAACGTATTCCTTTGTCGGGGAACTGATCAAAGCCGGGGCCAAGATCTATATCTACAATAACGGTTTTCTGCACTCGAAAACCATCGTGGTCGATAAAAAAATAGCTTCTGTCGGTACGGCGAATTTTGACATCAGAAGCTTTCGACTGAATTTTGAAGTCAATGCATTTATTTATGATGTCGGCATTTCGGAAAATCTCTGTAAAATTTATAATGAAGATCTGCTTTTATGTACCGAACTGACGCCCGAAAAATATGCGAAGCGTTCCGGTCTGATCAAGTTTAAAGAGTCCATTTCGCGACTTCTGGCACCGGTACTATAGCGAAGTATAAAGATTTGTTCTTACTAGGATGCTCTTACGGATAATTCTCAATTGAGAAGTTCTAACCGGTTCTAGAAAGTACAAAGCCGATGAACTATACAAGGTCAGCCAGTTTGGCATCCGTCAGTTTGACGAGTTCCGCCGTATCAAGTTTCACTTGCATCCCGATTTTTCCCGCGCTGATAATGATGTAATCATATTCCGAGGCCATCTCCTCAAGATAGGTCGGAAAATCCTTCTTCATCCCGATAGGGGAACAGCCGCCGTGAATATAGCCAGTGAGCGGCAAAAGTTCTTTAGATTTAAGCATCTCAATATTTTTGTCCCCGGCTGCCTCGGCAGCTTTTTTTAAATTCAGCTCGCAATTTCCAGGGATAATGAAAACATTGGTACCTGTTGTTTTTCCGGTTGTAACAAGCGTTTTAAATACCCGTTCCGGGTCAAATCCCATCTTCCGGGCTACGGATACAGCGTCTATCAGTCCGTCTTCCACTTCATATTCATAGACTTCATGCCAGATCTCTTTTGATTCAAGGATCCTTACGACGTTCGTTTTTTGATTTACTGCCATTATTCCTCATCCATGCCTTATGACATCATAATTTTTTTACGTTAATGATCTTTGATCACGTTCGATCTTTGCCAGACATTTTTCGCAATAACCATAAAACTTAACACGATGGTTAATCACTTTGAATTTATTCTTCTTCATAATGTTTTCTTCAATTGTTCCGAGCAAATCTTCCTCGACTTCTTTAATGGCTCCGCACTCCAGACAAATCAAATGGTGGTGCCGGTGTTCCTCGTCATCTTTCACGATATCGTACCTGCGGAATCCATCTTCAAAATCAACACCGTAAATCAGCCCCATCGCTTCCAACAGTGATAGCGTCCTGTAGACGGTAGCAACACCAATTTCGGGAAATCTATTACGGACAAGCTCGAAAATCTCCTGACTGTTCAGGTGCTTTCCCTGGTTTTCCGTTACTACCTCAAAAACATACTGTCTTTGGCTGGTAAATTTATAGCCCTTTTCCTTTAAGAGCTGATTTAACTCTTTGACTGTCATAAGAAAACACCCCGTTCTCTTTGTTCTATTCAGATTTTACCATATCTTTCATCAAAAACAACCGTACCGTCGGGCTTTTGTTCAGCATGGCTTATTTCTGTCCCAAAAACAGAAAAACCGGTCAAACCGGTTAACATTCTGTATCTGGTGGGTGTCATTCTTCGTCGATCATGGTGATTATTATTAGATTCTTATATATTTTAATTAATTCGATTCTATTTAATTCTATTCTATTGAATACTTTAAAGTTATCAGTATAAATTTTTTAATGTATTCGCGTTAAGCAGATTTTTGAACCAGATGCAGATACAGTTTCAGATAGGCAAAGCAGTATACTCTCGTGGTGTATTCGGTCAGCGCCAGGCTTTTATCTGCGATTGTGGTTACCCAGGCTTCATAACTTCTTGGCAGTCCGACCGGGAACATATGATTGGAAATGATATCCCGTTCTTTTTTGTTCAGTTCAAAGTATTTCTGCGCATTTTTCACCGCGATCTTCGGATGATTGCGTGAATGCCGGTAGCTTTCTGCGAGCAGGTTCTTGTCTTCTCTTTTCTTAAACTTGTATAAGTAGAAGTCGTGAAGAAGTGCCCCTCTGATCGTCGAAATGACATCAAGTCTGAACTTCATAGCAATCTTATAAGACAGGTAAGCAACGTCCAGAGAATGCTCAAAGACTGAGCCATGGTGATGCGGGATCACTTTCATTTTCTGGTATTCATCGTGCTCGATAATAGGTCTGGCTACTGCAAGAAAATAATCATCATACTTTAATAATAATTTTTCCATGATTGCTCCTAACTTTATTAACTAAAACTTATTATATTAGAAACAAACCATGATTTCAATGGTCTTTGTTACAATTTAATAGTACTTTCGTTACATTTTCGTAAACGTTTTGTCAAAATTATAATTTCTTTATTAATATTTGGCATAAGCAATACTATTTTTAAGTAATTACGATTAAACAGCTAAATAGCACCATAATTTTGAATGTTTTATTTTCTGATATAAATCACACCGATTGTCTTCTGGCCGCAGTGACTGGAAATCACGCAGCCTGCATTGGTAATCAGAATTTCTTTATACGGATAAATATCCTGCAACGCGCACTTCAAGTAGATGGCTTCCTCTTCACTTCCCAGGGAGTGGGTGATGAAGATTTGTTTTGAGTCTACAGAATCCCGCCTGGCATTCTCAATCAATTTATCCAAGGCCTTTTTCTTTTCTCCGCGCACTTTATCAACGACAAGCATTTTCCCATTTTCTACACCGATGGTCGGCCGGATTTTCAGGACGCTACCCATTAGGTTCTGCAGAACATTGCACCTGCCACCTTTATAAAGATATTCCAGCGTATCGATCACAAAGCTCACATGGACCTTGGCAACCGAATCCCGGATCTTTGCCGAAATTTCTTCCGCCTTGAGCCCCTGTCGGGCATATTCGGCAGCTGTAATCACCAAAGCTCCTATGCCTGTAGACAGGTTTTGGGAATCGATTACCCAGATTCTTCCCTGTGGGAATTCCGAGGCAGCAAGGGCGGCATTTTGGTAAGATGAGGACATCTGAGCAGAAATGGTGATCACAATAATGTCCTGCCCCTGATCAAAATATTCCCGAAAACATTCTGCATACGCATACGGTGAAGGAGCTGCCGTCTTCGGAAGCAACTTTTTTTCTTCCACAAGCTGAAAAAGCCTTGCAGGAATTAAGTCTATGCCATCCCGGTAGGTTTCTTCTCCAAAATCAACATGCAGCGGAACAACATCAATATCATATTCTTGAAGCAATTCTGCTGAAAGGTCATTGGTACTGTCGGTTATAATCTTAACCTTCCGCATTCACACCACTCCTAAACATTAATAACCCGGCTTTTTATACAACAGACTTTCTTTGGCCAGGATGTCAGTATTATAAACCTCTTCGGTCCACTTTTCCTTGGCTACTTCTTCAAAAGAAACCGAAATATTCTTATCGGGAATTCCCATTATTTCCGTCATCGCCTCGGCCATTTTGTCGGCTAAGGCTATTTTTTGTTCGTCACTTCGGCCGGGCCATAATTTAACGATGATATGCGGCATGATAAACTCCCCCTTTGAAATAAATTGAATGATGATTATCTATCACACTTTAAGTTATAACACAAATCTTAAAACTCGCATAGAATATTTGTTATTCCTGGTCATCTTGCGTACTCATTGAATTCAGAAGGCCTTCCGCCTTTTCCTTCAGATTTCCCGGGATATAGATTCCCACACCAAAATTGGTCATCCCCATATAGATCCGAAGATAATCCCCGGCTTCATTGTACCTTTTATAGCAGGGAATCTCTTCAGAATCAAGGATCGATTCAATAATATCCGCCTCAATTTCATTCGCGGCTTCAGTGATTAATATCCATTCTTCAAGTTCAGCTTTATGATCTTGTTCAGCGGGTTCCTTCATTTGCACCCTCCCTTTCCGCGCCAAATTCCATATTGGTATATCTTCCGTTATGATTTTATCTATAACATAATCGAATTGAATTATCGGATTTTGTAATCAGATCTTAGTATCTATCTTATCTTTTAATAATCTCAGACGGTAGCCATTCATAGCCGTATCGCCTAGTTCCCCAAGCAGCCGGTAATTCGCTACTGCACCGACAAAGGCTCCGATGACAGGTACCAGCTGCAAAAGCTTGGCGAGATCAATATAATCTCTGTATTCCTGCTGAAAAGTGCGCCAATCAACTGTTTCCATTGAAATCGGATGCCTGTAAATGTATTCATCCCAGTCCAAAATCCTTTGAAAGACCTGCATCCGTTTCTCTCTGCTGGAAAAAGCCAGCTGAAACAGATGAAGGATATATAGTCTTTCCCTTAAATCTTTGACATCAAATCCATAAATGCTTGCCATCTCAAATAAGAACTTAATCTTGATGCTTAAGAGCAGAGGAAAATCTGCAAATCCAAGCAAGATGCCGCCTGCTCCTGTGCCCGCCCCTTCCAGACTGGCCGTTTTTTTGTAGACGCTGATTTTAGCCAAAGCAAGTCTGTCCCGTTCCTTCAGGTCAATATTTTTAAGCGGTTCTCTTGTCGTAAATTCGGATCCTGTCAAAACAGCCCCCACCATATTTTTGATCGCAGCTGTAATGATTTCATGACCTTTATCCGGAATCAGCCTGTTCGTTCTGTTCTGAATATTTTTTGCTACCCTGTCCGTCAGCGATGCGTTCCTGGTCATTTTTCTCTGCCATTTTTTCAGTTCTGCGAGCACCTTCACATCATATGCTTCCACCGATGTATCTCCTTCGTCGCTTATCATAAGACTATTTTACACGATTGCCGGGTCATTGGATATTTTTATTTCATCTGCTAAAGATAATACCGTAAGATTCAAAGATTATTCACTTTCAGGAGGATAAACCGATGGAAAATTATCCGACAGATTTCCGAAGAGTGCCCCAGTCTTACTGGATGGCTTCGACACCCCGGACCGAGTATCCGGCTCTGAATGAGGATGTTGAAGCCGATATTGCAGTCATTGGCGGCGGAATCGCAGGGATTACTTCTGCTTTTCTTTTAAAAAAGGAAGGCTATAAGGTGGTTGTCCTTGAGGCCGACCGCATTCTTCAGGGGACTACAGGTCATACGACCGCCAAGATTACTTCACAGCATTCCTTAATCTATGCAAAGCTGCAGAAAAAGTTTGGGGAAGAAAAAACCCGGCAGTATGCGCAAGCCAATGAAATTGCCCTACAGTTGATTGCCGGACTGATTCAGGATAACAACATAGACTGCGATTTTATGCGGCAAAGCGCCTATGTTTTTACGCAGCAGGATCGATATGTTCCGGAAATTATGGAAGAAGCGAAAATTGCTGACCTTTTCGGCATCAGGGCTTCTTTCCTGTCAGAAATCCCTCTTCCGTTCCCGATTAAAGGCGCTGTATGTTTTGATGACCAGGCTCAGTTTCATCCGCGAAAATATTTGCTCGCACTCGCTAAGGAAATACCCGGAAACGGCAGTCATATTTTCGAACAAACCAAAGCTGTTGACATTCAGCAAGGCACACCTTGTTTGGTGCTCACCGATAACGGGGCAAGAATTGCTGCATCAAAGGTGATTATTGCGTCTCATTACCCTTTTTATGAGGCTATGGGCTTATTTTTCACGAGACTCTATCCCGAACGTTCTTATGCTTTAGGTGTCAGAATCAAAGGAGATTATCCCGGAGGCATGTATATTTCTGCTGAAGACCCGACCCGTTCCCTACGTTCTCAACACGACAAGGAAAACAATTTGGTAATTGTTGGCGGCGAACATCACAAGACGGGGCAGGGAGAAGATACCCACAATCATTACCTAAAACTCAGAGATTTTGCCAGGCAGCTTTTTGAGGTTGAGGATATCCCTTACCGGTGGTCTACACAGGATTATACGACGATGGATGAAGTCCCTTATATCGGTAATCTCACGACCGATACGCCTGATGTCTACGTCGCTACAGGGTTCGGCAAATGGGGAATGACCACAGGTACGGCCGCCGCTCTTATTTTCCGGGACCTGATCCTAAACGGCTACAGCCCCTGGATGAATGTGTATTCCCCTTCCCGCTTTACGCCGGTCGCCTCAGCCAAAAACTTTGTCCAGGAAAACCTGAACGTTGCCAAACACCTGATTTCCGGCAAACTGTCATCCGTCCCGGGCATAGCGGAAATTCCCAGAGGCGAAGGCAAAATCATCGAACATGACGGCCAACGAGCAGGTGCTTATCGCGACCAGCAAGGGGCCCTGCATATTGTCGACACGACCTGCACCCATCTGGGATGTGAATTGCAGTGGAATTCAGCTGAAGCATCCTGGGACTGCCCCTGCCATGGATCCCGTTTTACCTACGAAGGTGAGATCATTGACAGTCCTGCGCAAAATAAATTAGAACACATTCAGGAGTGAGGGCAGCAATCCTCTGCTCAAGGGTTTTGAATGGTTCAAAGTCATCAACTGATACCTTGCTGGTCAACCGAAGACATTCCTTGAAAGATCTGGCCAACAATATTTTCATTCCCTGCAATCAGGGATATCCCTCTCTTTTTCTCAAGAAGCGCGACTTTCCCGCCTGCTTCCTCAACAAGCAGAATGCCCGCGGCAACATCCCAGGGACTTAGATTCAGTTCCCAATAGCCGTCAATGATTCCTGCGGCCACATTGGCAAGGTCATAGGCTGCGGAGCCGATTCTGCGCATCCCCCTCGATCTGGGCACAAAGAATGCAAAATAGTTCGTATTGTTGTCCGGATTTTCAGACTGGTCATATGGGAAACCGGTAGACAGCAGGCATTCCTTTAACCTGGATTTAGCAGCAACGTTTATTCTTTTGCCGTTCAGGCTGGCTCCCTGACCGACCACCGCTTCAAAAAGCAGATCCAGCATCGGCAAATAAACAACGCCCAGAACCGTTTTTTTCTTATATTGAAGTGCCACCGATACCGCAAAGACCGGCAGGCCCTGCGCGTAATTCGTCGTTCCATCCAGCGGATCAATAATCCATAGATAATTCGAATCCTTGTTCTGATGCACCCCGGATTCCTCAGACAGAATGCTGTGGCTGGGGTATTTATCCTGAATCGCTTTCAGAAAATAATCTTCCGAAAGCTTGTCGACCTCCGTTACCAAATCTACTTCTGTCGACTTCGTTTCGATATAAAGATTCTCCTTGCGGAAGTTTTTTTTCTGAAGATTACCGACTTCTCTTACCCAGGTTTTAACATTACCCAAAATATTTTCAAAGTCCGACATATCTTTCCTCCTATAATGGTCGAATGACCGTGTTCATTCAGTGAGCAATGTTGGCTTTTTTAAATGGACATCGTCACTTTGTACATTGTTTTTACCCATCTCCTTGGCATTCAACAATAGCGTGTCAACACGCTGCACAAAACTGTCCCGTTCTTCTTCCTTGCGCCAAGAATCTACTCCGAAACTGCAGGTTAGATGGCCGGAAGTGAAATCATAGCCTGATATCCTCTTTCTTATTCTTTCTGTTATTTCCACAGCCTCACTCTTATGGGTATTCGGTAGCAGAATAACGAATTCCTCGCCTCCCCAGCGGGCAAAGATATCTGTTTCTCTTATCATTCCTCTGACCAGATCCGTGACCTCCGTCAGAACCTTATCCCCAGTTAAATGTCCAAAGCAATCGTTAATTTTCTTAAAATAGTCAATGTCGAAAATCATAAGTGAAAGATCACAAGGATATCTTTTCGCATAGGATATCCATTTATCAAGCTCATCATCAAATTTCAACCTGTTATAGATCCCGGTTAACGGATCTCTAATAGACAGTTGGATCAGATCTCTGCCGTTAAGGAAATGAATTCTTTTAAAAAGGTGGGTCCTAAATGAAGCGCTACTGCTCAGGGCCGCCACTAATAAGATATAAAAAATTACCGCGGAAAAATCCGAAGCATCCATTTGCTCCAAGAAATAGATCGAAGCAGCAAAAAAAGTGACCGCAGTAAATACGGAGACCATGATCATATTGATCCAACGGTTCGGGACTAAACAAACCGCTAAAATAATCGCGATAATACCAAAAGCTTGAATAAAAAAATCCGGAGATTCATATTGGTAAAAGACAAAAATAAATACAACAGACGCCATTACTTCATAAAGCGTAACCCAGAAACACAGCGTTGAATACTTTTTTATGGATTTCATTCTGAAAAAAAATATACCTATCAAGATCAAATAGACGGCTCTTACCAGAAATATCAATTGAAATGCTTTCGGGTTCTTCACAAAATAGAAGTCCGGAATAACAAAAAGGAAATATAGGATTCCCAGAAGAAGTACGATTGGCCGGAGATATTTAAATAAAACAATTAACTCAGACTCTTCGTACTCCTTCTCTAATTTTTTATCTTTAAATTCACCGAAACGGTTTATCATGTTCGTTTGGTCTACCTTCATTGTTTTCCCTCTTTTGTTCTCTACTGTCCGTAATTTTCCGAGATCCACTGCTGAAGCAAATTGGCCTGCCCGGGAGAAATCGCTTTTGGTTTTCCAATACTGACTGCATAGCAGGCAATCTTGGCAGCCTCTTCGACAAGCTGCGCATTGGCCAGGGCTTTGTCGAGCGTCGGGCCTACCGTCAACTGGCCATGATTGCTCATCAGTACAGCATTTTGTATGCCAAGGGTCTGGATCGTAGCCTCAGCCAGCTCCTCGGAACCCATCGGGAAAAAAGGGGCCGTTTCAAGTTTTTCACCCAGCACAGCAGCCATTTCGGCCAAGACAAGCGGAAAGGGTTCCTCCACACAGGCCCAGGCTGTCGCAAAGCAGGAATGGGTATGACAAACACCGAGCACATCCGGTCTTTCCTGGTAGGCAAGACAATGCATCCCGCTTTCAATCGAAGGTTTTCGGCTGCCATCGATCACAATCTGCTGCGTATCCATCACAACTATATCTTCCGGTCTGACCACAGAGTAATCCATCCCGCTCGGGGTTATACATACATAGCCTGTTTTCGAGTCCCGCATGCTGAAATTCCCCATGGTCCGCATAATTAACCCGGACTGAAGGGCCTGTCTGGCAATATCAATGACCTGTTTTCTTTGTTCTTCCAAAAGCATGGTTCTTAAACCCCCAAGCTCAAACGTTTTCAGCTATTTTATAAATCAATTCTTCCGTTTTCTCCCATCCCAGACAAGCATCGGTAATGGACTTTCCATAGATATTCGCTCCGATCTCCTGCCTGCCTTCCACCAGATAGCTCTCAATCATCAGCCCTTTAATCATTTTATTCAACAGCGGATCATACGTTCTGCTTGTCAGAACTTCCCGCGCGATCCGAGGCTGTTCATAGAAGCGCTTCATCGAATTGGCATGGTTGGTATCCACAATGATTGTTGGATTGACCAGTTCGAGCCTTTCATATTCGTAGGCGGCATAGATTAAATCTTCATAATGATAATTCGGGATATTTCTGCCGGAGGAATCCACAGCCCCTCTTAGGATCGCATGGGCAAGCGGATTACCAGATGTCTCTATTTCCCAGCCGTTATAGATAAAATGATGCCCTTGCTGGGCGGCATAAATCGAATTCAGCATAACCGTTATGTCCCCGCTCGTTGGGTTTTTCATGCCGACCGGTGTACATACGCCGCTGACGGTTAAGCGGTGCTGCTGATTCTCCACAGAGCGGGCACCAACTGCAATGTAACCCAGCACATCGAGAAGATACGTGTAGTTCTCCGGATAAAGCATTTCATCAGCTGCCGGCATATGGAATTCCGACAGGGCCCGGATATGGAGCTTACGAATGGCTATAATCCCCTCGCATAAATCAGGTTCTTTGCTCGGGTCAGGCTGATGGACCATCCCCTTATAGCCTTCCCCCGTAGTACGGGGCTTGTTGGTATAGATCCGCGGGATTATCAATATCTTATCCTTGACTTTTTCCTGCATGACAGCGAGCTTTCCAATATATTCACATACCGAGTCCTCATTATCTGCCGAACAGGGTCCGATGATCAGAATAAAGCGGTTATCCTTGTTTTCTAAAATATTGCTGATCTGCTCGTCCCTGTCCTGTTTTATTTTTTTATATGTTCAGGTAAAGGTATCTGTTCAATAATCTCCTCAGCCGTCGGTATTTTCTTAATAAATTTCATGTTCATTAATGCATTCTCCTTTTATATCATCATTCACTAAGAAGGTCGGTAAATCGGATAAGTCTGAACCGAGCCGATCCTGCAGCATGATAATATTAACTATATATTAGGAATTATAGTACATTCTGGTTCTTTTTAACATCTATTAATTTGCATGAAAATCTTTAAGGCCATTTTGAATACGTTGAAATGTTCCTAGTCCTTCAGATCAAAGGATTGCGATAAGGTCCCTTCCGCTACAATCTTTGCTTGAACTTCTACTTCGATTTCCGCTTCCCGGAAGGCCTTCCGCCAGTCAGTCCCAACTTCTTTCCAAGCTGACGGCTTATGACGGTGCAGATACTGCATTAAACCCAAAAAATCCGAATCATATTCACGGGCTTTTGAGATGGTCTTTAACGCTTTCGCTCGGACACTTTCTGCGGCTGCTGTTTCCATTTGGCTGGCACTTTTCGTAGAGATCTGGAAATTGGAATTATCAGGAATTGCTCCAACAGTTTGGATTGATATTCGAAAGACTGGTTTTCCATTCACCAATTCTGCTTTGATTTTATGCTTAGAGGCCCCTACTTGGTAAGAGATCATCTGGGAGCCATATCCAAACTTAAATGTCATTAGCCCGTCTTTTAAATCTTGCGTGAGAAACAAGTATCCTGTAGACTCATCCCTGTCCAGCCAGCCAATAAGTTTGTCGCTTCGAAATACGCCAAAGCCTTCAATATGCAGACTATCGCTTTGATTTTCGTCATTCCATTTAATCTGCGGCACTACCGGATCCCGGTCCGGGCTAAGGAGCCATTGACAAAATTCCAGAAAGGTAACCCCTCTTGAAACTCCCGTACGAAGTGCAATCTCCTGCTGTTTTTTTATCTGCTTAAAAAGATTCGATACAAGCGTCGGCTTGGCCTGAATAAAAAGCCCAGCATTTCCTTTGGTCACAAATAACCATTCATTGGGTCTGCTTTCAGGATAACGCAGGAAGTTTTCCGTCACCTTGGCCGTCACTTCCTTAGCCATATTCTCCCCGTAAATGATAAATATTGCATGGCTGCTGGTCTGCAAACGCGGCAGCTGTTTATTCAGACCCGTTGTGCTTTCCAAAAATGTTTCACCTTCCCCTTTAAACACCATATCCGTAGATTTGCTGGAAGACGCACCACCGTCTGAATTACTGGAGCTGGGCGGACTAATGATTAGCCATTGACCCTCATACTTTTCCTGAGCTTTTTCGGACGAGTAATCGATCGCCCCGCCAGTCAGCATAGCCAAATCCTCAACCTCATTTCTACTCCAACAGCCTGAAAGGAAAAGCAAACTAAGCATCAAAAGAATCATCCGGGCATATCCTTTTGCTTTTGATGTCACTGCATACAACCTCCTTTTTTCTTTCTGATTAATGTAATGGCAAGCAGTAGCAACGGCAGTATAACTTCAAATAACAAAGATACGGACGGCCAGTATGTTGTCAGAAATTCCAGCAGCGCCATGGTGTTGGGTACAAGGAACGTTGCCCCTGAGAATACGATGACCATCACTGAAGCGGCAATAAGTTTGGGGTACTTTCTGCTGACTGACTGTTTGACTGCGAGTATCGTTACATAAAAAAGCAGAGAGGATTTGACCATGATCCCGGTCAGCCATAACGGCAACGCCAATAATTCTACACGTTGAATGTAATTCCCGTATTCAATTGTTTTCGCAGTAAACCATATTGGGAAGATCATTTGACCGGCGACATCCGCCCCTAAGACAGTCAGTACAACCAGCGATCCAAAAGTCAACAAAAGCATTGCGCTAATAACTGCGTAGGATGCCTTTCTCAGCACTTCCTGAGGTTTATTCATCAGAGGGATTAACATCAGTAACACGGCAATCTCGCCATACCATTGAACCGGTATCCATATATTCTGTATCACCGGACTTATCCCGTCTTCCAAAATAGGGAGCAAACTGCTTGGATCTGCTTTCGGAATCGCCAAGATACAGGCCATTAGATAAGCAAATAAAAATAGAGGCAGGATGAATTGGTTCATCCGTGCGATCACTTCAATCCCTTTTTGCGCAGAATACCAGCAAATAAGTACAAATACCAAATTGATAGGAATGCCCGGTGTTCCAATTAAAGCGGATACGGTTAAAAATTCCGAAGTTTCCCTGACAACGAGGATATTTAGGACAGTAAAAAATAGGATATAGGAAACAGCCAGCACCCTGCCTCCGATTTTCCCTACAATGAGCGGCAGATATTCTGCTATTGTGAGCCCCGGAAACCGCTGTGCCAGCTTGGCCGAAATGATCAATATGCCAAAAGAAGATATCCCTGCCCCCAGGCTTACTAGCCAGGCATTTTGTTTGGCTGTCACCGCAGTTAATCCCGGAATAAACAAGATTGCGGTTGAGGTCATTACAATAAACAGCAGCATCGCGGTCTGCGTACCAGATATTCGTTCCTTGCCTATTTTCTATTCCCCCTCTTTTTAAGTTTCTGCTTCAACTGATTAGCATCGCTGCGCAGAGGTTCCTTGTCTCCGAAGAACCTGGGCCGGGTAATCATTGCCCACCAAGGTACCCGGATAACGGTATCTTTCAGATCCTGCGGTGTCAGCGGCGCGATGGGCGACAAATACGGTACCCCAAAAGAACGCAGACTGCAAAGATGGGTAAGCAGAATCATCAGTCCAAAGATAATTCCCACAATTCCAAAAACACTGGCCATGATAATTAAACTAAAACGGATGATCCGGATGCTGGTCCCGACATTGTAATCCGGAAACGTAAACGAAGCAATCGCTGTCAGACCAACAACTACCACTGAAGTCGGACTGACAATCCCGGCATCGACTGCGGCCTGCCCGATCACCAAACCCCCTACCGTACTGACTGCCTGGCCAACAGTCCTAGGCAACCGTACACCAGCTTCCCGCAGAAGTTCAAAAACCAGTTCCATTAAAAATATTTCCATAGAAATGGGCAGTGGAAGACTTTCCCTGGCTCCGGCCACCGTATTTAGAAGGGATATCGGAATAAGCGCCTGATTGATAGAAAACGCTGCAACTGTAATTGCAGGAACCAGTAAAGCGATATTAATTGCGATGAAGCGGCCTATTCGTGCAAAAGAACCAAACAACGCACTGTAATAATAATCCTCAGAGGCCTGTATCAATGCTATAAAAGTACATGGAACGATTAATACTGAGGGTGAATTGTCGACGATAATGGCAATTCTGCCTTCAAACAGCGAAGCTGCCGCCTTGTCCGGACGTTCTGTATACTGTACAAGTGGAAACAGACTAATTGGCTCATCGGAAATAAATTCTTCAATATAACTGCTGTCCAGAACATTGTCGATCGTGATCCTTTCAATACGCGATTTGACTTCAGCTACAACCTTTTCGTTCGCTACACCCTGGATATAGCAAATATTAACCTTCGTTTTGGACAACGTTCCGACTGTCATGTTCTCGGCCTTCAGACGGCTGGTCCGGATCCTGCGTCTCAAAAGACTTAAGTTTGTTCCCAGATTTTCCACGAAACCATCCCTAGGCCCGCGAATGTTCGGTTCGGTCGTCGGCTCATTGATCTGTCTGATGTTATACCCCTGGACAGAAGCTTTAATGCCAATCGGATACCCGTCAACAATCAAAACGAGATTGTCCTCCAGCACAGCGTTTGCTGCCTCGGAGACCAGAGACAACGTATCGGCTTTGTAATTAGTTAGCAGATGTTGAAGGATGATACCGGGCATATCACCGGCGTTTGTTTCGAGATTCGTGTCCGTATATAGGGCTGTGTTCGTAATAAGATCTGCTTTTGTTTGAAGATTTTCTGTCCTTGCAGAAACCTCCAGCATGATCGGTTTTAAAATTGCGTCATTAATAATTTCAGGCTTACACAGGCTGTCTGAGTAGACAATAAACGCTTTGATTTTTTTGGTAGAGTGCAGCTGAAATTCTCTGAAAGAAATATCCGAACATTTTTCAAAAATCTGCTGCAGGGCTTGCTGGTTATGCTCAATTGCGCTTGACAGAGGCTTCCCGGCTTGGGATTGTTCATCAAGTAAAGGTTTTTCTTTTCCTGTGTTCTTACTGCGTATTTTTGTGATAAGCTGGTCAAACATCCCGCCATTACCGTCCAAATTTATTCTATCCGTTTATTTTGTGTATTAATTCAGTTTTTACTCTAATCTGAAGAAAGATACCGACAGATAATCACCGGACAACAGACACAGATCAATAAAAAAGCATAAAGAATGAGGGGCGCAACAGAACTTAAGTCCCGTTGCGCCCCTCATTCTTTATGCTTTTTTACTCTTCTTCCCTGAAATATTCCATGCTTGTCTTTTTCAATTCAGCATGACTGAACAGCATCTCATATCGTCGTATGCCTGTAACCTTAGAAATTCTCTCCATCGTTTTTCTGCACTCCGACGGCGAATGCCCATGGATCATGGTAAATAGATTATATGGCCAATCCGGAAGATCAGGGCGTTGGTAGCAATGGCTTACTTCCTTAAAGGCGGCCATGATGTGGCCGGTTTCTTCAATCTGCGCTTCTGGAACAACCCATACCCCCATCGCATTTGAAGTAAATCCAGCTTTCCGGTGATACAGGATGGCACCAAAACGTCGCAGCACCCCGTCATGCTTATAGTCCTGGATTCTTGCCCGGACACTTTCTTCTGACCATCCCAGTCTGGAAGCTGCCTCAGAGAAAGGACAAAGCGACGGATTCAAATCACCCTGCAAAATGCGGATTAAGGCCTTATCCCCTTCCCCTGCCTGAAAAGCCGGCTGCCCTTCCGGAGACGAATACCCGGTATTCGCAATGGGCAGCTTATTATTTGTACGCTTTTCCAGGTCAAACAGCACGCCAATCTTGAACAGCCTGGTAGCGGGAAGGCTGTAAACTTCGGGACTTCCCAAAATGTTCTTTGCCTGTTCTAAAATCTGCATCAGCCCGGCCTGCGACCGGGAGATGACCGTAAACCACATATTGTAACGATGATCCCGCAAATAATTATGCGTAACTCCCGGGATTTCCATTAAAAAATCCGCAAGAACGGATATTTTTTCTTCCGGGACCTTAGCCGCGCAAAGCGTGCTGAAATACCCAAGACGACGAGAATCAAAGACTCCGCCTATCCGCCGGATCATTCCTTTCTGCCGAAACTGGTTAACCCGCTGCCATGTTTCTTCTTCATTTAGCCCCAGCATTTCTCCCAAAACCTGATAAGGACGTTCCTCAACCGGGAAGGCCGCCTGGATTCTGGTCAGCAAAATCCGGTCCTTTGTCTCCATTTAGCAACTGACCCCCTTGCGTCCGTGGTATAAACACCAGGGCTCTTCAGCCATGTAGTCTCCATTTTCATAAAAAGCAGCACGAGCCCGGCAGCCTCCGCAGGCTTTTTTATACCCGCAGCTGCCACACCCACCTTTATACGCCAGCGTGCGCAGTTCTTGCAAAACCGGATTGCTGCGCCATATTTCATCAAAAGGTGTGTCCCGGACATCACCGAGAGGCAGATTCAAATACGCACAGGGTTGCACCTGACCCTTCGGACTGATAATGCAATATGCTGTTCCGGCCAGACAGCCGCGGCTGAACCGAGTGTTTACCCCCATCTGTTTGGCAATTCGCATAAACTGCGGTGCACAGGTTGGTTTCAGTTCAATATCAACGGTTTGCTGCTTCTTCATGATCCTGGTCAGCACTTCTTCGTAAGCTTCCGCCCTTAAGGACTCTTCTTCTATAGACACTGCCCGACCTGTCGGCACCAGAAAGAAAAAATGATGCGCCACTGCTCCTTCCCGGACCGCAAAATCCGTAAGTGTTTCAAGTTCATGTGCATTCCAGTCCATCACTGTTGTATGCACCTGGAAAGGAAGCCCCACTGCCTTGCAATTGCGCATACCTTGCACAGCCTGATTCCAGGCTCCGTCATAGCGACGGAAATCATCCTGCTTTTTTCGATCCATTGAATCAAGGGAAATTCCCATCCCCATGGCGCCGGCTTTTTTAAGCTTCGCGGCAAGATCTTCCGTCAACAAAGAACCATTGGTTCCGAAGACAGGCCGTAAACCAAGTTCTTTGGCATAGGCGACTAGTTCAACAATATCTGGGCGCATGAGCGGTTCACCGCCGCTAAAAATCATTATCTTAAACCCTGCTTTGGTGATTTGTTCCAGCAGTGTCCTGGCCTCAGCCGTGTTGAGTTCCTCCTCGGCCCTGCATCCGGCATCGCGGTAACAGTGATCACAATACATGTTGCAGGCATTTGTCGTATTCCAAGAGACAATCATATTCTTCTTCCTCTCCTAACGTCAATCATTAATTGCAGTTTTTTTCCCGATCTCTTCATCCGTTAAGTAACAGGCCGGATCAGATTCCCAAAAATCGCCTGTCACAGCCTCTGCCCTGGTGCGGAAATTGCCGTTGCAGAAATCTAAATACCGGCACTCGGCACATCGCCCTTTGAGAAGTGGTTTACGGTCTTTCAAACCTGCCAGCACTGGTTGGCTCAAGTCAGTCCAGATATCTCCGAACTTTCTCTCTCGGACATTGCCAAACGAGATATGCTGCGTAAACTGATCCGGATGTACATTCCCTGAAGGATCAACCTCTCCAAACGCAATCCCAGAACGATTTCCGCCATTGCAGCCGATGAGTGTCTTTATTTTCTCCGCTCTGGCCGGATCTTCACATAAAGCCCGCAAATAGAGATAAACACCGTCGGCGTGATTATCAACTGTCAGGATTTCCTTGTGCAATCCGCGTTTTTCAAAGTCTCTTGTTCTGCGGATAATGGTATCGAGCGCCTGTCTCGACTCTTCGGGTGTAATATCATCAGCGACCATTTGCTTGCCCCGTCCGGAGTATACCAAATGATAAAAACAAACACGGTCAATTTTTTCTGCTTCAATAAAATCAAAGATACGATCCAGTTCCTCATAATTATGACGGTTAATCGTAAAGCGCAGACCAACGCGCTGACCCGCCTCCACACAGTTCCGGATTCCTCCCATAGCAGCCGCAAAAGCTCCTTCTCTGCCCCTAAACTTGTCATTCACCGCTCTCAGACCGTCAAGCGATACCCCAACATAACCTACACCGATTTCTTTGATGCGCCGGGCAGCTTCCGGTGTTATCAACGTACCGTTCGTAGATAAAGTTGGTCTGATTCCTTTCTGAGCAGTATAGGCGGCAAGTTCAAAAAAGTCGGGCCGCATCAAAGGCTCCCCGCCTGAAAAAAGCAGGACAGGAACGTGAAACTCCGCTAAATCATCAATGAAACTCCTCGCTTCTTCCGTCGTCAGTTCTCCGTTATATTTCTGCGAATCTGAGTCCATATAACAATGGACGCACTGCAAATTGCAGGTTCGCGTCGAATTCCAAACAACCACCGGTCCTGAACTACCTGTTGCTCCGTTTTTAGCCCCATGAGCATGCCTGCTATAACGCAGGGAATCCCCGAAATATTCCGTATCAAATAGCAGCCTCGTAACACTAATCATCATTATGCCCCCAATTATCTTCAATTAAATTTACCTTTACGTATAAATGCTGCCTGAATCTCCCCAATTGGAAATCCCCTCATAGTCAATGTTTTGGAACAATGAGGATGCTTGGCTCTTCGTACAATTATACAGTATAAAATCAAAAATGAATAATGTAAGCTCTACATTAATATAATTCTAAGAATTAATGTCTATATTACCAGTAGGAACCTTTTTAAAATAAATAAAGGTCTGCAAAACAATTAACGCCGTGGTAGGCAAAAGGAGAAATATCTTTTATGAAACAACAAAAGAAATCCCAGTCAAGAAAAAAACTCCCCGGAAGTTCGATTTTCATGTATATCGCATCTGCTTTTATTGCTCTTATCGCTGTTGCACTTTTAGTCAATAATATTTTGTATTTCAACAACACCATTTCGCAGTATACCACGCAAGGCTATCCATATGAAATGGTCGCCAAGGAATTGATTCCCGGTCAACTGCTCCCTGGAATCTTCCAGCCGCTTAGCATCCTTGGCATTGCCGTAGTCCTGTACGCTGCAGCTCTCATCAATCAAAAAATCACCGGATACTTCTGTTCATGTTCCAACAGTGAAACCGTGGTCCATGCTGAACCCGCAGTGGTAAATACAAACACCGTTAATACCGCAGCTGAAGATACCGTATCTGAGGACCAGGCTGAATCCCCTGCTGCAGTGCCCGAGCAAATTGAATCTCAAACTGTAGAAGTACAAGACGCCCAAGACAGCACTAACAACAAGGACAGCACGGATAAATAGAATCTCATACAAATAAAGAATCGTAATAGAACAAGTCTTAAGCCTATGGCGTTGTGCCATAGGCTTTATGCGTATATTTTTCAGTAAAATACGTACCCTTCTGATCATCAGTATAACTAAGATCATCAAGACAAAGGTCAGCACTGCAAACAGAAAAAATTTCTGGGACGTGGTTAAAATAAAAAACTCCAGACTCCAGTTAGATAATAATGCAGATTTTTTTGACCAAATTTCAACGGTAAAAAATACCATTCTAAAATTTCAAAAATAAGTGCACTCTATATAAAAAAGGAGTACTTTAATGCTGAAAATTGGCAGGAGCGAAGATACAATCATCATTGGCCTTCTAGGAGGTTTAATTGGGACGATTGCTATGGATGTATCTAATTTATTAATTTTTAAGGCAGGGAAAACTGAAACACTATATGGTCATATAGCAGGTGGATTATTTGTAGCTCCATATAGAACAAAACGACGCGAGAATTTCATATTAGGTCAATTGGCACATTTAGGTATAGGCTCATTGTGGGGAATTCCCTTAGTTTATACGCTTAAGAAAACGGGTAAAGATCATTACTTGATAAAAGGAGCAGCCATTTCTATGCTTTCTCTAGGCACGCTTATAGGTGGACAGAAAGTTGGTTTCTTAAAAAAATTTCGCTTAACGAAAACGTATTATTCAGCAATCTGGAATCATCTTCTTCATGGTTTAGTTTCTTCTCAGGCCATTGTAATGTTAGCCAACCCAACTATGATTAAAAAAACTAATGCCCGTGAGAGGGATACATCCTTCTCACGGGTCAAAGATTCCAATATACATCATTCCTTGGATACCTAAGAAAACCGCATTGGATACCTTAGAAAATCCTTAGTTCCGGATCCAACTTTTCCGCCCATATCTCTTCAAGAAGCTGAAGGTCTTCTTCAAATTCCTTCATGGTCTGGGTATCTTTCATTTCGATTTCTTCCAGAATTTCAAACTTAAAAGCCTTGGCCCCATATTCATCCCATTCCTGTTGAAGTTTTGTCAGCACACAGGAGCCGGTATCTTTAGAAAAATCAAAACGGTTCTGGAACCGCCTGACATTAACAGCGCCCTGCAGAACATACCTGCCGTTTTCTTTATTGGTAATCATAAAAACTCCACCGGAAGTTTTCCGTTCCTTATATTCATTGCGAAGCTCCCTTTTCCGGTCGGATGTACCCGTCATCGTCTAATACCCCATTTCCTTCAGCAGTTTGGAAAGCGTACTCAAACGTTCTCCGATTAATTCATCGTCATTGCTGAGTACTTGCCTGAATAGTTTGATGTCTCCTTCAATCATTGGATTATCAGTACATACGGCTACGGTCATTGCATCTCCCTGCAGCCCGATCCTGTCAATGACGGGTTTCTCAGGATCATACATTTTTTCATATCGGTAGGCCTCACGAAAATGAAGTGTCGATCTGCAAATCAGGATCGCAAGATCGATCACCCGGTGAAGCGGAAGCTCCTCGGACTGTCTCGACCATTTTTCTCCGGTGAACCGCCAGACCTTCGCAGATATCTCCAGCTTCCCCCTGTCATTCCACTGGGCCAGCCCCAGGGATAATCCTTTGGCGTCGGAATCATAGGCATTTCTGCCGTCAATCCTTTCATAGTCTTCCGATACAATCACAGGTTTATGTTTCAGCGTCGTTGGAATCTTCATAAGTTACCTCTCCTAATTTAGCAAAATTTTATTTTGTCATTTCTTTTATATCAACTAATTTATTATTCACTAAATTACTAAATTACTAAATTACTAAATTACTAAATTAATAAATTAATAAATTAGTAGATTGTAGTAAGAAGATTATCACATTACACCATCTTTGTCAAAAAATACGCCATTACAGGCACAGTGGTACAAATATTTTGACGTCCACAGCTGGACCAGTGTGGTATTATGGCACACAGACCTACCTCCATAATATTTTAAAAAAAAAGGCTTTAACAGCCTTTTTTACACTCTATTGTAATTTATAACCGCATTTGTCACAGTAACCACGGAAATCAGCTCATCCTTTTCATCAAGCATTTCAATCAACCAGACATGGGATGTTTTTCCCTGATGCAGCAGTCTGCCTTTCGCGAGGATATAGCCTTCTATGTTTTTTGTTTTCATATGATTTGCCGTAATATTCTGGCCCACAGCAACCTGGCTATTATCCAGCAGTTGGTTGGAGGCATATCCTGCAGCCGATTCCCCCAAAGCAATGGTTGCCCCGCCATGCAATATACCATAAGGCTGGCTATGAAAAGTCGTTAAATTCATCTTGGCTTCAAACGTATTGTCCTTATACTGTATATATTCAATATTCAGGTAATCTATCAGGTATTTCTGGTTTTCCATCAAGTGGCCCTCCTTTCCCGCGCACGCTGCTAAGCGAATATGTGATGCTCAACGGTATAATCAGCCAGGACATTTTCATCGACAGCAATTCCCAATCCCGGACCCCGGGGTACTTCAATCCTGCCGTTTTGAACCGTGACCTCAGGCCGGATGATATCCTGTGAAAAATAACGCTGGGATGGCGACAAATCTCCGGGAATATAGGTATCCTTCAGACTTGCCAAATGAACGTGCAGTATTTTCGAAATTCCGCTTTCCACCATACTCCCGATCCAATAGTAGATATGATGTTTCCGGCAAAGCTCAATCATCTGCCTGACATAAAACAAGCCGCCAACCCGGCCGGTCTTGATGTTCAAGGCGCGACAGGCTTTTAATTCGATCGCCTTCTCCAGGTCAGCTACACTTAAAATGCTTTCATCCAGACAGACAGGCGTCTGCATTTCTGCCTGAAGTTTCTGATAGTCCGTCAGTTCCGCTTCAGCCAAAGGTTCCTCCAAACACAGCAAACCAAGACCGTCTATTTTCATCAATTCGGGAATGTGCTCGGAGCGAAAGCTTCTGTTGGCATCCGCGAGCAGCTTGAGATAGGGATAGGCAGTTCTGATCATGTTGAGTTTGGCAAAACCGTCCTGCGGTTTGATCTTTATTTTAAAACGGACGTAACCTTCCTGCAGGTACTGTTCAATCTGTTTTAACAGGCCGGCGTTATCCAGATCTCCCAGAACCATACCCGCCTCAATCTGCGTATTGGTCTCCTCCAGAAACACAGCCGCCATGACAGGGATATGCTGACGCCTTGCGTACACGTCCAGCAACGCATTTTCAACCCCTGCGCCTGTCATCGGATAAGCTCTGTCCAGCCAGGCATGAATGTCGAAAGGATGCACAGTCTCTTCCTGCAGCAGCCGCGGAAGATAAGTTTCCAGCAGAAGATGTTTGGCATCAGCAAGCGTTTCCGAAGTATAAAAAGGATCAGAGAAAGCGACAACTTCCCCATAGCCGGTATTCCCAAATTCGTCTGTGATTTTAAGAATGATCGTTTCCCGACAGTTCAGCCTGGTCTGAGATGTTTTAAAGGTAAATTTCAAAGGCATGTCTAAAAGGAATAGCTCTGCTTTTTTTATGATCATGGGTCTCCTCCTCCAGCCAGCATATCTTCCAGCGCCTTGTGACGGATCTTTCCTGTGGTATTCCGGGGAAGTTCAGCCAAAAAAATGATCTCGCTGGGAAGTTTATAGCGGGCAAGTCTCGGAGACAGATAGTCCCTGATCTCTTCTTCGTTTAACGAAGATACTGCAAATAAGACAGGTACCTGTCCCCACTTAGGATCTTTTCTTCCGATGACAGTGCATTCTTTGATCCCAGGGTGTGCGTAGAGTATATTTTCGATTTCCCGCGGATAAATATTTTCCCCGCCTGAAATGATCATATTTTTGCGACGATCGAGAATATACAGGAAACCGTCCGGATCCAAATAACCGATATCTTCCGTAGGGAAAAATCCGAAGATCGTTTCCCGGCCAAGATATCCGTCCATAACCATGGGACTCTGAATCAGGACTTCGCCGCTGCCGTCAGACCCTGGATTTTTGATCAGAATTTCCACTGAATCCAGTGGAAGTCCAACTGAATCAAGCTTATCCGGGTATTGGAGAACGGAAAAGGTTGCCGATTGGCTGGTGGTTTCCGTCATACCGTACGTTTTATAGATAGGGATCTGCCTAACCATACATTTTTCAACCAAGGGTCGGGGTATGAACTCCCCCCCTATAAGCACCACTCTCAAGCAATGCCTGTCAATCCGGTCAATGATTCTGTTCAGCATGGTCGGAACAACCGACAGCATATTGACTTTTCCTTCCTGAACCAGGCTTAACGTTTCCTCTTCCCGAAAGCTTTCCAGCAAGGTTACCGCAGTCCCGTTGTATAAACTGCGCAGTAGAATCGTTAAGGCGCTGATATGATACAACGGCAGAATCATCAGCCAGTTATCTTCTTCTGTAACTCCGAGGCTTTTTTGAGAAGCCTTAACATGGGCAGCAAACTGTTTCCAGCGCAGCGGAACAGATTTGAATTCCCCAGTCGTGGCGCTCGTATTCATAATGACTGCAATTTGTTCCGGGTTAAAATCCGCCGCCGGATCAAATTCTCTGCATGCTTCCGAATCATCTTGTTCTGCAGCATCAGCCTTTACATCATCCGTAACATCATCCCCAACTACATCCGAAAATGACTTCACTTCGGCCGGAAATGACTGGCTGAAATTCACGGCGGCCAGACCATTCTGGGCCAAAACCAGCTGAATATCCAGGGTTTTTACTTGTTTGCCGATTTCTTCCGCAGTTAAACGTGTATTCAGCATCAATACTTCTTTTTGAAGCAACTGTAAGGCCAGAAAAAACAAGACCGTTTGTTCAGAATTATTCGAAAGGAGCGCTACCCTTTTTTGTTTTTTGACATGCGGCAAAAGCCTTACCGAAAGTAAGCTTACGCGTTCGGACACGTCCCGAAACGTCAGGTCGTTGATAAATTTCTTATCCGGTTTTTCAAGGGCTTGTCTTTTTAACCAGTTCATCTTAATTCATACTCTCTATTAAATCCTTAATTCCATCCATACAGATCGTGTATTACATTATTTGGGGTAGGTCTTCGTAATATCCTGCCGGATCAGGGGAATTTCGGGAACTTTTTGAAATCGGGCTCGCGTTTTTCTTTAAAAGCGTCTCTGCCCTCTTTAGCTTCGTCTGTGGTATAGAACAACAGTGTTGCATCCCCAGCCAGCTGCTGCAGTCCGGCGAGACCGTCTGTATCTGCATTGAAAGCTGCTTTCAGGAAGCGAAGGGCAGTCGGCGAATGCTGCAGGATTTCCTGCGCCCATTTCACGGTCTCCTTTTCAAGCTGCTCAAACGGGACGACTGTATTAACGAGTCCCATCTCCAGGGCTTCCTTAGCCGTATATTGACGGCAGAGATACCAGATCTCACGGGCTTTCTTCTGGCCGATGATGCGAGCCAGATAGCCTGCACCGTAGCCGGCGTCAAAAGAGCCGACCTTTGGTCCGGTCTGGCCGAATTTGGCGTTCTCTGATGCGATCGTCAAATCGCAGACAATATGCAGAACATGGCCGCCGCCAATCGCAAACCCGTTGACCATCGCGATCACCGGTTTAGGAATGATGCGGATTAAACGCTGCAGATCCAGCACATTTAGACGCGGGATCTGATCGTCACCGACATAACCGCCATGGCCACGCACCTTTTGGTCACCGCCGGAGCAGAATGCTTCTTTTTCCTGGCCCTGACCGTGATTAGCACCGGTCAAAATAATCACTCCTATATTTTCATCCTCCCGGGCAATCGAAAAAGCATCAATCAGTTCCATAATCGTTTTGGGGCGGAAAGCATTGCGGACTTCCGGGCGGTTGATGGTAATCTTGGCGATTCCGCTGTATTCCTCATAAATAATATCCTCATAGCTGCGGCTGAGTTTTTCCCACGGAAATGTGCTCATTGAATAACCTCCCTATAATACGTATTCTTTTTCTCCGGGCTCATATTCTTTTTCCCGAATTCTTATTACGTCTTTCCGTATTTTCATCTAAAGCATCAACGCTTAGGAACTCGCTAACGACCGCCCGAAAAGTCTGCGGGTCTTCCAGATGCGTATTATGCCCTACTCCGGAAATGGTCTGCCGGATGATCCTGGCATTTAAATGACTGAACTCTCGGCTGATTTTCTGGTATTTTGGATCAAGTTCACCGCTGACAAAGAGGACGGGCATCGTCAATTCGGCCACCCGATCTTTCAAGCAAGGAAACGTTCCCTGACCGCTCGCCAGTAGTGTATTGGCAAGCGCATATGGTTCATTTTGCAGGCGGCGCTGCCTGATTTTCGCTCGGACTTTCTCGGGAAGACGGGCTTGTGTTTTGAAAAGTTCCAAACCTGACCAATAGCTTTCAAACCATTCAATCCCGTTCTGCCGAATATCTTCGGCCAGTACGGCATCATCTCTGCGCCGTTTCTCCCTGCTTAGCTCACCGTATTCCCCATAGGAAGCGCTTTCCATGATAAGTTTAGCAATTTCCCGGGGATATTGTAAAGCATAGGCCAGCGCAATCCGGCCGCCCATGGAATACCCTATCACGCTGTACTGCACCAGCTCTAACTGCTGTATCAGATCATGCAGCGTTTCCAGCAGCGTGGGAAGTCCGTACGGCTGAAGGGCAGACGGTTTTTCAGTACTGCCGTGCCCGGTCAGATCCACCAGGATCAACCGGAAGCCGGAAAGATCAATTTCGTCCCAGGTACCGAGGTTCTCTGAAAATCCGTGCAAACAGACAACCGGCTTCCCGGTTCCCCGTACTTCAAAGTGAATGTTTAGACCATTTGCGGTGATCATCATTTCCTATCATCCATCTTAGTCATTTTCTGACGGCAGCCGGGTATATTTGTCATGCAGTTCCTTGCTTAACTCCAGATCTATTTTTACTTCAATAAGCTTGATGCCTTGTGTGTTCTGAGCTGTTTGGAAACTGAGCTCAAATTCTTCATAATTTTTCGGTTCAAAGTAGGCGATGCCATACAAAGAAGTTAATGCAGAAAAATCCAAGCCCGGGGGGGTTAAGAACAGCGTTTCAAAATATTTTCCCCGGCTCTGGGGCAAGTACCTGAAGATCCCCCCGCCATTGTTATTGAACAATAGGATGGTCAGATCCAACGGGTGATTCTTGGCGATCTGAAGCCCGTTTAAATCATGGAAAAGCGCAATGTCTCCGGTCAGCAGCACCGTCGGTTTACCGGCAGCCGCTATACCAAGGGCTGTAGAAACCATGCCGTCGATTCCATTAGCGCCTCTGTTTCCAAGTACCTTCAGATTTTGCGCGCGGGCCTCCAGAAAATCATCAACATCGCGGACGGCCATACTGTTGGCTGCAAGAATCCTGGATTCTTGAGGCAGAAGATCTTGAAGCCTTTGAATCAAGGCCCCTTCAAACAGTCCTTTTTCCTGTCTGGCTTGTCTTAGCTGCACCCGCATTCTTTGTTGGTAAATGAGCCACCTATCCAAATATTCCCGGCTGCTGTTTTCGGTTTTGACCGACGCTGCAAAAAGTTTAGGTGAAGCCAGTACATAATGATTCGTGGAAAGTGCCGGGTTACGATAGTCAAATACTGCATCGGCCTGGACAAATAATGCGTCCTGATGCCGGGCCAAATACTGCTGAAGGCTTTTCGACACAGGTGTCTGTCCAAACTGGATGACATATTCCGGTTTTAATTCGTCTTTGACAGCATCATCTTTTAGAAATGCCTGGTAGCTGTCCAGAATGACTCCACTTGAGAAGCCGCGGAAATTGGACAGCGGATCGGCAAGTACAGGCGCTTTCAAACGTGCCGCTAGGGCCAGTACCTCTGTATGATAGTCGGCATACGCGTCACCGCCGCAAACAATGATTCCGTTTTTATTGCTGAATGCTGCATCAAATTTCGGATGAACTTCCAAAGGCTCGGCAGGATGCGGATACGAAGACGGGTCGTTGAGGCTGAAAGGTTCTCGGTGAAGTCTAAAAGCATCTCTGTGGCGGCCTGCTGTAAAATCAAGTTTGCTTAAATCCGGCACCAATGGTTCACGCAGCGGGATATTCACGTGGGACACGCCAAAGCTTCCCGTTATGGCGCTGCCGTAAGCTTTTTGCATAACTGTCCTGGCATAGCGGTACATCCGCTCATCTTCTTCGGGTAATGCCAGTTCCTCAAAAAAACTTGCATACTCTCCGTAAATCCTGGTCTGATCAATGGTTTGAGGCGCTCCGACCTGACGCAGTTCGGGCGGCCGGTCGGCCGTCAGGACAATCAGCGGAACCCTGGAATATTTGGCTTCTACCAGAGCTGGCAAATAGTGCGCTGCAGCAGATCCTGATGTACAAACCAGCACGACGGGTCTCTGCATCTCTTTGGCTGCCCCGAGTGCAAAGAAGGCTGCGCAACGTTCGTCAATACTGACATAGATCTCAAATTGATGTTCACTGAATAAAATTGCCAGCGGGGTAGAACGCGATCCCGGGCTGATCACAACTTCCCTTACGCCCAGTTGGTACAATTCATCCACCAGGGCCGCTATGTAATTCGTTGCTGCAAAAGAATCGGTCATCGTCGTACTATCCTCACCTTCATGTCCAACATATTTCAGATCCCAAGCTTAAAGATTTCCAAAGTTGGAATCATAAGATTCCAGGATTGGATTTAAGGACATGGGGGTCAGGGTACCAGGCCCTCCAGAATCGTCCTTAATTTATCGTTCGTCTCGATGTATTCCTCCAGACAATCGGATCCTTCCACGATCCCGCATCCCGTATACGCATAGACCATATTGTCCTGAATAAGGGCCGACCGGATACCGGCCACAAAAATGCCATTACCGTTCTGATCCATGATTCCCAGGGGGGCCGCATACATCCCCCGCTCGTGTTTTTCCTCTCTGGCAATAATGTCAAGGGCAGGTCCGACCGGATTGCCGCCAAGGGCTGGCGTCGGATGCAGACGGGTGACCCAGTCGGTTAAAAGACTGCGGTCTTTTGCCCCAAGACGGGTTTTTAGATGATAAAGGTTTTTCAGGGTCAGAATCCTTGTCTCGTCGATCCATACCTCAGCGCAGTATTTTTTCATCACATCGGCTATGGTATCCCGCACAATTCGATGCTCATGCAGGTTTTTAGGGTCGTTTAGCAGGATCTCCATTTGAGTCCCCTCATCAATGGCGTTACGGGGAATTGTGCCCGCCAGGGCATAACTGATAATTTCATCGTCCGCTTTCTGGACCAGGATTTCCGGCGTAGCACCCAGAAAAGTCCGTCCTTCCTTCGCATACGCAAAAACAAAGCTGTCCGGGTTTTTTTCCCGGAGGCTCTTGAGTACGCTCTCAACATGAACCGTCGTGGCACAACTGATTTTCACTTCTCTGGAAATAACCACTTTATCTACGTTTTTTAAGGATATTTCCTGTTTGACATTGGTGAATAATTCCTGCCACTGCGGGTAATCATCATCAGCGATCGTATAGGTATGGCGGACAGACTTTGTCTCCCTGTCCTCTAACCCACAAATTTCTTCCTTCGGCGCCTGCTCGGGATAGTATAAAAGCTGCTTGCCGTCCTTTTCAACATAATAGTACTTGAAAGCAATGGTTTCATTGCCAAGTCCGGCCCATTTGGGATCACGGACCGACTGAAAAAAGGTTCTGGCAGAAAACACTAGGTCGTAATTCTGATAACTTTCTCCTTCAGCAAAGGTTCTCCAGCGTATTGCCCCGATGATCAGTTCACCGGTCAAGGGATTGTAAAAGAAAAGACGATCCTGTTTGTCAAAATGAGTCCAAAAAGCCAAAGGATTTTCCAATTTCATTTCTTTTTTTAGATACTTCAATTTTTTCCGTCTCCGCTTGTACAAAATTAATTTCCTATAGTATTATCCTACATTTTCGGCGATATATATACTATTTTATCAAAAGGAGGAAAATTTTTCACGTAATCCGCAGTTTTTTTATAAAAAACCATGTTTACCCCATAAATTAAAAAATTTTTTGATATAATAAACAGCCCTAATCCGATGGAAGCTCGGACCAAGGCTGTTTAATCATCCAGTCATTTCATTCAGTTAATCGCTCAACATTATGTGCACGATTTACCCACGGATTCTGTCCAGGGTCTTTTTGGTTTCAAGTAGGAATCCGTCCGTGCTGACAACCGTCTTTTCAGGAAGATCGGAAATCAGGGCCAGGTCTTTGGTCATAATTCCTGCTTCGATTGTCTGCAGGGAAGCGGCTTCCAACTGATCTGCAAACTCGATCAGATCTTTCAGTCCGTCGATTTCGCCGCGTTTTCTTAATGCTCCGGTCCAGGCAAACAGGGTAGCCATCGCATTCGTCGAGGTTTCTTCGCCTTTAAGATGCTTGTAATAGTGACGGGTTACTGTCCCGTGTGCTGCCTCATATTCATAGCAGCCATCGGGAGATACCAGAACCGATGTCATCATGGCCAGACTTCCGAAAGCTGTCGCGATCATATCGGACATCACGTCCCCGTCATAGTTTTTACATGCCCAGATATATCCGCCCTCGGAACGGATAACACGGGCCACTGCATCGTCAATCAGCGTGTAGAAGTACTCAATATCCGCATCGGCAAATTTCTGCTTGTATTCCGCATCAAAGATTTCCTGGAAAATATCCTTGAAGGTATGATCGTACAGTTTGGAAATCGTGTCTTTGGTCGCAAACCATAGATCCTGCTTGACATCGAGCGCATAGTTAAAGCAGGAACGCGCAAAACTCTCAATGGATTTGTCGACATTATGCATTCCCATAATGACGCCTTTGCCAGCAAAGTCAAAAATCGTCTGGCGGTTCACTTCACCGGTTTCACTGGTGAAAACGAGTTCCGCCTTTCCAGCTCCCGGAACTTTGTATTCGACATTGCGGTAAACATCACCATAAGCATGACGGGCAATCGTGATCGGTTTCTTCCAGGCAGAGACCATTGGAGTGATGCCTTTCACAACAATCGGCGCCCGTAAAACCGTTCCATCCAGAATCGCTCGGATGGTGCCATTCGGACTCTTCCACATTTCTTTCAGATTGTACTCTTCAACCCTTTGGGCATTCGGCGTAATGGTAGCGCACTTTACGGCAACGCCATATTTCTTGTTGGCCATAGCGGCATCGATCGTAACCTGGTCATTCGTCTGATCCCGGTATTCCAGGCCAAGATCGTAATACTCAGTTTTTAAATCGATATAGGGCAGAAGCAAGATTTCTTTAATAGATTTCCAGATGATTCTGGTCATCTCATCGCCATCCATCTCTACCAGTGGGACGTTCATTTGGATTTTCTGCATTTTGTCCTCCTTAATATATCTAAAAATGTCTAAAATCGAAAGCTTTTGTCAATGACATAATTTCGACTGCTATTATACTATAAAATATCGAATTGATATACAAGCAAACACAAAGAATAATACAGAATTCATTTCTGCCATCTTCTATTACTCTTGTCTTTCCGGCTCAATCCGGGTTTTATTTCCAAGCAGGAAAAACCCCTGAATAAACAGCAACACACCAGTTACGATCAGCATCCACTCTATTTTAATTACATCAGCTAAAGGACCGAACACCAGCATCCCAAGCGGCATCATGGAACTTGATATCATAGTCAGAACACCGAATACCCTGCCTAGAAAATCCCCTTCCACTTTTTCTTGCAGCAGAACCATTGCCGGGACATTGAAGATGGGCATGGCGACCCCGATCAGGAACATAAAAAGAAGGTAAATCCAAAAAACCGGAACAACCCCAAGCGCGAGGGTACATACCCCAATCATTAACGCTGCCACGGTCATCGTGTTGACCCGGTTTTTGAGGCCTCCCCAGGATGCCATCCCGAGTCCGCCGATAACCATGCCAAGCGAAAACGCAACTTCAATTGCAGTCAGCCGCCAGACATCATTACCGAAACTGCGTGTAACCTGAAGCGGGGTTAAAAATGCAGAAGGCGCTGCCAGGAAAAAGAAAACAGCTGTAAATAGAAAGAAAATTTTCAAAAATGGATGGTTAAGAACATACCGGATCCCTTCTCTCAGATCACCGAAGTAACTGACGGTTTGCTTCTGCAAGGCTTTGGCATGGGCAGCTACCCTCAGGAATACAAACAATACCATCACAGCAATGGCAGCTGTGACCACATCAATAAAAAAGATTGTTTCAATTGCAGCTATGGCTAACAATGCTCCGCTGATCATCGGTGATACCAGCATGACCAGCGACTGAATACTGCCGTTGATGCCGTTGACCTTGGTCAGCTTATCCTGCGGAACAAGCTGAGGTAAAAATGCACCTACAGCTGGCGTCTGAACAGCTGTTCCAAACGCACGCAGGGCAGCCATCACAAACAGAAGCCAGACGGTTTTGTAGCCCAGCAAAAAAAGAATGGCCAGAATAAGGGTAACTGCCGCAATGAGCGTGTCCGACAGCATGATCAGGTTTTTACGGTTATAACGGTCAGCCCAGACTCCGGCAAACGGAGAAAGCAAAAATGTCGGCAAAAATCCGCAGATGATATAAACCGTCATCATCACACCGGACTGCGTGCTTAAGGTGATGTACCACATCATCGCGTACTGAACCAGCGATGTCCCAAAGAGTGAGAGCGTCTGGCTTGCTATAAACAGAACAGTGTCTGTCTTCCAATTCGATCCGTTTGGCAATTCCGTTATGCTTGGCGTATTTTTTAGGTCAGGCATAGCAGTAATTTCTCCCATCTATTGATACTTTTTTCTAAACGTTTCTCAGAATAAACCTGATCTTTTGACATCAAGGATAACACGAATACGATTATCCTTGATACACATTTTCCTCTGGTGATTGGCATTATGGTATAATTATACTGTATTTCAACATTTACTTTAAACCAAAGGAGTATTTTTTATGATGAAGTTCTATCTCACTTACGAGCCCCTTGTCCTCTGTCGGGAGGGCAAACAGGTTTACTAAACTTGTACCCTCCAAAAGATTTTCTAACATGACTTGAGATGAATAATTTTGGAGGATGAAATGAATAACAACTTTTTAGCTGCCTACGGGCTGAACGATCGTTTTGCACAAGAAGCAACTTTATATCAGGGTTTATATTTAGCAAGGGTCATTGAACAGTATCGGGATTTTTATCATGTGATCGCTGAAAATGGCGAGCTTCAGGCTGAGGTATCCGGCAAGTTTATTTTTAACGCCAGAAACAACGCAGATTTTCCGACCGTCGGGGATTGGGTCATGATTGACCGCTTAAACGAGCATTCCGGCAACGCGATCATTCACCAGGTGCTTCGCCGCCAAAGTGTCTTTGAGCGGAAAGCTGCAGGAACAACCCATGCTGTCCAGATTGTCGCGGCCAATATTGATGTCGTATTTATCTGCATGTCCCTAAACTACGATTTTAACGTGCGCAGGCTGGAACGCTACCTTACCATTGCTTTCAACAGCATGGCAACTCCGGTCATTGTTCTGACCAAGGCTGACCTCTGCACGGATTTAGACAGAAAGCTTCAAAAGATTTCGGATGTCTGTGCCGGCACAGACGTCATTGTCTGTTCAAGTATGACAGAAAACGGTTACCGGGATATTTTAACCTATATTGCCAATGGTAAAACAGTTGCCCTTATCGGTTCTTCCGGCGTCGGAAAATCGACCCTGATTAACCGCCTGCTGGGCCAGGAAGTGTTAGCTACCCGGGAGATCCGTGATGACGACAGAGGTCGGCATACAACGACCAGCCGCCAGCTGTTGCAGCTTCCTAACGGAGGCCTTGTCATTGATACGCCAGGGATGCGGGAGCTGCAGATTGAATCCGGTGATCTGGCCCAAACCTTTGATGATATTGCGGAATTTGCCCACAAGTGCAGATTCAAAGATTGCTCCCACACCACGGAACCAGGATGTGCGGTACGCAAAGCGATTGAAAATGGTGAACTGCTGCAAGACCGGGTAAACAGCTATCAGAAACTGCAAAAAGAGCTTGCTTACGAAGGTTTAAATTCGCGGCAGCTTGAGCAGGAAAAAATCAAAAACATGTTCGGCAGCAAAGGCGAAATGAAGCAGGCCATGCGCCAGATCAAAAATAAGAAACAAAGATAGTACGAACCCCAGTAAATTGATTTCTAAATCCCGTTAAAAAAGATCCGGAACTTTACCTCGGGAAAGCCGAAATACAAGTTGACTTTAGCTGATTGGTTTTTTTCCATTCAGCTAAAGTCTTTTTCTTTCTATAGCGCTTTTTCACGTTTTTATAGCGCTTTAAATTCGTAGGTAACTTGATCACCTAGAACGGTAACAATCAGCTTATTGGCCTGTTTGCCTGCTGCGGAAGTGTTGAAGCCCGCACAGGAAATGTATCGTACTCCCCTGTCCAGCTGAACTTGATCCGTGGAGCCCGGATAAAAGACATAGACATTTTTGCCGGTCTCCTTGTGGTAATCCGCTAAAGTATCCTTAAGTAAAGCAGCTTCTTTGGCATTAACAAATGAACCAGGGGCACAGTCCATGGATACAAAGATTTGATCGCCTTTGCTGCTGTTTAATTCTTTGAACAGCGAGGTCCATTGCGCCGGGTCAGTTCTCCGGAGCCCGCCTTTGCAGCAATCAAGCTGAATGAAAGTACTGTTCTTGTAATGAAAGGTTTTATACCCGCTGCCAGTTTTCATAGCAGGTTTGGTCACTCCTCCGGCTAATTTGGCAGCGTTTGCTCCGGTGTAAATGGCAAGATCCATATTTTTATTGATAAACGTATTCAGTTGCATCAAGCTTTGTTGTTTGGATTTGCTGCTGGGCTGCACACTGCTTCCAAACACCGCAAACCTGAAATTGCTTGATCCCGCAGAGAACGTTGCCGCCCGGTTGGCCTTATCCGTAAGTACAGTATTTTGGGGTATCTTGGCAGTATCAATGGCAGGATGATTGCTCACGCTTGCCGTAAGCTCATCCCAATAAATCACTCCGCCGCTATTGGAAGGATCCGTGTTCCGGACGTAGAGTCTTGTCAAATAGCGCGGGGAATTGATACTTCCAAGAGACGTGCTGACCTGTCTCCATCCATTCCAGCTCATATCCGCTGAAAATTGGACCTGATGCTTTTTACCGTTGGCATCAATAATTTCTCCCATGAGTTTATTGGTATTCTCCAGAGAATTATAAACCCAAACAGCAAGGCCTGACGTATTGGCGTTAAGCGGAACCCCTTTGTTTCCAAAAAGGATGGATGCCTCACCAGGGTCCTCCGTATAAAGAAAATCATACATCAGTTCTCCGGATGTTTGACCTGCATAAACCTGCCCGCTGCTGATCCGGTAAGAACCCCTGACATTTTCCGAGCTTGCTGAGAATGTCCCAAAGCTGTCTTCAAAAGCATATTTATTTTCCGCATTTTCCGAAGATACGGCAACCGCACAGTAGGCATGAGCATTGCCGACGGAAGCCTCGATATAGCCTATACCTGCGTTCTGAGCCTGGAAGACACCATTAAGACAATCTCCGATGCCGATGCTGCCGTATACCTTCCACTGAATATCTTCCGGCTGAATCCGAGCTGTAAATCCCTCCAGACTGCAGCCTGTAACCTGTATCGTCTGGCTTTGCCCTGACGGCAACTTGCTTTCATTGGTACTCAGAATAAGTCTTGCAGGGGCGCTTAAAGAGCAAATATCCAACTCAGCCGTCAAATCCCCTACCTTTGCGGTGACTTTTCCATCCCCCACGGAAGTCGGACGAAGCGTACTTCCTGTAAACGTGCCTTTGATACCGCTGACTCCCCACTTCACATCCTCAGGGTCAATGTCCACCGGGTTCGCGTATTGGTCTACTCCTTTAAGTGTAAAACTTCTCGAAGTATTGACAAAAACATTTGGACTTTCGGTTTCAATGATTAATCTTGAAAGTGTTCCGGCAGGAGCCAAAGAAAAAATCCCGATGGCGTTCGCAACCGGCCTTAATGTTCCCTCTGAAGGGACATTGGCAACCTGGAGCTGCTTTGTCCCAGGGGTTCGGGCTACCATAGTCGTTGACCCGCCTCCGTCAAGTATCATGGCATTGTAAGCGCCCAGCTGCAGCATCAGTTCTGCTGACTCTTTTTGGGTAAGACCGATACTGTTGTCCTGTCTTCCGTCCACAGTAACCAGAATCAGTTGTTTGCCGTCCTGCGTACTTCCTGCGAGCGTGCGGGGATTACTCTGATTAAAGCTGCTAACATTATATGAGAATTTATCGGGTATCTGACCGTCTCTAACCAGAATAGAAGCTCCGGTGACTGACATTTGAAGGCCGGACCAGTCCGGGGTCGAGTTTAGGCTTAGGGAAGCTTGTCCGCCAATTTGCAGACTTTGCACCAGTTCTGCTGCTTGTTCTCCCCTGGAGATGATTACAAAGCCATTAGTAGGAATCGCTGCGGCTGACTGAGCCTGACGCACCTCCACAACCCGGCCGTCAGATACAAGAACTTCAACCAGGTCAGGATAGGCAGCCGAAGCCCCTAGTGTGGAAGCCCCCCATTTCTTATCAAGAACGGTAATATCGGTATAATTCCGACGGCTGGGCTGGTTGTACTGAGAAACAACAAACGGCGCAAAATCAGGGCCAATCAATTGAAGCTCATTTTTCCAATAGTCAATACTCAATTCGCCGTAATTGCTTAAGCTTAAAGAAGCCATTTCATTTTTATTTTGATTATACCAGCCGGCTGTCGACAACAAGCTGCCATCTTGAACGATTGGTCCGTCGGCATAGCCGGTTCCCGCATTTATTGCATTGAAAAAACTGGCATTCACCGCTGCCACAGCGTTATCTTGTTGAGCTAGAGCGGGAACAGTGACGAGTTTTTCTGTGATCTGATCGTTTGTCAATGTATCAATTCTTATATTAGGATTCGTCGTATCGATTCGTAAAACATTAATGTTTAACCAGCCGTTCAAAGTGAATCTCGATATATTCTCCAAAGTTGCCCCAGCAGTAATCGTTTGCAGGGTGCTTGATTGGTAAAGCGCAGCCGGCAAGGCTGCTGCTTCACTTGAAAGCGTTGCGACGAATAACATCATGGCGATAACAACGGATAATGCTTTTTTAAATTGAATCATGATTATTTGTTTGTCTCCTCTTTCCGTCTAATATTTCTGTCTATACACAACAAAAATTTGGAATTTCTTCCAACTTATTTTAAGTATACACCTTTGCCTGCTGTTTTATCTACCTTTTTTACATAGTTTTTCAGAGCACGACCTATAAAAATAATGAAACTGCAATACAGAACAGTTCATGCCCCTGGTGCTGAGACTGCAGCCGTGCTATCATTCCCATCATCTGATCGAGGGATCCGCTATCAGGCCTGTTCGATATTTTTGATAAAGCGTTCAGGTCCGATTCCATTTTTTGATACGTTTCCCTCGAAAAAAGTGAAACTGGCTTGAGTCCTGCCTCTTCCAGAAGCAGGGTCAGATTCGTAGCATTATAATGAAACAGGTGATCCCTTTCCATAAAAAGCGGGGAATAAGGTCCGTAAACCGCGTTGGTGAATGAATCCCTGTTTGGAATGCTGAAAAATATTTTCCCATCCGGTTTTAACAAACCGGATATTTCTTTGAGGAATCCCACCGGATCAGCCATATGCTCCAGAACATGCCAGAACACAATTGCCTCAAATTTTTTATTTTGTTCCAATACGCCAGTCTGCCATACATGATTAATCATTTGAATTCCGAATCGTTCATCAGCAAATATACATGCCTTTTCAGACGGTTCTACACCCGTGGCCTTCCATCCCGCATTTTTAGCCATGAAAATAAATTCGCCTGTACCGGAACCGATTTCCAGAAGGTCACCTTTATGGGGGCAAAACACTTCCAGCAGCAAAATATTAAAACTTGCATGCTGCAGAAAAGTATCCTGGATGTACCGCTGGCGCATCATGATCCAGCTGTCGTCATACGTTGCGTCAATCAGACCGTCTGGGCTGCTGCCCTGTATGATCAAAGCAACGTGCTCGTTCATAATTAAGTCGCATTTCAGGCAATGAATCAGTCTGAATCCGCTGTATTCAAAAAAAACTTCCAATTTACATCCTTCACATATAGGGCATTTTTCTATTTTGATACCTTCCATCACGATATTCGGTTCTCCCAACAAGTGTATTTGATATAACTAGCGCAATGGACTGTCTTCCCATTCGACCAGTCTGGGGTTCGGGTCAAGGATAGACTCATACTGTTCTTTCCAGCCATAACGCGATTCAGGATCAAGCTGCAAATACCGCAGGTACTTCGCCAAACGGTCTTTCGGGTCCGCCCAGCCCAGATGTTTGATCCTCAGATCGCCTAAAGCATAGGAAAGCATTGTAATATTTTTGGGAAACCTCCCGCAGTGCAGGGGGATTTCATTCCACTCGGCTTGAAAATCCGGCCTGTACCTGATCAAGAAAGGCCGATAAATGGAATGGGCTTGCCAGTACTTATCTTCCCTGTAATGATTGTCATCCCAGAAATCATATAAACGGAAAAAATAAAGGTCCACATCAGGATTACAGATTAAATCCTGGACTTTCTCCTTAAATTTACGTTCGAACATTTCGTCTGCATCCAGGTTTAGGATCCATTCCGGATTTGTCCGGACCGTTTCTTCCCACTGCTGTTTTCTAAGTTCCACTTCATTTTGAAATCTTGATACCGGGTTCTGAATGATCTGATACGGAATCCCCCGAAGTATCTTTCGGCAAAGATCGACACTGTTGTCCGTACTGCCGTCATCAATAATGACAGCTTCATCTATATAGTGCCTGTGTTCTTCCAGCACTTTTTCCAGATAGCGATTTGCTTCATTTTTCATAATCATTGACAGCGTTAATTTCGGTCTATGAACACTTAAATATTTTTTATTTGTTCTCTCTTTTATTTCTAGTCTACCTTTATCGACGTCGCACTTTTTCTTAAAATCACTTACACCTTCCAATGCTGATTCCCGGTAAATATGATAAGCAGGATAATGCGTATCCACAAACAAGTCTAACCCTAGCGCCTTGACCCGAATGCAGAAATGGCGGTCTTCTCCCCATAAAGTCAAATTTTCTATTTCCCTGAAACAGATTCCTTGAAGCAGGGCTTTTCTGCTCATCAGTGTGCATGCTCCGAGACCTCCTACTTCGTAAACGCCGGGGACTTTCAATTGATTGAGAAAAGCCTGCTGCCTCTTCATTTGTTCCTCCGGGGTCAGGCTCTCCCCCCTGGGCCTGCGAACCATATCATAGCTGTCATACAGCCACACATTGGGCAGCTCCGGAGTTTCCGGATACCACGTCGTCCAGAAGATTTCAGAAATAATATTTTTGCCGGTTCCAATCAGGTGGGTGATGGTTCGAGGATAAAGAAGCAAATCCGAATCAACTAAAAACAAATAATCGTAAGAACCTTCAATCGCTTTTTGAATCATAAAATCTTTAAACTTAGCAACCTTCCATATCAGGTGCTCTTTCCAGTAATGGGTTGCGTCATCACATACGTAGGTTTCAGGATTCTTTTCTTTGTCCACGGATTGATACAGTCTGACCGGTTTGTTTTGGGCGAAAAGCAGCAGCTGCCGGCTGGACTCTTCCTCATGATTATCATCAACAAAAATATACTCGATGCATACATCTTCCTGTTCCAGTCTGGTCAGCGAATCAAGGAATTCTCGTAAGATATTGGATTTTTGGCAGACAGGGCTTCCCAGCAGAATCTTTTTCTTCTCCATTATTTTGACTCCTGATTATAGATTGCCGATGCCTAAAGTGCGTTGGTTTATTTTGTATATCATCATCTTTGTATATCATCATCTTTAATTTTTACTGACGACGCTACCCAGTAAAGTTTCAAAATATTTTTGATTATGCAGAACCAGCTTGTCATCCGGCTTATACTCACCGGCCTTCTTGTTATAGCGGATGGCCTCCGCCAAGTTACCGGATTTGAAGTAACAGGCGCAAAGCTCCATACACGGAATATAACCGTAACAATCATGGACGACAGACCCCCAGCTTTCTTCCGGCTTTTTTATCGTGGCTGCCAGCTCATACCAGAATATTGCTTTGGGATAATCCTCCGCAGTTTTATACAAATGACCGATCTGGCAGCAGACTTCCGCCCTGGGAAGATCGTGCTCCATACTTCGCAGCAACGCTTTAAGCGCATTTATCCGGTCATTTTTGCTCAAATAGCAGTTGCTCATATCGATGCTGGCATCAATATAATTAGATAAAAGCCCTCCCTCGGTATCGAGGAATTTGTCGTAGTATTGAATGGCTTCGTCAATTCTGCTGTTAATATAAAGCTCCCGTGCGTAATAAAAACAATTTCTGTCGCTTAAGATCCGGCCTTCGGAAATAATCTTTTCAAAGATCTCCAGATTTCTTGCGGTCTTCCGTTCAACTTTTTTATGGGTCACACAAATGTCCGAGTTGATAATGTTTCCTTCAATTTTTATATATTCGTGAATCGGGTCTTGCCAAGTATAATTCATCGACCTTTTCAGGAGTCTTTCCCGAAAAAAAGTACAGACAGCATTCCCTTTATCATCAACGCCAAGGTTGTATCTCATCATCACAATATCCACTTGCGGATTCAGGGTCTCTTTCAGCTGCCGGAGCTTATTTCCGTCATCCTCCAGCAGCACATCATCCGCATCCAGCCAGAGAATATAGTCCTGGGTAGCTTGGGCAAAAGAAAAATTCCTGGCTGCTGCAAAATCATCTATCCACGCAAAATCATAGACCTTGGCTTGATAACGGGCAGCAATCATTTTGGTTTGGTCCGTCGAACCAGTATCCACAATAATCATTTCATCGGGTATATCTCTGACACTTTCAAGGCATCTTCCGAGCGTCTTTTCCTCATTTTTTACAATCATGCACAGGCTAATTGTGACCATTTCTTTCTCCTTGAACTATATCAAATTCACAATTCATACTATGTGAATCGAGCAAGTCTGGTGAATCTCGATGCGCAATCCGCGGACAAGCAGAATACTATATAACGTAGAAAAACCTCGTTCAAAAAGGAAAGGTGATAGAATTGATTCACACATTTTACGCGGCAGCCGATGCCTATATAACCAGTCTTACTCCAACGGCAAATAATGGAAAGACAGGTACAATGTATACAGGCCTGGATCCGTATTCCGGTTCAATCTACAGAAACTTGCTAAAGTTTGACCTCGCCATGCTTGAACCCAATATTACCATCCAGAAAGCGGTACTCCGGCTTTATCTGACTACCCGTTATCAAGCAGGCGCGCCGCAGCAGCTGGATATTTATCGTTTAACCAATGCCTTTGAAGAAACTGCTGTAACCTGGGATAATGCTCCCGGATCCATTTTAACTCCTGATTATACGCTGGTTGATGATAACAACCCTAATGGCTATATCGATATCACCATGACCGATCTGGTGAAAGACTGGTATATTACACCCGCCGCCAATTATGGCATTATGCTTCAAACTACAGAGCTTACAAATTCCCTTTTGGCTTTCAGGACAAGAGAATATGCCGAAAGTGCCATGTGGCCTATGCTGATTATCGAGTATTCCCTGACCCATACCGTCATTTACACCAGTCCTGTCATCGGTGACTTCTCCTATTTATCCACAAGCTTTGTTTTAGAAGGGCATGCCTTAGAAACAGCTTATACAATCACCTATGAGTCATCGGCCCCCACAGCAGGTCTTGCTATCGTGGAGCAAAGCCAGGATGATGATACTTGGGCCCAGTCATCCTCTATTAGTTTGGACCCTGGAGAGACCAGAACAATGAATGTTTCTACACCTATGGTCTATGAAAGGCTGTCATTTGTAAATGCTGCAAGCGCCGCTATGACGGATACCGTCGGCAGTACAATTGATGTCAATAGCAATATTAATAATTCCAATGAAACTGCTTTACGTTACGAATCATCGAATACGCTTCTTCCTATTGACCCTGATACCGGGGTCATGACGCTAGCAGTTGCGGATACGACGACAATTATCATAACCGCCAAATACCTCGATAACTTCAACTACTTTAGCTTTGAAGTAATTGCAGCCCCTTGATAGCCAAGACTACTAAATAACTTGCGGTTGAATACGACTCCCGGATTATCCGGTTTGTATTGAGCCGCTTTTTCATTGTATTTTTGTGCTTCTTCCATATCCCCGATCCTGTAATAACAGTAACATAGCTGAATGCTCGGGATAAAACCCCAGAAATCATACAGGACGGTATTCCAGCTGATGTCAGGCTTTTTGAGGGTAAGCGCCAACTCGTACCAGCCGATTGCCTTCGGGTATTCTTCTTTTTCCAAATATAAGTTTCCGATATAGCACAGTGTCTCGGCGCGCATACTGCCGTATTCGAAACTCCGGATCAATATCCGGAGCGCTTTTTCCCATTCCTGAGCCCGATGATAGCAATCGGCAAGGTCCAGACAAGCCAGTATCGCATAGTTTTCAAACATATTTTCACTGTCCAAATAGCGCTTGTATTGCTCAGCGGCCTCCTCATAGCGGCTGTTGATATACAGTTCCCTCGCATAATAGTACAGGTCCCTGGCGTTGATTTTGCTGCTTTGTCTTATGAGTTTTTCCAAGATCTTTAAGTTTCGGTCGCTTGTACCGCGTTCTTTACAATGCGTAATGCAGATTTCAGTATGAAGAATATTGCCGCTGAACTCAATACACTCATGAATTGGATTGCACCATTTGAAACCGGCACTTCTGTTAACCAGCCGTTCCCTGTAAAAGGTGTCGGTCTCATGCCCCTTTTCATCCCTGCCAACATTGTATTTCATCATCACAACATCAAAGAACAGCGGTATTTCCAGCTTCAATTCCATAAGAAGTTGACGGTCCTCTTCCAAAATTACATCATCAGCATCCAGCCACAGGATATAGTCCATCTGAGCCATGGAAAAAGAATAGTTCCTGGCCGCAGCAAAATCATCAATCCACGTAAAATCAAAAATCTTTGTGGTGAATTCTGCTGCAATTTCCTTGGTTCGGTCAACAGAACCGGTATCCACAATGATAATCTCATCGACAATGTCCCTAATCCCCGTCAGACATCTTTCCAGTGTCAGTTCCTCATCCCGGACAATCATACATAAACTGATCGTAATCATTGCGCTCTCTCCGGTGCTTTATCATTTTTCTTTGCTATATTTTTATGTTGCGGAAATTGTTATGTGCAGTCTCAACCCGGAATATGGTTACATAGGATAGTAATATGAATATAGGGATATGAATATAAACCGCGATGAGGTGCATTCCATGACCGAAGCAAAAAGAAAGGTTTTGTCCCCTTCCTATCTGAAAACCTTCAACTGTATTGCCTCAGCCTGTGAAAATTCTTGCTGCATAGGGTTTAACATTCGAATCGATCCTGAAACCTTCAGTAAATACAAGGTGGAAAATGATCCGGTAATCCGCAAGTTATTTGAAGAAAATATTTATATCATCCGCAGTTCGACAGCAAAACAGGATTATATCACCATCAATCCAACCAAAGATTATCGTTGTCCTTTCCTCACGGAAGAAAAACTGTGCTTCCTGCAATGCCGGAAAGGAGAACAGTACTTATCCGAGATCTGTGCTTCCTTTCCGTGTATCGGCAATATTTTTAACGGTGTCCTGGAAAAATCAGCGACTCTAGCTTGTCCGGAGGCGGCGCGTCTGGCTCTGTTACAGACTGAGGCGATGGATTTAATCGAAGTTGAAGAGCCCGATGATACCCGAAATTTTGTTTACAATTTGCTGAACACCGAAGACGAAATATTTCAGAATAAACCTGCGAAGCACCTGTCTGAACTCAGAGAATTCACTTGGAGCATCCTGAAAGACAGAAGATACCATTTAGATGACAGAGTTGTCTTTCTTGGGGCCTTTATGGAAGAGGTTGACCGGCTGGAAAAAGTGTCTGCTGTTGATAGAATCCCGGATCTCATTTTGAGCTACACAGCTCTTTTTACAGATGCTTCAGCAATGAAGGATATAACAACCATTCCTGTTTCTCCGGTCCCACGTATTTCCCTGTTTCTACCTCCTGCGATCCGTGTGATTCTTCCCTCGATTGAATCAGACCGGTATCTACGTTGTTTCAGTAAATTCTTAGAAGGAATTCGTTTTTATGCCTCAACAAGTTATACCCAAGTTGGTAAATGCTATGAAGAAGCCTACCAAAGGTATTACTCCCCTTTTATGCGTGAACATGACTATATCCTGGAAAACTACCTCTTAAATTACGTTTTTATAAAGCTGTTCCCTTATGACTTGAATGGGAATTCAGTTTATTACAGTTACTTGCTTCTGGCAGTCAATTATGCCTTGCTCAAAATGCAGCTCGTTGGAATATCGGCTTATCAGCAGGAACTGACCGTTGATACTGCCATCATGGTGATTCAATCCTATACAAAGGCTGTCGAACATAAATACCCGATTCTCCATAACCTGATTCAAGCGCTGAAACAAAACCATTTGGATTCTCTCGCCCATATCACAGTTTTCGTCAAGGATTAAGGCAAAGACACTTTCGAATAGCGAGAAGCTCACCCTGAAATAATACAGGCGGGCTTCTCTAACGCTCATCTTATACCTATTTGACAATCAGGGATCAAGAGGCTGTTGCAGGGGTAGATAATTACTGCTGAAAAGTGGGTCTACAATTTGGTCACTGACCACAGTAGGTGTTGTTCTTGACCAAATAAATACCTTCCCTGGGGTCGCGCCGGATACTTCAATTTCTATCTGGGTGTTGGGCAATTTTTGATTGAAGAAAATGCTTGTCGTGCAGTAAGGTGGCAAGGTAACCGTTGATTTGAAAGTTGGACTGAGAAGTGTCTTGGGACAGACATCTACATTAAAGACCGAAACATTTATAGGCCCGATAGTGGATGCACTGTTGTTCATGACTTTAACATCCAGGATATTCCCTACACTGGCATTACTGAGTTTGAACGGTCCTGAAGTCTGGGCGTTGGCAGCACCTAGACTTGCTTCTATCGCTGCTACTTCAGATTTTATTTCCAGCAAACCAAAGGTGGGACTCAAGACAGCGTTTTGGATCTGGAAGATTTCCGTTTTAATTTCTGCTAAGCCAAATGTTGGACTGAACACTGCCCCTTCGATTGCGGCTACTTCGGACTTAATCTCCTGCAGACTGAAAGTCGATCCTACGATACTCGTGAAAATACCTTCAACCAGTGTTCCGATACTGAAGACTTCCGTCTTGATCTCTGCCAACCCAAATGTTGGACTGAACACTGCCCCTTCGATTGCGGCTACTTCGGATTTTATCTCCTGCAGCCCAAACGTTGCTCCCATCATGCTCGTGAAAATGCCTTCAACCAGCGTGCCAATACTGAAGACTTCCGTCTTGATCTCTGCCAACCCAAACGTCGGACTGTCTAGCTTATTTTCGATATTCTCAACCGCGAATTCAATAATCTGAACTTCGGACTTAATCTCCTGCAATCCAAAAAATGGATGATTCACTGCTTTTTCTATCGAAAATATCTCTGTTTTGATTTCTGCAAGCCCAAATGTCGGGCTTTCCAACAGTTTTAGGATTTTCCTACAATCAGGCCAATGCTTGGGACAGCAGCCTTTTTTCTTGCAGAAAAATTTAAACGAACTGCCAAAGAAAAACAAGACGCCTACCGCAGTTACGCTTATTTTCAGATTTCTTACGATTACAATCTTTTTTCTACCTACCTGATCTTTGGGACTGGTTTGATTGTCCACCTTGCTCTTGTGAAGAATTTTTATTGTCGCCCCACCTAAGAAGAGTCCCGACAATACACCAATACATATGATTGTTGTATTCACAGCTTGTTTAATTGTAGCAAAACGTGCGTATAGCCCGGACTCAGCTGCATATCCAGTTTCTGTTTGATTATTACGCAATTCATCTTGGATTATCTGCAAGTGACATAAGAAATTTGCCAAAGATATTTTATCCAATATCTTTTTACCATTTTCGTAGTCATCAGACACCACAATACCTCCTTTGTATTTCTAACATTATCCAATTTTAGTACGTGCTTATTAATATGATTTTGGGAAATTTGTTGTGAAGAAAAACAAGCATTTTTTCTAAATAATGCAGATATCTTAAACAAGCTCAACCCATTTTTCATACAATATGCTGTAATAGCTCCTAAAACATGCTCCAGAAGTATTTGGAACAAGATATGGAAAGAGGAAGGGAAGACAATGATTCCACCTTTCATCAGTTATATTACATTTAACCGCTTAGGCCTGACCGCGAGAAATCTTGATTCGATCCTTGATTCTTCAGAAGAATTTGAAATGCACATCATCGACAGCAATTCCAGGGATGATACCTGGGAATATTTAAGATCCCTTCAGGACCCGCGCATTCAATCAGTAACCAGGCTTCCTCTAAACTGCGGACCCATTTATCCCCTGAACTTGAATCTTTCCAGAAGAAAACCGGAACAATATTTTTTTACCATTGACAGTGATGTTTTTATGATCAGCAAGAAATGGATCTCACGTTTTATGGAGGTTTTTGAGACGTTTCCTGAGGCAGGTCTTCTGGGCGTTAAAAGAGGAAGACCTTACCCTCTGTATTACCCTCCGGTTATTCCCAGAGTTAAAGACAATATTCATTATTTACAATTAGAAAACGGTCATATTGACGCTCCGCTCGACTTTGTTCCAGGCTGCTGCCAAGCGTTAAGACCGGAATTAATCAATCAGATCGGTTATTGGAACGAAGAATGCTGTTATGGTGATTCCGAACTATCTGCGCGGATCTGTTGTTATACTGATTTGAAGGCAGGTTTTATCGATACCGTTGAAATTGAGATGACGCAGTCCATTAACTGCGCCGAATGTCAGGCTGAAAGATGGTGCAGCTTGAATCATCCGATAGACACCTGTTTCGATATCTGGCGCAGACATTATATTAATAGAGCTGCCGCCGCAAAATTCCGGCCAAACTTTCTCAAGGTATTCCAGGAACTTAAGCAAGGAAAAAGGTCAGCCTATTCAGCCTCAATGTCCGATCCCGAGTCAACCCAAAAAAACCTGTATCATCAAAACTGGGCAATGGAAAATATCAGATATTATATTCAAAATTCCAATTAAAGCAAGAAATGAAAAGAATTATGCAACAAAAAAGCACCTTTCCGCCATAGGAAAGATGCTCTTAACCATTCGATTCGTTGTTCGCAGCTTCATTTTATGTTGATGACATATGCCAAAATTACCTGGATTTCAGGATATCCCTTATCTCCGTAAGCAGGATTTCCTCTTTAGAAGGTTCCGGAGGTGATTCGGGAGCGAGCGGCTCTTCTTCTTTCTTTCTCCTTAATTTCATCAGCACTTTCAGCATAAAGAAGATGGCCAGTGAAATAATCAGAAAATCAACAATCGATTGAATGAATGCGCCATACCTGATCGCCGCTTCCGGTACACTGTCTGTCGCTTCCGTAATGACAATTTTCAGATTAGCAAAATTAATCCTTCCGAGCAAGAATCCGATAACCGGCATCAGTATATCATTAACCAGAGACGTGACAATCTTCCCGAAGGCACCGCCAATAATTACAGCTACCGCCAAATCGACAATGTTACCTTTCATGATGAGCTGTTTGAATTCATTAACCATCGGATCACTCCCCTCTTTTACCATTATAATCAAACAAACTGTCTTGCACAACGGCGTCTCGCCGCTCCTTGTCATCCAAATAATATTATTCCCAATGTTCCAACAAACGCTGCACTGTACTGATCAATCCGGTCAGATCAGTAGAATGTTGTATATAGTTTACTTGCTGGTTCCCACTGTACAGTATTGCTTCATCCGTTTCTTTAACCATCGATGGCGGCTGTATTGATGTCACAAGCAGCAGGATCCTGGAATCAGGCCAATGTGTGCAGCATTCAGCAATTAATGCTGACGTCTTCGGGCCGTCCTCCCCATCCGGTGATTCGGCAATAACGACTTTGGGATAAATTTCAAAGGAACCCATTTCATCGGAACCTTGTAGCGCCCTTTTCAGACCCGAAATCGTTGTCACTTTTACCCCAGTGCTCAAAAGGGCCTGCTCCAACGGATAATTAAATAAATTATCTTCCAGTGCGATCAGTACGTCGGTCTCACTGTTTTTTTTGTTTGCCGCCGGGGGGAAACTCATTGAAAAGACAGCGCCACCCTCTTCCCTGTTAAAAGCCGTAATTTCACCGCCATGATTATGTACGATGGCCCGAACAATTGGAAGTCCAAGGCCGGTTCCCCTTTCTTTCGTGGTAAAAAACGGACGGAATAAATTTTTCATGGCTTCCGGCGTTAGTCCCGGCCCGTTGTCTATGACATTGATACAAACCTGATTGCCGGGTTCTTCCAGCCGAATGATTACTCTTCCCCCGGCGTCTGCAGCCTGGACTGCATTTCGTACCAGATTCAGCATGACCTGCGTTAATTGTCCCGGATCAGCTGCCACTGGTGAGACCTTCCCTGTTTCCAGAATAATATCTGACTTTGTGCCCATAGCTTCTCCTTGAAACAGCGGCATCAGTTCCTGGAGAAAAGCAACCGGGTCAATCGGTTCGGCTTCAATGTTGGATGGTTTTCCAAGCAGCAAAAATTCATTCAATAAACGGGTGACCCTGTCAAGTTCCCGCAAAACCAGGTCTTTATAATTGCGTGTTAGTTCAGGATCTTTCTTGCGGCCCATGAGCTGTAGAAGCCCGCTTGCCGCACTGATTGGATTACGCAGTTCATGCGCCAGGACGCCCACCATCTTTGCAGTCGCCTCAAAACGCTCAGCCTGACGGGCACTCTCCTGCCAGTGGTAATAATCCGTCCGATCCTCCAACAGCAGCAGCCAGCCTCTGACTGTCGTTTCTTCCAGCAGTGGAGATACCTGCCAGTCAACGCGGCAAATGTCGGAATCACTGTACTTATCCGGGAAAGAATCCATTTGCCCGCCAACCGGGATAACGGTATTGGAACGGATATAACCCAGCCACGGTCCCGGCCAATCAGCGAGCGGGCTTCCGAGCAGGTCAACATTTGCACCATTCATCAATTGCTCTGCCTGTCTGTTTGCATAGATAATTCGATAATGACGGTCAATCATAACAACTGCACTGCCAACCGCACCCAAAAGTACATCCAGCTGTTTTTTGAGCAGCCGGCATAAACAAACCCCATCAAAAGCAATTATACACTCTTCAGCCATTAGAGGGAGCAGAAATTCCGCCCGGCTGAAATCACGAGGCTGTAAAACGCCTAGCTCTCCGTGTAAATTACCTTGGTTGATTTCAAAGATCGTTGTTTCAAAAGAATATCTGTTTAAACGGGCAGCCTCTACCGCACGCTCATCTCCTTTGATCAGTAAGGCAGAGAATCCTGAGTCTGCATACTCTAGCCAGCTCCCCTCTGCATCAAGCAGGATAATCAGGGCATTTAAAATAAGCTCAAGCAATTGATCCTGAACATTTTCTTCTCCGTGACAAAGAGATATAACAGTATGGTTCAATTTACGCAGCGCAGATAATTCAACAGTCCGTATCTCTCCGCTAAGTCCGGCCAGCGCATTCTGGAAGCTACTGAGCATATCCGCAGCTAAACGGGCCCGGTCAGCCACGGAAAAATTTGATTTTCCCTGCCGGCAGGAAGAGCACTCCACTGCATCCAGAAAGAAACCATAATTCAATGGCCAGCGAACAGGTTGCCGGCTGAAAGGTTCATACGTCTGATGACAAATGGGGCAGGACTCAGGCCTTTTCGTTAATAACGTGCCATCTTCAGATACAATCATCAATTTCAAATGTAAGCCTGTTCCGATACATTCCAAAAAAATGTTCCAGCGTTCCGACTTGATCATTTCGGCTGCCTCAATCCACTCGGACACGGTCATGGTCCTCCTTTGCCTATCCTATCTGTACATAAGCAAATTCGACCAGAATTGATGATTTCCTTCCAGATATTACACTATTTTTTCCATGTAAGTCTGATTAAGGAAACACGACTCGACACTATTCGCTCAATCCCGGTGTTATACTGAAATTAGTCCTAATCCATATTAATTTGGAGGATTGACACATGAATAAAATATTGGTCGTTGAAGATAACCCCGTTATTGGAATGGTTATTCAAACCGTGTTAACCGATGAAGGACATCAGGTTGAAGTGCGGAAAAGCGCCATGGAAGGTCTGTACCTGATGTACACCGGTTTTATTCCTGATTTAGTCCTTACTGATTTGATCATGAGAGAAATGGATGGCAGAGATCTTATCCAAAAAATGCGTAATGACAAAAAGCTTTGCAGTATTCCTGCAGTCATTATTACGGCTTCAATCCCTAATGCAGAAAATTTGCCTGATAAAGATCAATTCCAGGGTTTGCTAAGTAAGCCCTTTGACCTGGAAGATTTGGTCAAAACCGTTGACAGGCTGGTCAATCATCAAACACTTGCAGCCAATAACACTGCACTTCAGGCTTCGACATCTGTCGCACCGGCGCCTGTCGCAGTATAAGCTTCTTAGGAAGCAGCGGAATCGCTTCTCTTTTTGGTTTGTTTTGCTTTATTTCTTTCAAGATACAGTTCATCCAGATATTTTTCAAACTTGTCCCCAAGATTCGGGGATTCCAGTGCAAATTCAACCGTCGCCTTTAAGTAGCCAAGCTTATCGCCTGCATCGTACCGTTTTCCTTCTAAGAGGCAAGCGTATACTTGTTCATGTTTGCTTTGCGCCCGCAGCGCATCTGTAAGCTGGATTTCCCCTCCTGCCCCAGCCGGGATTTTTTCAAGATATTCAAATATTGAAGCGTTGATCAAATACCTGCCCATAATAGCGAGCCTGGAAGGAGCGATCAACGCAGATGGTTTTTCAACCAAGTCTTTAACTTCCCAGACATTTCCCCAGTTATCCTGCGGATCGACAATCCCGTATTTATGTACCTCACTATGCGGTACTTCCTGAATGCCGATCACGGTCGAAGATGTCTCTAAGGCAACATCTATCAACTGTTTGATTGCCGGCACCTTGGACTTGATAATATCATCTCCTAGCAGGACTGCAAACGGATCCTTGCCCACAAAAGACCTGGCGCAAGAAATCGCATGTCCCAGCCCCAATGCTTCATTCTGCCTGATATAGTGAATGTTGGCTAAAGAGGAGAGATTCTTTATTTTTTCCAGGATTTCCAATTGACCATTCTTCTCCAGATGAGCTTCCAATTCAGGTGAGCGGTCATAGTAATCGACAATGGACCCTTTTCCTCTGCCGATAATAATCAAGATATCTTCGATTCCGGAAGCAATCGCCTCATCTACAATATATTGAATGGTCGGCTTGTCAACAATCGGCAGCATCTCTTTCGGCAAAGATTTCGTCGCTGGCAGAAATCTGGTCCCCAGTCCTGCTGCAGGAATTACGGCTTTTGTAACTTTCATGGATGAAACCTCCAAATATAAAAATAAAAATATCATTTATATACGTGAATTGGAAAATTAAATTCCAGTCCAGCCAAACCCTAACTGGAACTTACCATTGCAAAGATAGTGCTGGAAATTACTCTTCCAAATACCTCGTCAACCGGTTGAAACCAACCAATGGTTATCTTAAAATATAGTTACTTTACTTCCGCGTAGGATAGGGCAACACTGAGGAGTGACCCGAGCGGCGCGGAAGGTTTGCGGGAAGGCAGCCCATATCGTGCTGTCTTTTTTTGCTGCCTTTCCGGAAACAAAAGCGATAAACCTCGGGGTCAAGGGGCAGAGCCCCTTGGGTTATACTTGAGATTCAGCAGCATTCCGGATGGTGTTCTTTACCAGGGAGGATTATCATCATGGCAAAGAATACTCATTTAACATTGGATGAAAGGATCTCTATCCAGTCCTTAGTATCAGCCGGAGCAAAATTCACTGCTATTGGAGCGGAATTAGGAAAAGATCCGTCTACTATATCAAAGGAAATCCGCAATCACTACAAGGTAGCGGAGAAGGCTTCATTTAATCCCTGTATGCATCGTAAGGCTTGTAAGCATCATTCAGACTTATGTCGGGCATGCAGACAACGTTGGAGCAAAGATTGCCGCAAATGTGATTATGAAAAATGTCACACTATCTGCCCTGACTTTAAAGAACTTATCTGTCTTAAACTGAGAAAGCCTCCATATGTCTGCAATGGCTGTAATGAACGCCACAGCTGCAAGCTTCGCCGACATCTCTATGATGCTAAGTATGCTCAGGCTGAGTATGAATCTGTCCGCAGCGAAAGCAGACAAGGCTTTGCAATCACTTCGGATGAGCTTGCCAGAATAGATAGGATTGTCTCTCCGCTGGTCAAGCAGGGACAGTCTGTTCATCAGATCTGTGTCAATAATGGTGACGCGATCATGCTCGATGAAAAGACAATCTATAACTACATTGATGCAGGACTCCTTTCTGTCGGAAATATTGACCTTCCAAGGAAGGTAAGGTACAGAGTACGAAAGAAGAAAAAACCTGTGAAGGTCGATAAGCAGTGTCATAAGGGCAGAACCTATGATGATTTTCTTGAATACATGGAAGCCAACCGAGATATAGCTGTTGTTGAGATGGACTCGGTTGAAGGCCGTAAGGGTGGCAAAGTATTCATGACGCTGTATTTCAGAAACTGTAGCCTGATGCTGACGTTCATTCGCGATGCCAATACGGCTAGAACCGTCACTGACAAGATTAACTATTTGTATGAGACTTTGGGACACGATGCATTTGTTAAGCTGTTCCCAGTAATACTTACAGACCGTGGAAGTGAGTTTACGGATCCGTTATCCATTGAATTCACGGAAGACAAGGTTCGCCGTACACATGTGTTTTACTGCGATCCACAGCGCTCTGATCAGAAAGGAGGCATCGAGGTTACCCATGAATTCATCAGAAGAGTCCTGCCGAAAGGCACTTCCTTTGACAGCCTAGATCAAGCAGATGTCTCTCTAATGATGAGCCATATCAATTCATACAAAAGAAAAAAGCTGGGCAACCAGTCCGCCAACCAGTTGTTCAGCCTTTTCAATGGGGGAGATATCTTGCCTATGCTTGTCATACAAGACATCCCTGCTAATGAAATTAATCTAACACCATTGCTGCTGAAGAAATAACAACAGACAGAACACCATCCGGGCTTTGTAGAATAATACCCGATCGGGGGTGGAATTTAATTTTGCGAAAAAAGCGAGTTAAATTCGACCTCCGCTTGGTGTGCGTCAATTTTGAGCTGAGTGTTCGATTAATGTAATGCTATCACGGCTGGTGCCGGTTATGCAATCTATTTGGTTTAGTAACTTCCGGTTTGGAATCGTAAATTCCGGAAAATCGCGGATTTTTAGATGACTAGAATTTACTCTTGCAACAGGTGTGCTGAACTAGAATTTACAAATGCAAACTGGAAGTCAGGTTTCCAATTCACCTATCATTTATATATTCAAGCTAAATTTCGAGTTATATACTTATAATGCCATAAATTAATAAATATTTCCAGATATTTATATTCTTAACATAAATGTTGGTCAAACTTCACATCCGTATCAAAAGTCGTTAAAGTTAGTTTTAGGAGTGCTGCAAAAGGCTTTAAGGCGTTCAAGACTTCTACGGAGCCAGGATAAATTGTGCATGAAATGTCTTCCTGTAATCATCCACTGATGAATGCCAAGCTACCGAACGGTTATTGAAGAGATTTTATCGCTTTCCTGAAAAGGGTTTAGCTGCCGGTCATTTTTATTCTTCTTTATGATCCTCCTCTTGTCGTAAATATTTTAATTTTGATTCAACGAAGACATTTCCGTTATCTATCTTCAAAATCCGCGAACACATCTTTAATGCCGTCTGACGATGGGTAATGAGCAGACAAGTGCTCCTGCTGCTAAAATTTTGAATAGCCTTGAGTACTTCCAACTCTGTTTCCATGTCCAGGGCAGACGTCGCTTCGTCCAGAATCATCACAGGGGCTTTTTTTAAGAAGGCCCTGGCAATCGCGATTCGTTGCGCTTGTCCCTCGGAAAGACCATGCCCGTCCTCTCCGATGACCGTATTGACTCCATGCGGCAGCTCTTGGATAAAGTCCAAAGCACATGCAGCCTGAAGGGCAGTTTCCATCTCTTCCGCCGTCGCACTGAGTTTGCCGCTCCGCAGGTTGTCGGCAATGGTCCCACTGAACAATGTATTTCCTTGCGGAACATAGGTAATCCAATCCCGGGTCACAGCAGTAATTTCATATTTCCGACCGATCGCATCTGTAAAATAGACCTCGCCATCCGAAGGTCTGACCAAAGCCAGCAGAAGCCTGATCAACGTCGTTTTTCCGACCCCCGAAGACCCTACCAAGGCTACCATCTCACCGGGTGCTATATCCACCGAAATCTTATCCAAGACCGGTTTTTCTTTCTCATCTGAATAATAGAAGCTAACCTGACGGAAACGAATACCGACATCCTTCTCTTGCGGGACCTGCCCTTCCCGCCTCTCCATTTGGATCTTTTCCAGTTCCTGCAGTCGCTCCGTTGACGCCAGCATCGCGATGATTTGCGGAAAGGCCCTGGCCAAGCTGACAAAAGGCCCTTGAACTTGCTGAACCAATGTCAGAAAAGCAGTCAATGTCCCATAGGAGATTGCCTTTTGAGACAAACGGACGATCCCCCAGCCAAACGCAACCAGGTAACCTGTCCAATATCCCAGCGAAATGATCGTATTGGCAGATAAGGTCGTCTTGTTTCTCTGAATCACCCACTTCATACGGTTTTGATGCAATCCCTGCAAGGTATCTGTATTTCTGTTTTCCAACCGAAACGCTTTCGTAATGATGAAATTTTGGATGGCTTCCTGAATAAACGAGCGGTAGATACTCTCCGATTCCTGCACTTTATGATTCAAGTTCTTCATCTTTCGGCCCCAGATCCGGCTGAACAACACGGTCGAAGGTCCCAGTATGAACGCAATTACTGCCAATCGCGGCTCATAATAAAGCAAGGTTACAAAAGAACCCACTAACTGCACGCCTAATGCCACAATACCCGGGATCACACTAATAATACAACTGGAGATGTTATTGACATCACTTGTCAACCGTGTCATCAGATCCCCGCTATGATAGTTCGAAAGCGGCAGCCATTCTGTCACCATCATCCTTTTGAAAAAACGCTGCCTCAGGGCGTTGGAAAAGCCTTCGCTGACGCGTACAGAAAGCAGTGACCCGGCAATCGATAACATGATATTAAGAAGTATCGCACCGCCTAAAGCAGCACCGGCCATACCGGCATAAGCCAGTTCTCCTGCAATCGCGTAGTCAATCATATGCTTGGAGAGTATGGCGTTTGCAACACCGAAAAGTGCCCCTGTCGAAGTAATCAGCAGAATGACGATGAGCCTGGGAAGAAAGGGGAGAACATCCGGTTTTATCCAGCGAACAAAAACTATTCCTTTTTTAATTTCATCTTGAATAATCATTCTTTTCTCCTGATATTTTGGGAACATACTATTATAGTGCCATAGTTCCGTTAAAATTTCTACTTGATAATTCTTTTTATGTAATATTCGCTAAGATATTATCTTTTTTTAAATAGGACAAAATCCCAATACCCTAGTCCGTTTATCCTATTGAATTTTGTCATTCGGCTTGATATAGTAACTTTAAGTAAGTTTATTACAAAAAATACATAAATTTAACAAAATAACGTAAATTATCGCGTTATTTTCCAACTGGGAATAAAATAGGAGATGAAAGGAATGATCTACAAAACATTTGCTCAAGGCAAAACAGTCGAAAGGCTGTGGCGCAAAGCTAAAGGGTCTAAGGGGATTCCCTATGACAGCCAGTTGCCAAATTAGTTTTTATATAGTCATCTGTTTTTTCAGCTAGAATGAATATAAAAAAACTAAGCTGGCGGCAGCTGGGGAACCAGTTGCTTTTTGTATTTTTATCTAGTTTGGAAAGGAAGAGACCAATGATTAAGAAACGTATCACAAAAATCGCCGCTGGAATCTTCAGCTTCACACTTATTGTGAACACGTGCTTCGCTGTTCATACCGACAAAATGGTTTCTGCTGCGACTACAGTTAAAGATGTAACCCCCCAGGTGGAATTACTGGGAAACCCGTTCAACAAAGCTACTTTTGCCAAGAATGTCTGGGACATGCAGGTCTATAACAACCGTATTTATCTCGCCCATGGTGATTTTAATACGAACGCCGGTCCGATCCCGGTCATCTACTATGAGCCATCCGCCCAAAAATTCATCACGCAATATACCGTTGATGAAGAGGAAATCGCCCAATATAAAGTACTGGACGGCAAACTCTACATCCCTGGCACCGATTCACGGGGAGATTGGAACAATGGCAATTTCTATACCCTTGAAGATAATGACCAATGGCTCAAAAACGCAACCATTCCGAATGCACTTCATGTTTTCGACATGGCACTCTATAACGGTCAGCTTTATGCAGCCTGCGGAACCAGTAAAACAGGTTGGGGCGAAGTTCTTGTCTCCAATGATATGGGGAAAACTTGGACCAGCCGGGTTCCTCTTGGCTTTACATTTTATGGTTCCTGGGCCACTTCCCTCTTTGAGTTGAATCAAACACTGTATGCTTCAGGAAAGATGATGTACATGAAGCCAACTTCGATCACGACATCATACACCAAGTATGTCTCAATGCTTGGAATCACTGACAGCAGCTCCGCTAGACAGATCTATTCAACCAATTTCGCCAATGGCCTCACTTCGTCCTACGTCTACTATATGAAAAAACCTACAACCTTCCAAAATAAACTTGTATATCTAAATAACCGGATCACCACCTCTCACTGGCTTCCCGATTCTATGTATATTGCCAAAAGCATCAATGAATCCACAAAGGTGATATTCCCTGAGACTTCGGCTGTCCCTGCAGATCTGCTCATCAGAGGCAACAGTCTGTATGCGTTAACCAATGTGAAAAATTCTGCCGGCAATTACACGAGTGTCGTCTACCAAACCACCGATCTTCAAACTTGGGACGAAGTATTCCGTTTTAATACAGACACCTTTGTCAGATCCTTTGAAGAAATGAATGGCGACTTTTACTTCGGTCTAGGCTGCGATTCCGCAACTGTGGCCGCTTCTACAGGCAATATCCTTAAGGTAGCTAGTTCTGCCTATCAGGACATCCCCCTAATTCCCGTAACCAACAATCCCTCAGCGAGTGAATTAACACCATCAACCGCTGAACTCACACAAACCATTCCTGCATCGGCTACAGCCCCTATTATTGTGGACAATACCGACAGCAGCTTTATGAGCAATTCCACTTGGACCATCTCTACACAATCCATCGGCTATTACGGCAGCAACATTCTTAATGACGGTACCGTCGGAGCCGATCAAGGCAAATGGGCCATGTGGGTTCCGACAATAACCGAGTCAGGAAACTATCAACTCTATATGAGATGGACAGCAGATTCCACCAGGCCAGCTGCCGCCCCCCTCGAGATTAAATACAACGGTGGCATGGATACGAGCAAAACGGTCAATCAACAGGAAAGCAACGGTACCTGGGTCCTCATCGGCACCTATGCTTTATCCGCAGGAAGTGATCAATACATCAAGATACTCTGCTCTTCCCCAGGATATACTGCCGCTGATGCTGTAAAATTAGAAAAAGTGAACTGATTTCAAGGAAATGAATAATATAGACAAGCTTCGAGAAAAGCCCGAGGCTTGTCTATATTAATTTACGGATTTTCCGGTACACTTTCATGATGAAGTATCGGCAAGGCCTGAGAATCAGCCAAATATGAACCAGTGTCTTCAGCCTAAGATCAGAGCAAGGAATACGTTTGTCTTTCCGCCATATTGCGGGAACGACAGCGATGATTTGTTCCGGATACAGCGGACCTTCAATCCATTGCTGGGCATCCCCTACCATGAAAAAATGGTCTTTCTTCTTTTTAAGAACCCGATGCATGACATAATAGCTATTCATTCTGCGGATCAGGACAATATCTCCTCTTTTAATCTGGTCGAAGCTGCCCTGGGAGAATTCCACACTATCGATTGCATCCCGCAAAAACGGAACCATGCTGCTGCCGGATACGGGAAGTCTGACATCCTGTCCCTGGCTGAGGAGATCCGAGACTACAGGAAACAAGCCATTGGCTTTCACTTTTTTCACTTGATGCACTGATATACCAACTCCACCGCCTCTTGATCCGGTCTGCAGCGCAGCAAATACACCGGTACGGAAGAGACTATTTTCTCAAAGATACGCATCGCCTCGTTCATATGTTCCTGATCAAAAAACGGCAGGAAAGCTCTTGGCATGAACTGAATGATCGCCTCCCTGAGGTCCATCCTACGAATAGAATTCTCGGCTGCTTGTTCCAGAATAATCACTGCTGACAAGGGTGCAGAATCATTCGTATTAATATTTGATGACCCGCTCCAAGGGGTTCCATAGACAATCACATGGTCTTCCATAATCCGCACAGCAGGATTGTCATCGTTCAACACAAGCACATTCTCCTTATGTTCCTGCCAAAGCCTGGACTGTGTAGACTTCCCCGTTCCGGACGGCGCTGTAAACATGATTGCTTTATCCTGCCACTTTATCGCAGAAGCATGAATTACCAGTCCTTGTTGTTTTAACAAGGCATGCCTGAAGACAATCCCCATTAGGGTAAATGCTGTATGGCGCAGCTTCATTCGGACATAGGATTCTTCCAGCTCATTTTTTTCTTGAATTGCTGCACAGGTTAGCCCAACATTTCGCCACGCGGCATCAATATCCAACAGTACAAGGATTTCCTCCACAGAGCCATATTTCCTTGTATAAAAATAAAACCCGGCTGCATTCGGTTTTTTAATACATTTATAACCGGAGCTCTCGTCAGAGAAATTTTCCCCTTGCGGCAAATCAATTTGTTCACTGGTTTGATAGGTAAAGCATAAATCAGCGGCCTGAGGTTCCGACACATTGTAGTCAATTAGCCCTTCGAACAGCTCAGCGGGGGTGCTTTCATCCATGTGAATGACGAGTCCTGCGACTTGATACTTGGGCAACAAAAACACTCCTTTTGCAGGTATACCTTTTTAAACAACAGGATCGAAAAACAGAATAGCACATCCGTCAAAGGACATGCTATACGTACTTCCATTTGGTACTGCTCGGCTTATGCATTCGTTCTAGGCTGTACACCGTCAATAATACAGATACCTACGTAATCACATACAGAACCTTGCTGCACTACAGCAAACTCATCTTCAGAAGAGAGCTGTACAAATTCAAATTCTGGCTTATTATACTGTTTCAATATAATCACCTCTTAACATTGTAAATAATCAAAAAATCCTATTCTTGGTTGTTAGCAGTAAAAACCTTTCCGCCATAAGTAAATGTACAGAATGGCACATTATCCGGGCAAGACCCGGTCGTTGTACATTGCTGGCTTCCTACTCCCACAGCTGCAAAGCTTTCTTCAACACGTAATGAAATAAAATGAAACTCGGGTTTAAAATAACACTTCATCCTTCTTCACCCCATTCAAATAATAACCTATGAAAGGAGTATACTCGCAGATTCCAGTTTTTTCAAGTCCTATTTTTTGTATATTTATAGAAACAATTAGTGAACTCAGTTGTTTTTTTGGTTATTATAGTCTGTCCTTCTTTTCGCCAGTTCACAGAGATACGGCGCTGGCTTGTCATAGCTTCCGGTTTCCTGATACAGTCTTCCAGGGCAGTGTTCACATAGTACTTGATATTCGCATTCCTTGCACGCCTTGCAGACCGGGATCTGGGCACACTTTTGTTTCAACTCCACCCAGGCATTTTGAAATCCGGAGATAAGCGGATACACTTTGGGTTCCCCCATGATCCCGCAGGGAGCCATGCTGCCATCCCAATTCACCCAGCCGGTACAAGATCCGGACATACATTGAAAGGCAAAATTTTCATCAGTCTGGGCCTTTGATGCAAGGATTTCCCGCATTGCCTCAGCGACAGCATCATCGTTTGGATTCACGGTTTTTTCCGTTTCCCCGATGATTTCGTTGTCAAAGCCGATCTTTCCTCTCTCCGTCATATGGATTTCAAAATTCAGCAATTCTTCCGGAGAAAGGCGGCATTCGCAAGAAGCAGTATTACAGCCTTCACGCACCGGCGCGATATAATTGACCACGCCCAGAACGCATTTCCTCTTCAGGGCAAAATTATGGATCTCGTCAAAGTCCGCTCTATTATATTGTGTAACCGTGGTTTTGATCTCCGTAGGGATCCCTTTGTCCATTAACAGATCAACAGCCCGCGTCGCCCGGTCATATCCATCGGCAAATCCAGTTACTTTCTTGTAGGTATCACGGGAAGCACCATACAACGTAATACTCACAAGTTTCGGCGGAATTCTGGAAAGCCAATTGACAAATTCCGGCGTAATCAGTGTTCCGTTGGTGAATATTTTAATGATTAAACCCAAGTTCATCAATTTTTCATACAACTCTTTAAAATCCTTGCGTAACAGCACCTCTCCGCCGGTCAGCGTAAGAAACAGCAGTCCGGCATCTCGGGCCTCTTCAGCCAATCGAACCCATTGTTCTGTTGTTAACTCTTTTGCTTTGGCCTGTTTATCATTCGCGGCATAACGCACATAGCACATCTTACATTGCAAGTTGCACCTTGCTGTCAGCTCAAAGGAAGAAGCAATAAACTCTTTTCTTTTTTTGCTCTCCAATGCCAAATTGAGATAGAGCTCATTCCAAGTTTTTGCCATCAGACAGAAATCTCCTTATCAGCGTTCACTTTACTACGCTTCAATCAATCCTTTATCTTTAATGCTTTGGATAAATTCCTGAATATCCTTCTTGGCGATATCTTCGTCAACGCTGTATTCCGCCATCAAAACCTGAAGAAGCTCTTCCTCGGTTGTACCCTCTTTCAACTTCCCCCACAGAAGCGCGCCGCTTTCACTGAGTGTCATAATGCCATTAAATTCAACAACGCGCTCACCCAGTGGCACAACAACCCATTGACCGGCTACTTCGCGTAATAAGAATCCCTCTTTTAATTTCAATTACTATCACTCCTCATATACGCATAATAACTAAATATTACCATATAGAATTAAAAAAACATACAATTATTTTTAAAAATTTCATTTATTTCTCTGTTCCAGTTCCCAGATCCGTCTTTTCAACTTTTTAATATAATGAACTATTCCAAATAAAAGCGTGACAAGTAGAACACCCGTCAAAACCCCCGCAGTATCGATGCAAATATCCAGGATCCGCGACGTGCGCATCGCAGAGAATCTTTGATGATATTCATCAATGATCCCGAAAAGCGGGGATAGCAATACCGAAAACACAGCTGCCGGCACAACACGGTTAAAAGCGATATTCAGCATGATGCACATAACGGTGCCAATGAGTGCATATTCAATAAAATGAGCTGCCTTTCTGAGCAGTTGATTAAAGGTGACTTTCCAAAACATATCTCCTCTGTCCAGATCAAAATACCGATCCAGCCAATCAATCATCTGGTCAGCGATCCTGATGCTTAAATGATTCGACTGCGTTCCTGTCTGACTGCTTAGCTTCCATGAAAGGAAGACTAGAAACACAAGCACAATAAACAAGCCAACTGTCCCAATTATTCTTCTTATGATGCTGCTTTTCATTTGTTACCTCAACCATATACTGTTCAAAATATATCCTTGTCACCTTAATGGACCAGACAATGCTGCAACATCTCCACTGCCTCCCTGTCAGGACGGCATTTCAGACTGTATACGCCTACACCTGAAAGTACCTCAGACAACGTATGTAAGCACATTGCCATGATGCTTTGATCATAATACGGCAAAAAACACCGCGGGGTGATCTTGGCTGCAGCCTGTGCTACGGGGATCCGTGTAATCTGATTTTCCGGAGCCTGCTCCAGTAAGACGATGGCTTGCAAAGGCGCAGATCCATTGAAATAAAGTGTTTTCGATCCGCTCCAACCGTGTTTAAAAAGCAAACGATTGTGAAATAAAATCTCCATTATGAAGCCGGACACAATCGGATTAATCATCTGTTCATTACCCGCATACGTTATCTCATCCCGGCTCCAGTCCGCATTCGCATCAGCTCTCGCAATCACTTTTCCGGTCGTATCGTCCGTCAAATAAATGGAGGTAGGGTAATGTGAATGGTAATATAAAGCATACCGATTTACGCCAATGAAAGCATACAGGTTTCTGCCACAAAGCATACAACTTTTCGCCAACAACCATACAACTTAAATCAAAAGACGCTACCGGACTTTTGTTAGAATAGATCTAGCAAAGAAGTCAGGAGCGGATGGGATGAAAGGATTTAAGATGTATAAAGAGATACAGCAACTTAAGGAAATTGGATTCACTCGGTCTCGGGCAGCGAAGCAGCTGAACATAAATCGAGAAACCGTAACACGGTATTGGAACATGACAGCGGATGAATTTGCTAAACAGCTATATAGCATTTCCCGGGAAATGCTACTTTCGAAATATGAGGAAATTATCACCGGTTGGTTACGCCAATATCCAACGATGACAGCCGCACAAGTATGCGATTGGCTCAAGGAGCATTACAAAGAGGATATCAAAGAACGTACTGTCAGCCGTTATGTCAAAGGGTTACGAGAGGAATATAATCTAAAAAAATCAAATCATCCCAGGGATTATGAGGCTGTAGAAGAGCTCCCAATGGGGCAGCAGTTGCAGGTGGACTTTGGTGAGAAGTGGATGCAATCCATTGGTGGAGGGCGTGTGAAGATTCGTTTTGCAGCCTTCGTATTGGCTCATGCACGGTACAAATGGGCCTTCTTTCAAACCCGACCATTCACAACAAACGATCTAGTTTCAAACTGCCATGAGTGCTTTAGATATATGGGTGGAATGCCGCTAGAACTGGTATTTGATCAGGATAGCATCGTCAGCGTTTCAGAAAACTATGGAGATATCATTCATACTTTTGAGTTTGAGAAGTTCCGGCAAGAATGCAATTTAAAAGTATATCTCTGCCGTGCAGCTGATCCGGAAAGTAAGGGCAAGATTGAGAATGTGGTTAAATTCATCAAGTATAATTTCCTTGAAAACAGACTGTTTGCTGACGAGGAAGTTCTCAACAGTTCATTTCTGAATTGGTTGGATAGAACCGGCAATGCGAAAATTCACGGCACTACTAAAAAGGTACCGGCCAAAGTGTTTGAGGATGAACGTGAACACCTTATACCCCTGCTGGACATCCGCTCAAACAGTGATGTACCCATCTACAGAAACGTCCGCAAAGATAATACCATCGTCTACGACAGCAATCGGTACTCTTTACCTCTTGGTACATACAACAACCAAAAAGAAGTCAGCATTGAGGCTAAGAGTGGAAAATTAACAATTATGACCGTATTCGGTGAGTTCATCTATGAACATCCAATCTCAACCGGCAGAGGTCAATTAATCAAAAGCACCAGTCATTCCAGAGACGTTACAGACTCCGTGGATGAAGCTCAAAACACCGTTGATGAGCTACTGCTGTTCAAAGCAACAGATTTTCTGAAAACTATTCGAACGGAAAAGGCTCGTTATGCCCGTGATCAGTTCAGGCTGCTACAAACATTATGCGATAAATATAGGATTGATGAAGTACTAAATGCCATCAAATATTGTGAGGTGAGCAAACTCTTCGGAATAACTTATGTAAAGGATTTTTTAGAGCACAGTGTCAAACCAAAACAAGTAATCGTCCTCAATACTATTCCGGTTAGCAATAGCAAATACCATGTAACCACTGAGAAACGCTCCCTGGATGTTTATGCAAAGGCAGGTGGCATCCATCATGAATGAACGGATTGAGCGTGTCAATGCATTAGTTTCAGGACTGCATTTGCCCGCTGTCGATATAGAAAGGCTTTATGCTAAAAAGAACAATCTTACACCGCTAGAAAGCATCGAAGTTTTTCTTACCGAGCAGCAACGTCTTAGGACGGAAAAGCAAAATCTCATTCGTAGAAGAAGAGCCAATCTACCCGCCGAAAAAACATTGGAAACTTTCGACTTCGGATTTCAACGCAGCGTGTCCAAAGAGCAGATGCTAAGGCTATTCGACATGACCTGGGTAGAGCAAGCTTTCAACATTTGTTTCTTGGGACCACCTGGTATTGGAAAATCGCATTTGGCCTTATCCTTAGCGGTACAAGCTTTAAACCTGGGTTATGCCGCTGCTTTCACTACCTTAGATGAACTCATGATTACCCTGAAAACCTCGCAAATCTCGACAGCCAGTAATAGACGAATCAAAATACTAAACTCAGCAGCCCTGGTTATTATTGATGAGGTTGGCTTTATGCCACTTTCTACAACAGAAGCAAATTTGTTCTTCGGCTTCGTCTCCTCTATGTCCGAGAAAACATCATTGATCATTACCTCAAATAAGGGTTTTGATGAATGGGCTGACTTTTTAGGTGATGCTACAATTACAACAGCGATTTTAGACAGACTTATCCACCACTGCGAGATAATAAACATGACAGGCAACAGCTACAGACTCCAACACAGGAAGACTATTACCCAGTTATAAAATGTTGTATGGTTTGTGGCGAAAAGTTGCTGGTTTTACTTGACTGCTTACAGGTAATCACCATCAGAAATACAAACCCATTTGGCGCGGTCATCTACAAGGATCTTCCCTTGAGGAACTGCAATGCAATTACTTGCTCTTGTCACAATCTCCAGGTCGATGAATTCCGGGTATTATTTTACTGCAAATGCTTCGAGTATCCGAAACCTTCCCGCCGCTCCGAAGCTACTCGGATCGTCAGCCCGGCAATTTGATAGTAATAATAATTAATAACGATCAACCCTTCTCAAGGAAATGAACCTGCCTAATATTGACAGGTCCAATAAATCATACCATATTTTCGCAAGCTGTACTATCCCTTTTACGCGTTTTTCTTAATGCCTGCCTCTACCATTACCTTTGCCCCAGCCATTGTGATTACCGTTATTCCCCAGATCAGAAGGTACTGGTATTTCAATTGTTGTCGATGCTGTGCAGGCCAGGCTTTCTTCCGCTCTTAATTCAATGTACTCCAAACTTGGTTTTACATACGCTTTCATCATTCTTCTCTGTTTTTAAATATTTTTAATTTAATATTTTTCTATGGGAAATAAAAAAACTTCATTTTTGGTAGCTGGCTGCCATTTTACAGGCCCTCTAGCTTTGCGTCCCTGCTTTTCAACAGGTTTGCCATTATCAGTAATAAGTTCTACCCATAATTATCTTTAATTTCTAAGAGAATACACATTACCATTTGTTGCTTTCGCTACACTGGTAACCAAAGCATAAGGTTCATCCTTTTCATTCACTAGTCCGTAATTTGTATCTAGCTTATAAGATTTTGTTAATCCTTCAGCCGGAGGATCAACCCACATGAAAAATTCAGAACCGACAAGAAATGGCATATTGAATAATGCTTTTTGATATATTTCATAAGCTTTTGCTCTCTCCGTCTGCGTATCTACTCGCATCCCAGCCCCTACGGTACACGGGAGTCCGCTATCATACGCCGGAAAAGACCATTCGCTTATCATTATTGGCTGCTTTGCTTTATTGTAAATCTGTGCAAATATCTCACTGAGCTCAACGTTCTGATAAACACCATTCACTTTTATTTGGTCATAAGCTGTTTCCGCTTGCAGGTCAACTTTTCCATAGTAATTAAACGTACTTATATCCGTATAATTTCTGCCGATACCCCATACCAAATCATAACATTTCTCAGTTCCGCATGCATTTCTGCTGCCTAATATCATATGGTTTTTATCGTATTTCTTTATTGCCCCTGTTGTTATCGTATAATATTTTTCTATAATCGCTTTTTCAAAGTCTGTTTTATCCGTATTGATGGCCAACTGGTTCTTTCCGGTAAATAAGGTCATTTTTCCAAGTGTCTCGAATGAAGGATAATCTGTCCCCCAAGCCTTGTTCAAACTACTAATATTTCCATATCTATTTTGCAGCCAGTTGATCAAGGCAATCTTTGCCGTATGGGTTTTATCTTTTTTTATGACCAAGTCCGTAAGTCCGTATGTCGTATCAAAACTTTGGCCCCACCAGGAAAGTTCGTTATCCAGATAATAGCCGAAAAGCCATGGGTCATTCTGATCTTCTTGGATCACCTTTCTAGCTAAGTCATCACAATAGTACTCAAATTTTGGACTGAAAACATTCGGAAAACAATGATTGCTTGCGTCCAATCCGTATATTACATAATCTTCTCCGTATTTAGAAAAACTGCTCCCGAATCCAAATGATACCGTATGCGCTAGTCCACGATACCTCAAAGACGGTGCTGAATCTATTCCCAGAAGATTAAATCCCCAACTGTTTAACCGCTCCGCAGTATTTTCTGCCCATTCTTCCTCAGAACCATAGATGCTTTTTACATTCTGTTCATAAGGGGAATAACCCAATGCCTCTGAGTAAATTCCTTTATATGTCATTCTCTGTGTTCCGACGGCAATAAATCCATTCCCATTAGGCGCAATCACCCACCATTTATCCCCTATTTTTTGGGTATGAAAAAATCCCGTTTTTTTACCGCTTATCGTCGTATCTGTTTCGATTTTAAGCTCAGGATATGAGCTAACTGCATTAACTTCATAAACTTTTTTATTTATTGTGCATTTTGCGTTATCGTACTTTGTTTCTACGGCCGCACTTGTCAGAGCAGGAATTCCTTTCTTTGTACAATTCTCCGAAGAAAAAATATATTCTTTCTCCCATATTTTTTTACCATCTAACTCGCATACTACCCCTGTAATTGATTTATTATTTAAACTTATCTTGAGCACATACGGCTGGTTATATTTCCACTCAATTCCATCTCCTACGTATGAACCAACTTTTAGTTTTGTCTCCCCATAATCTTGCACACACCATTGCCCATTAAACATTTCTTGAAGTTCAATATAATGCATTTCATTTTTAGCCTCAGGCCCTTCAACAAGTGCTAACGACCAATAATTATTATTGTCTGAATAAACTGATATCCCCGCCGACTTATACTTATCCCCTTGCGATACTTGAATAGTAACTTCAGATTCAAAAGTCAAATCAGTCCCAACGGTAGAATCATATTTAGCAAAGCTCTTTTTCAATGAATTATTTTCGAAACAACCATTATTTACTTCCCAAGATATATCGTCAGTGATCCACTGAGGGCTACCATCACTTCCAGCAACGTAGGCGGAGAAATCATCCTGCAATCTTTGACTGCTTACACTGGGTTCACTTCCAGCTAGTGTTGTTGGTGCCACTAAAACTAATATTAGGCTTATCGTGATTAACATTTTGATTGTTTTTCTTAAAATGTACATATTCTGTCCCTCTCCAAAACAAAAAACTTATTTTTGGTAACTGGCTGCCATTTTACAGGCCCTATAGCTTTGCGTCCCTGCTTTTCAACAGGTTTGCCATTGTCAGTAATAAGTTAGACAAAAACAAAAAACTTAATTTTGGTAACTGGCTGCCATTTTACAGGCCCTCTAGCTTTGCGTCCCTGCTTTTCAACAGGTTTGCCATTGTCAGTAATAAGTTTTTGTCCGATATTCATTTAATTAATAACTATCATATCTTCATTATTTAGTCAATAGTGTTTTTTATATTTTTTCTTTTGTCCTAATATATCTAAAAATAAGTAAAGCAATGATTCCAACAATTAAAACGTATAAACCCACGAATAAATATACGCTAAACGAAGTAACTGTCACTTTACAAGTATCTGATATACTCTTATCTTCTGTACTAACCCTTATGAAAACTGTTCCTGGAGATAAGCCTTTGACCACTCCATCATTAACTGAGGCTATTTGCGGGTTATCTGACGTCCAATTTATTGTTTTATTAGAAGCGTTTGTAGGTATAATTAACGCTTCTAACTTCCGGGTCTGACCGACCTTGATAAATAACTCCTCGGGACTTATTTTAATATTTGTCACCTTTATGTCGTCCAAACTTGTATTTGGATTCTCATCAGCGACAGTTTTTGTAATATTCACCTTAACATTATCAAATTGCGCTTCAAAGGCAGCTGTCGTTAGCGAGGGGATACCTGTTTTAACACAATTATCAGGTTTAAATAGATATTTTGTTTTCCAAATCAAAGAGCCATCCAATTCATATACAGCACCCGTAATACTCAATTCATTTAGAGTTATTTTTAATCGATAAGGGTGATTATAGTCCCAATGTAAGCCACCTGGCTGCAAAGTTCCTGTTTCTAATTTTGTATCTCCCCTTGACTCGGCACACCATTTGCCATTAATCATTTCCTCAAGTTCTACATAGTGAGTATTCTTGTCCGGTGCCTCAACTAAGGCTAAATGCCAGTAATTCTCATGATCTGTATAGACAGCTATTCCTGCAATTTTATACTTATCACCATTAGAAGATTTGATCATCACTTCCGATTCGAAGGATACTTCAGCGCCAGTTGGCGAGTTGAGCAATGCAAAGCTTTTCTTCACCAAGTCATTCTTAAAATAACCGTCATTAATTACCCATGAAAACCCATTGGTCACCCAATTAGGCATTCCATCACTTCCAGTTGCATATCCAGAAAAATCGTCGTCATATACAAATACCGTATTATTTGACGCATCATCCAGTCCGGCCAAGGAGGCCGAACTGAAGGTTAACAGTATCTGAGATACCGTCAATAATACTGCCAGTGCCTTTTTCAGAATCACAATCCTATCGCTTTCCTTTCTAAATATACGATTGGTTTACGAAGACCATCATAATTATGATTTATCTTTAATTTCTAAGAGAATACACATTACCATTTGTTGCTTTCGCTACACTGGTAACCAAAGCATAAGGTTCATCCTTTTCATTCACTAGTCCGTAATTTGTATCTAGCTTATAAGATTTTGTTAATCCTTCAGCCGGAGGATCAACCCACATGAAAAATTCAGAACCGACAAGAAATGGCATATTGAATAATGCTTTTTGATATATTTCATAAGCTTTTGCTCTCTCCGTCTGCGTATCTACTCGCATCCCAGCCCCTACGGTACACGGGAGTCCGCTATCATACGCCGGAAAAGACCATTCGCTTATCATTATTGGCTGCTTTGCTTTATTGTAAATCTGTGCAAATATCTCACTGAGCTCAACGTTCTGATAAACACCATTCACTTTTATTTGGTCATAAGCTGTTTCCGCTTGCAGGTCAACTTTTCCATAGTAATTAAACGTACTTATATCCGTATAATTTCTGCCGATACCCCATACCAAATCATAACATTTCTCAGTTCCGCATGCATTTCTGCTGCCTAATATCATATGGTTTTTATCGTATTTCTTTATTGCCCCTGTTGTTATCGTATAATATTTTTCTATAATCGCTTTTTCAAAGTCTGTTTTATCCGTATTGATGGCCAACTGGTTCTTTCCGGTAAATAAGGTCATTTTTCCAAGTGTCTCGAATGAAGGATAATCTGTCCCCCAAGCCTTGTTCAAACTACTAATATTTCCATATCTATTTTGCAGCCAGTTGATCAAGGCAATCTTTGCCGTATGGGTTTTATCTTTTTTTATGACCAAGTCCGTAAGTCCGTATGTCGTATCAAAACTTTGGCCCCACCAGGAAAGTTCGTTATCCAGATAATAGCCGAAAAGCCATGGGTCATTCTGATCTTCTTGGATCACCTTTCTAGCTAAGTCATCACAATAGTACTCAAATTTTGGACTGAAAACATTCGGAAAACAATGATTGCTTGCGTCCAATCCGTATATTACATAATCTTCTCCGTATTTAGAAAAACTGCTCCCGAATCCAAATGATACCGTATGCGCTAGTCCACGATACCTCAAAGACGGTGCTGAATCTATTCCCAGAAGATTAAATCCCCAACTGTTTAACCGCTCCGCAGTATTTTCTGCCCATTCTTCCTCAGAACCATAGATGCTTTTTACATTCTGTTCATAAGGGGAATAACCCAATGCCTCTGAGTAAATTCCTTTATATGTCATTCTCTGTGTTCCGACGGCAATAAATCCATTCCCATTAGGCGCAATCACCCACCATTTATCCCCTATTTTTTGGGTATGAAAAAATCCCGTTTTTTTACCGCTTATCGTCGTATCTGTTTCGATTTTAAGCTCAGGATATGCACGTATTAAAATGGGTTCTTCGTCTCTGTATGCCAAAGCAACTATATCAATCTCTATAGTTATTTCAGATTTAACCGAAACATCAGGCTCTGATTTTAATACAGAAGAGCAAAGAAGATCGTTTTGCGAATCGTATATTATTTTTGCTGAATTTTGTTCACTAAATCCAAAGGCAGGAAAACCTGTGGAAAAAATAAGAAAGAACAACAATAAATAAAATATTTTTTTTGTTAAAATCTTCAAAATATAATCCCCTTACTTTATAAAAAAATCTCAAATATAAGAAATATGATATAATATAAAAGAGATATTTTGTCATCGGAGGAAAATAATGAAAAGTGTGTATAATCTGCTTCTTCATCTGCTAAGAGTATTTATTAACGGTGAAATACCAGATAAGGAATTACTTGCCTCCGTTGATGGCGTTGAACTTTATAATCAAGCCAGACTACAAGGTGTTTCTTCATTTCTGTTTGAGACTGTTTATCAACATAATGATTTGTTAAAAATCGATCACAATGTATTGACTCATTGGAAAGAGAAAACGGTTGTGACTGCCGCACGTCAGTTGATGATGCTTCCAACGATAGAAACAATCTTTAATCTTTTTGAGACCAATGGCATAACAGCTATATCACTTAAAGGACTTGTCTTTAAGGAACAATATGCTCGGCCTGAACTACGTTCGATGAATGATCTAGATGTATTAATCAACGAAAAACAGATGAATCAATGCATAGAAGCGATGACTTCTCTAGGTTATAAGCCGAATGAACTAAATTACAATGATCCTGATCATATGCATATCGATATGATAAAAGCGGGTACATTCGCCGTTGAGCTTCACCGAACCCTTTGGCATCCCAAATATATGCAAAAAATCGACAACAGCGACTGGGTAGATCATATCTGGAAAGACAAGCGTCTTCAAACGGTAGCCGGATTCCAATTTTATTGCTTATCTCCGGAGGATGAATTGATCAATGCTGTTATTCACACAGCAAGGCATTTAAAACACTCTAATGCAAATCTTCGTCTTCTATCAGATTTCGTTCTATTTTTTAATTCTTACCGCAATCAAATTGATATAAACTACATTGAACAAACCTTAAAGTCAATGGCAATCTTGGATTTCTACTATTATTTAATGGATACATGCCGATTATACTTAGGATTACATCTTCCTGATAACTATCAATTAAATTCGACCAAGAATTCAGTGATAATCATTCAGAATATCATGAACAAAGAGGAAATGATTATAAGCAGCGATAGAGATCAAGAAAAAAAAATTAATGGTTATCAGTATTTGCTCCAAAAGATAAAACTTGTTATCTCCAACAGCTCCATATACAATAAGCTCTTAAAAATCGTTCATCCTTTACGATCAAAAGCACGTTTTCTACGGAAAATCGGACTACATTTTCGGTATTAAACCTTTGCTGTATCCTTAGATATTCCCTTATTTAATGACCTAAATTGCTTTTTTGCCTTTTTCAAAAATCGATTGGAATTAAAGAAATAATTATAAGAGCTGTAGTATCTTTTATAATCACGCTTCTTGACTTTATTCAGAACAATCCCGATCAACTTGGCATTAATGCCATGCAATTGTTCTTTGGCCCGTTGCAGACTTTTTTTCGAAGTGAATCCCGCTTTTACAATCAGCATAGTTGCATCTGCTTTTGACGCGACTATTGCTCCGTCAAAAACGCTTTCTAGCGCCGGCGTATCGAAAATTATATAGTCATACTCAATTTTTACTTGCTCGAATAACTTCTGAAAGCGTACTGCACACAACTTTTCGATCGGATTCGAACAGTCTGTTCCACAGGATAAATAGGTTAGGTTTGGAATATTCGTGTTGCTGATTACCTCCTCTAGTCGACCTCTCCCCTCAAGATAATCTGACAAGCCTAACTGCGCTTCAGCATTCAACCTCTTTGCAGCCGTCGGTTTACGCATGTCTGCATCAACGAAAAGCACCCTCCACCCAGAGCGTGCAATGGATATCGAAAGACTAATCGCAAGCGAAGTTTTTCCTTCTTCTGGCTTGCAACTCAATAAAGCAAACGTTTTACTTCTTCCATTATTGTTAATGAGAAGACCGGCTGTAAGCATTTCATAAGCGTCCCTGACCGCATTATTATCATTATCATACACATTAAAAGTCTTTATCTGCATAATATTACTTCTCCTCTTTATTGAAGATCATGCTCGGGTATAATCCCAATGACACGAACCCCGATATTATTTTCAATATCTTCAACTGAACGGATGGTTGTATCAAAATATTCCAACAAATAAATAATTCCCAAGGAAAAAACTTCTCCTGCAACGATCCATAGAATCATTTTTATAATGCCGTTATCCGGGATTGGCGTATTAGAAACCTGAGCTTTATCCAATATCCCGATAAAATCACTATTTGTGATTTCTTTAACTTTTGACGAAAATACTTCTCCCATTACATTCGCGATTGATGCAGCCATTATCGCATCATATGCAGTCACTCTGATTTTTAATAAACCCGAGTCTTCGTTGATTGATAAATTCGCCATTGAGGAAATTGTGCCCGCAGATAGACTATATTGATCCAGCTTCCTAGCGGCTTCAGCAGCTACAGAGCGGCTATAAAAAATCCCGGAATATTGTTTAAGAAATTCCTTCCCCATCGTGATGTCAGAATAACTCAAAGACTCACCTGCCGTCACTCTATCACGATTGAGAACATATAGCGTTGTATCTGCGTTATACGTTGGAGATGATAAGAAAATATGAAAAAACCATCCCATTCCTCCAAATAAAACCGCAGAAACAACGCATAACCACCACTTGCGACTGATTGAATCGATGATTCTTCTAATTTCCACGTATATCTTCCTTTCAATAACGTATTATTTTCCGACTCCGTCATATATAAAACCTATCGTTTCAAGCTCATTCCTGTCATAAATATTTCTGAAATCAAAGAAATAATTGCCGTTCATTTTACTTTTCATCTTAGCTAAGTCCATACTCCGAAACTGGTTCCATTCCGTAAGCAGGACAACAGCCTGAGCATCTGCTATAGCTGCATATTCATTCTCGGCATAATCAAGATCCAAATTCAGAAATGCAACTTTTTTGGCGTTCTCCATTGCAATCGGATCATAAACAGAAAGACGTGCCCCTCTTTTATGCAACTCATGAATTATCGTAATTGAAGGAGCCTCCCGCATATCATCGGTCCCTGGCTTAAAAGCAAGTCCTAAGACGGCAATCCGCTTGCCTTGAATATCCCCCATTTTTGTGATGATTTTATCAACCATGCGTAACTTTTGAGATTGGTTCGCAATAATTACAGCATCTACAATTGAAATATCAACGCCAAACTCTCTTCCAATATGCACTAACGCCTTTGTATCTTTTGGAAAACAACTGCCCCCGTATCCCGGACCTGCATGCAAAAAAACTTTCCGATTCGCTTATCCAATCCCATCGCCCTTGAAACATGCTGCACATTTCCCCCTGCAGCCTCACATAGACGAGATATCTCATTAATAAAAGTGATCTTTGTGGCAAGGAAGGCATTTGAAGCGTATTTAATAATTTCTGCTGTTTCGATATTGGTGAGAACAAAAGGGTGATTATTGAGATAAAGGACTCTATAAACATCACGCATGATCTCTTCAGCCTTTACATGATCTGATCCAATGACAATCCTTTCTGGATGCATGAAATCATTGACCGCTGCTCCCTCTCTAAGAAACTCAGGGTTAGAAACAACATCATAATCGATGTTGAGCTTACGTTTTTCTAAAACTTCTTTTATCGTCTGTTTTACTAATTTCCCAGTTCCTACTGGCACGGTGGACTTATTCACAATAACCTTGTAGCAATTCATGTTTTCTGCAATTTTCCTTGCAGCTGCTAGAACATAATCTAAATCTGCGGATCCATCATCCTGAGGCGGTGTCCCGACTGCAATAAAAACAACATCCGACACATCCACAGCCATTGAATAATGGGTGGTAAAATCCAATCTGCCTGCATAATAATTCTTCGTCACAAGATCTTGAAGACCCGGTTCATAGATTGGAATGATCCCCTTCTTTAATGTCTCTATCTTATTTTCGTCAATATCCACACAGATCACACTATGTCCAAACTCAGATAAGCAGGCTCCTGTTACCAAGCCAACATACCCTGTGCCAATAACTGCTATTTTACTCATATTATTTAATTCTCCTCACTGAAGCAACAGATATTGTGATTATAGCTCATTTTGAATCTTTTTTCTATCTGATTATTTTTTTCTAGATAAGTCAGATCAAACTAATGCCTATTAAAATTAATACTTGATCATTCTACACTAATAACGATAATACCAACTAACGAATTTCTTAATACCTTCTGAAAACATCGTAGTTGGTTGATAACCAAGCAGTTGTTTTGACTTCATAATATCGGCATATGTATTTTTAACATCTCCCGGTTGATCCGGCAAGCTATCTAGCTGTGCTTTTTTTTGCAGATTTTTTTCTAATTCTTGAACCATTTCACTTAATGAAATGGTTTTTGATTCGCCTAAATTAAAAATTCCATACCGTGTTTCTTTGTGATTAACCCAATCTAATGCCTTAAGAATGCCATCGACAATATCATCTATATAGGTATAATCTCGCTGTGTTGTCCCATCTCCATAAAACGGAACTGGTTTACCTGATGTGATTAGATTTGTAAACTTATGAATTGCTAAATCAGGTCGCTGACGCGGGCCGTATACCGTAAAGAATCTCAAACAAGCAACACTCAGATTATACAGATGGTGATAAGTATAACACAATAGTTCACCGGCTTTTTTGGTGGCAGCATACGGTGATATCGGCTGGTCAACTGAGTCATCCTCTGAAAAGGGTACTTTCTCATTATTGCCGTAAACAGATGACGAAGAAGCAAAAATAAAGCGTTTAATCCGATACTCTCTGAGGCACTCCAGAATATTCATTGTCCCATTGATATTAACATTCACATAAAGCTCAGGATTTTGTATTGAAGGCCGTACCCCGGCATAAGCCGCTAAATGTATCACAGATTGAAACTGGTAATTCTGAAATACCTTCATAAGAAAAGACTGATCTCGAATATCCCCCTTTTCAACGATAAATCTTTCTTTAGGGATTAATTTCTCATTACAACTTTTTCTTATTTCATAAATATTTCGCTCTTTAATTGTAGGATCATAAAAGTCATTAAAACTATCAATGGCAACAACTGTTTTCCCTTCTTCTAGCAACCTTTCACATAGATGTGATCCAATAAAACCGGCCCCCCCGGTTACAAGTATTATTTCCATAGCCTATCTCCTTCAGATTAATTCATGATTCCGCTGATTGATTACGTCCCAAAAATAGGTTTATTGTTTTCCTTATGAATGTTCTTTCGGGGATTAATCCAATGAAGTAAAAAACACAGCAAAATAAAGCCCCAACGATCTGTGCCATCATTGTATCATATGGAATCAGCCAAACATACACAACATAACCCGCTGCCATTAAGCCGCTGGCAGCAAATATCCACCTCAAATTCTGAATAGTCTGAACAAATGAGATTGCAAGATATTTTTTCCCATAATAAAAATGCGCCGGGGCTTGAAGGAGCTTCACTATCGAACGAACAGCAACAAATGTCAGTAATCCATAAGGTGCCGAGATAATTATCGCTGGAAGCAAAATACACATATTTGTGCATATCACAATTACATTGAGCTGAGGTTTGCCCTTCGCTCTGTAACCTATCCCGTTAACGCCATAAACCAGCGAGATCGCACTGACAAACCCCCATATACGAATGATATCTCCTGCTCCATTCCACTTGCTGCCAAATACAATGGCTGCTACCGTTTCGCCAAAAAATAAAAAACCTATCCCCAACGGAAAAGCAATCATACAAATAATCTTATTGGCATTTTGAAAAAAACTGCGAAAAGCCGCCTCATCGCTTTGCAATCTTGAGAGTGTACTGAACAGAACTGGCAATATTGCACTTAGCAGCAGGTTTACCAATACATTAACTAAGTTTGTTGATGTCCGGTATAGTCCAAGCGCGGACGCAGTCATCACCGCGCCGACAACAATTTGATCCGCCCAAGCAGCGAGCCACAAAGCAAACGTCTCAGCCATATTGAACAGACTGAAACCTATCATTTCTTTAAATAGCTTAAGTTCCCAGAACAATCGCGGTTTCCAGGGTGATCTTATCCATACTACAACCGTATTGGCTAAGGAACCAAATAACGCTCCCGCAACCAACGCCCAGTAGCTTATCCCTGTATACGCCAACGGAATTGAAACCAGCGCCGGGATTAGCGTCGTTGTCAGCCGAATATAAAAAAGGATTTTAAAGTTTAATGCTCTCTGAATCAATCCAGTCTGTATTGAGTTCAAACTATTGAGAATAATTTGTATCGCCATTATCCGTATGACCATGACGGACTCCGGAATTCCGAATAACAGGGATAACGGTCCTGCCAGCACAAAAATAAGCACATATAGTATTATTGCGACAAACATATTTGCTAGAAAACCTACCGAAGCTGCTTTGGATAGTTTTTTTTCATCATAATCTTTCTGAATCAATGCATTTTGAAATCCTAAATCACTAATCATCTGCGTAAAACTGACAACAATCGTCGCTACAGAAACCACACCATAATCTTCAGGGGTCAATACTCTGGCAAGCAAGATTAATGAAACAGGGGTTATCGCCCTTGAAGATATTTCTGCTATGGTAGACCATTTCGATGCGGATGCGACCTGTTTATATAGATTTGCCATCTATGCTCCTTCGTATAATTTAATAAAAGCAGCGGTTACCGCAAATAAGACATAGGTAACTGGAAACATGTAGGAAACAAAACTAATATCCGTAATCAAGGTTACCATAATTAAAATGATCAATAGGATGCTTAAGTTCTTTGATTCATCATCGCTTTTTTTATAAATCGAATATAACCCTTTCAGAAGCCAAATCGGTAAAGCATAATATACCACCAAACCTGTTACCCCCATGTCGGCTAACAGTTCAATATAATTATTATGCGCATACTTCCCGTATGCCACGGTATTGATATAAGGGAAAGTATAATAGCCATGCCCGGAGAAAGGCGCAGACAAAAACTGCTCCCATCCTTCAGAAATAAACATTTGCCTTTCAAACGTTGACGCATCTATGGAACCCTGACCTGTCAGCGAATTAATCATTCCTTCAAACCGGTATCCAACAACCGTATAAAACAACGGGATATCCATTAAGGCATTGTAAAGAATCAATATCAAAATGGCGATGATGAAAGCTTTTAACAGTTTCACTACAAAACTGCTTTTAAGATCTAAGATGAACAAAGAAGCTATTGACAGCAGCAAAAACAACAATGCTCTTTTTGATCCTGTAAAAAGTATGTAAATGAGAATTGGAATCAAAAAAAGACAATACAGAAAATTCTTTCTTTTGTATAGCAAGAATGCTCCAAAAACAAAAGCGATCGCATACATTCCGCCAAGAACGTTTGGATTATCCCCTAACGTCTCCGGCATTCGGTTTACCCATGTGTATGATAAGCTTCCGGATAATGTCCATCCATAGGTGTTAACTAAGAAAACGGCAGCGCTCACTCCGGCTATTATTGCTGTGAGACCTAAAACCCTGTACAGATTTTGTTTTGATCGTATTGCTTCAAAGATAAGCAAACTGGCAATAATATTTTTTTGATCAGCAACCAACTGCCAGAAAGAACTTGAGAATAAAGTCCCGGCTCTCAATGTGAAAACAATTGAGACAAGAAGAAAGGCACCCCACCAGACATGGTATCCGCTTAATTTATAGTTCCAGTTTCCTTTTCGTAATACAATATATAAGACTATACCGACAAAAAACATTATTTTCGCAAGTTTGGCAATTGTCGTCGAGTATAAGCTTAAGTGAGCATAAAGATTGATCAGATATAACGAAACGCTCGCTATGGCTAAATAGTTTAATAATAATTCTTTTTTCGTCTCAATACTTTGTTGCTCTATAAACAAAGATTCCATTCCCCTTTGTTTTCCTCGAAATTATCTTTCAACAAAACCTTCGATATATTGTTCCCACATCAAAGTAATTTTTTCTGGGGCTAACTGTTGAAGGATTTTTCGCGCTTCGTGTGCCATTTTTTCTGCGGCAACCGGATTCTCCAGTATATCACGCATGGCGAGCGCCAACTCCTGAATATCATCAACTGGTGCCAATAAGCCGTTTTCTCCATGGTTGATCAAAAATTCCGGCCCCCCGCATGGGCAGTTAGTAGAAACAACAGGCATCCCAACGGCCATCGCCTCAATCAAAGCATTCGGCATTCCTTCAAAGTTTGAAGATAAGACAAACAAAGCGGCATCTCTTATTCTATGCGGTACATCCGCCTCCGCCCCCGGCATGAATATTCGGTTTGTCAAGTTAAGCTTTGTAATCTCAGCTTCCAGCTCAGGCCGGTCCGGCCCTTCTCCGTAAATAACCAAATGATACTCGGGGTAGTCTGAGGCAAGTAAAGCAAACGCCCGAAATAACAGTTTATAATTTTTTTGTTTATCATCCAGTCTCCCTACTGACACAATGTCTTTACGGCGTTCCCCAGAATAAGGAGTCGGAATATTTTCTGCTGCGACAGGATTCGGAATTACAGCAGCCTGACTTTGTATCGAAGTTGAAAAGAACGCCTTTGCTTCCTCCGTCTGAAAGACATACCCCTTGGCCGAACAATACAATATTTTTCTTCGGATGCGGAGCGTTTTTTTGAAAGGATATATCTTTGGGTCGTTGCGCTCTGACACAACAACCGGAAACCGACAACCAAACAGAGCCGGCAATAGAATGCAATTGCATTCAACACCAAAAGATACAACAACGTCAGGATGAACTTTATTGATGATCTTTCGGATATTTAACATCCTCTGTATTTTTGAAAAGCTGTTATTAGAAGCAAGACCTGCATCAATACAAATGATTCTGGGATCTAAACCATCCGTATATGTTTCTTCCCTGCCAGTAAGTATTCCGTTTAAAAGCAAAATATATATCTGATTCCCTTTCTTCGTCATTTCATTGGCGATTGAGATCAGAACACGCTCTGCTCCACTAAACCGAAGTGAACCAATTACAAATGCAACCTTCATTTATTTTCTCCAATCAGTCTAAGCTTTTCATTTAAAACACTGCCCCGATAATACTTTATTTCCCAAACGTAACACCTTTTATAGGTGTTACGTTTCATCTAATCCAAAAATTTTCTTCAAAAACAATACTTATTTGCATATATATTAAAAATGATAATTTAGAAATAAATCATTTAACAAATCTTAAATGATGCCCCAATGATTTTAAAAAATTAGCATATTTATTGTTTAATAATATCAATCTGTAACTATCTGTAATACCAGTGCTCAATTATATCCAACTAATGTGTTTTGAAATATACTACCTTATTGATTGATAAGATCGTAAATTCGTTTTCCCTGAATGATATTATTCTTGTTTGCCATGACAAAATTTCTTGCCCTGATACCGAACTCTAGAAGTTTTTCCTTTGGCATAGAACATACTTCGACTATTTTTTCCGCCATCCCCTTCGCAGTTTCATTTTCAATAAAAAAGATATAATCAACGTACTCTTCTGGAATCCCAGGTAACATATTCATAATCGTAGGCGTTCCTGACAAGAGATACTCCATAATCTTAGAAGGAAACGAATATTTTGTATAAGCTTCTTCTCCTCCCCTCGGATTAATTAATACTGTGGCCTCTCTTTGAAGTTTTAAAGCTTCATCCCTGCTTACTTGGCCAAAAAACTTTATTCTTTTATCTAATGCTGCCAGGTGTAAAATATCTTCTTTCGCTTCACCCTCTCCACATATCCATAGACTATAAGAGGGATTGGTTATTAGAGAAAAAGCATCCAATAACTGCATTATGCCGTAAGCTTTAAAAAGAGTTCCTGTGTATAATATTATCTTCTGTTTATCAATAAGGTTGCAGCTTTCTGTTGTTTTTAAATCCTTAGTATTAACCATCCCTTCAACAACAATCCATGGCTTATTACCAACCCTAATTGGTTCGGCCATATACTTAGTAAGCAGTACAAAAGAATCAATATATTTGAGAAAGATGTTCATAAACAGTCTGTCAGCCTTTTTCAAAAGCCTTAAGATAACATTTACTTTCTCGTTAAGCATCATAAATTCTGGAAGATCCGGAGCAATTAGACATAGGTGAATACTTTTATTTATCACTTTTCCTATCGCACAAGCAAAAATTAATGGAGAGTGCATGGAATAGATAATGATCGCTTTCTTCTTTTGTTTTTTTAAATTGGCCCACCGTACTACTTTTTTGGCTAAAGAAATTGCTTTCCATATATGTTTAATTACGAATATATTTAAGAAGCCAATACTCTCATCCTTAGAATAGGAACTGTGTCTAAGTTCAAATGATCTAAAATATATGTCCTTATATAGACGTGGATATGAACCAACAAAAGGAGCATTAAGAATATCTACATGGGTATCATTAGCTTCCTCTAAACCAAAAATTACATTCCATTGCAAAGCATTTGCCGCGAATTGTACTGTACCTCGACTCTTAGCTAGAATTTCATCTTGCATCTCGCTTGGAAAAACTCCGCCAACAAATAATATATCCACCTTACCCTCCGTCCATTTTTCAGTAAATTATTACTCTAGATTTTTCTCCAAATGAATTGATCAATAATTTTTGAGTAGCTCTGTATAATTTTTACTACCTTCACAGATATATTTTCATCAACATAGTCAGGTGCTAATACTGTCTGTTCATTATTTTCCTGCATTGCTTTGGCGAGTTCAATCGACTGTTCAATATCTTTACTGTTAATTCCTCCAATGATGACTGTCCCTTTATCCAATACTTCCGGCCTTTCAGTCGAAGTTCTTAGCAAGATACCTGCAAATCCTAAAATGGCACTTTCTTCCGAAAGTGTACCACTGTCGGAAAGTACACAGAAAGAATTCTTTTGTAATTTATTATACGCAAGAAATCCAAATGGTTTGACGCACCTGACCTGAGGATGAAATACAAAATTTCTTTGTTCAATAAACTTCTTACTCCGCGGATGTGTTGAGTAAATGACCGGCATTCCGTATCGCTCAGCGATATTATTTAGCGCTGTCATTAAAGATAAGAAGTTTTGTTCTTGGTCAATATTTTCTTCTCTGTGAGCAGAAACTAAAATATACTTTCCTGCTTCAAGATTAAGTTCTTCGAGCACTCTGCTCGCGTCAATTCTTGCCATATGTTCCTGCAACACTTCCTGCATTGGGGAACCTGTTACAAATATGTGGTCTTTCCTAAATCCTTCAGACAGGAGATATCGGCGAGAATGTTCCGTATACGTCAGATTAATATCTGATATATGATCGACAATTTTCCGGTTAATCTCTTCCGGTACGTTCTGATCGAAACACCGGTTGCCAGCTTCCATATGAAAAATCGGCACTTTCAGCCTCTTCGCGGAGATTGCCGACAGCGCTGAGTTCGTATCCCCTAGTATCAAGAGCGCGTCAGGTATTTCTTTCTGTAGTACCCCGTAAGACTTGGCAATGATATTTCCCATCGTCTCTCCAAGGTCTTTGCCGACACTATCTAAGTAATAATTTGGTTCTCTCAAACCAAGATCCTCAAAGAATACCCGGTTAAGCGTATAGTCCCAGTTTTGTCCGGTATGAACAAGAATGTGGTCGAAATAACGGTCACAGGCTTTAATCACTGCAGACAAACGGATTATTTCAGGACGAGTACCGAGAATTGTCATTACTTTAAGTTTTGACATTGATGTTAAACCTCCAAATAAAACGTATCTGGTTTTTCAGCATTAAAAATTTCATCCGCCCAAAAAAGGGTGATAACGTCGGTCTTTCCCAAATTTTCGATAGAATGTGTATAGCCGGTTGGAATATCCAATACCTGAAGTTTATCCCCAGATACGCTGTACTCAATGACTTTTGTGCCGTTTATTTCCCTAAACCTGATCAATGCATCTCCCTCGATCACAAGAAACTTTTCCACTTTTGAATGATGCCAGTGGTTTCCCCTGGTAATACCGGGTTTAGTACGAGAAATAAAGATCTGGCCCATAGCCGGCGATTTGATGAACTCAGCCAGCCATCCCCGTTGATCATATTTCATCTCTAAATCATAACTGAACCCATTTTCAGGAAAATAAGAAAGATAGGTCGCATATAAAAAACGCTCAAACTCACCTTCAAAATTCGGCATGACTAGCGAACTCCGGCTTTCTTGAAAAGCCTCCAATGTATTGGCTATCTGATGCAGGGTTATGCTGAATGTTCTAGTCACAAAGCAGAAACCATTATCCATTCTTGATTCACTGCCGTTAAAAGCATGAATAAACTCTTGAACCACGTCGTCAATATAAACAAGGGATAACACAGTTTCCGGGTTATTAATCTGTATCGGCAGTCCACGAGATATATTATAGCACCAAGTCGCTATCACAGAGTTATAATTGGGCCGGCACCATTTGCCGAAAACATTAGGCAGACGGTATATATACACTGGATTTCCTGTCTCTCTCGCATAATCTTCAAGCAAGCTCTCAGCGTTCTTCTTGCTTTGACCGTAAGGATTATCTATCTCGGCTTGAATCGATGATGTCATCAGCACTGGAACTTTTTTATTGTTTTCCCGCAACATCGTCAGTAGCAGTTCAGTGAAACCGCTATTACCTTTTTCGAATTCACCGACTTCCAAGGGTCTGTTTACACCGGCCAAATGAAAAACAAAATCAGCCCTTCGGCAAAAGTCCTTCAGCTCATTCACCGAATTGTCGATGTCATACTTTAATATCTCCATATTTGTATCAAGTGTGGCAATTAAATTTTTGCCGATAAAACCGTTAGCACCGGTAACCAAAACTGTTCTCTTCATTGCTTCCTACCGCTCCTTTAATTCACCTTGGATATAGTCGAGACTAAGTAACAGTTCCTTTACACCAGTGATATCCAGCCGCCGAGTATTGTGAGAGTTATACTCCTCAGTGGTGCTAAGTCTTTCATCTCCTGATTCAAAGTATTGATCATAATTTAAGGTTCGAGTATCTGCCGGGACTCTGTAGTATTCTCCCAAATCTTCAGTCTTCGCCATTTCTTCACGGGAGAGTAGCGTTTCATAAAGCTTTTCCCCATGCCTTGTTCCGATTATCTTAACCGCATTTTCCGCCTGAAAAATTTCCTTTATTCCCTGGACAAGGTCGGCAATCGTTGAAGCTGGGGCTTTCTGGATAAAAAGATCACCCTGTTTAGCATTTTTAAAAGCAAAAAGAACAAGTTCCACCGCATCATCAATTGACATCAAGTAACGGGTCATATAGGGATCGGTAACCGTCAATGTCTGCCCTGATTTTATCTGCTGTATAAAAAGAGGAATGACAGAGCCCCGCGAAGCCATGACATTTCCGTAACGTGTACCGCAAATAATCGTCTTGGTAGGATCAACAGTCCGTGATTTAGCTACCATGATTTTTTCCATCATTGCCTTAGAAATACCCATTGCATTGATCGGATAAACTGCTTTATCCGTTGACAAACAGATAACTTTTTTGACACCAAAGGCGACCGCGGCATTTAAAACATTTTCCGTTCCGACTACATTTGTCTTCACAGCTTCCATTGGAAAAAACTCACAGGAAGGTACCTGTTTGAGAGCCGCCGCATGGAAAATATAATCTACTCCATGCATTGCAGCCGCAACACTCTGATAATCCCTGACATCCCCGATAAAGAACTTGACTTTATCATTTTTAAGCTCTTTTCTCATGTCGTCCTGTTTCTTTTCATCACGGGAAAAAATTCGAATTTCTTCAATATCTGTGTTTAAAAATCTTTTTAATACGGCGTTTCCAAACGAACCTGTTCCGCCAGTAATTAATAATATTTTGCCTTTAAACATGATTGTTCTCTCCTATAAAATGTTCTAAAATTGTGTCTCTGACTTTGTCAACAGAAAAATGCTTCACCGCAAACTCATAACCTGCCATACCTACCTTGTCCCTTAACTCTTTATCCTCGCATAATAAACTAAAATTCCGGTTATAGGCTTCTAGCTCACCGGTAACAGAACAGAATCCTCCTCCAGCCTCTTCCATCATGTCCATCAGGTCATTTCCAGAATTTACAGAAGCTAATACGGGCAATTTGGAACACCAATAGCCCATCAGTTTACCCGGAATATTTTGCACAGTTAAATTTCTGTTCAAGTTAATTAATCCAATATCACATTGCCTTACAAGGTCAGGATAATATTGGGGATCAATAAAGTCTTTGAATATTACATTTCCATAATTTTTATATGCTTCTTTCAGTCCCCGGCTTTCACTGCCTGAACCAACAATCAAAAACACAGCATCTTTTCTCTCTCGGTTTACTTTTATTAATTCAAATAGAAAGCTCAGTTCCTGATATTTGCCAATATTCCCTGCATAAAGGCATATTATTTTATCACCCAAACCAAACTCACTGCGAAAATCTCTTGCAATCTGTTTCCGATATGGAGAAAAGTCTATCCAGTTGTATAATAATTCAACTTTTTCGTTGTTCAAGCCTTGCATTTGGCAGACAGACATTAAATCGCTTTGGGATTGAACTCCAATAAAGTCGGATACTTGATATAATTGTTTTTCCATTCTTTCAAAATAACTAAAAACAAGACCTTGTTTTATTGCCCCTACATCTTTGGCGCACTGTGGAAATACATCCCTCAAAACCAGATAGACTTTTGATCCATATCTCTTTTTCATCCTCTTAACTGTTCTCTCGAGTGTTATCGGTGGAGAATAAGAAATGATGATATCCGGCTTAACACTCCTTAAATACTTACAATAACCGAAATACAGTAAATAGGGCAATAATACTTCACTTAGTCCTCTACGAATCATTCCAACATCTTTCTTCTTAAAATTCTTAACTCTAAGTACTTTAACTCCATCTTCTTCCCTAATTGGTAAATCATTCTTCATCAAATGCACATTTGATTCTTTCAATGTTAAGACAAACACATCAATATCTTTTTTTTTGAAACTTTGAGCTAAATCTCTTAACAAAACTGCAGATGAATTTGCATTGGGTATATAAACATCGGTTATTATTAAGATGTTCATCAATGACTCCTTGATTATTGAATTTATACAATAGGTAAAAATTGCTTAATACGCAGACTCTCTCCGAATAACAAGCAATACTGTTTTAAAAAGTATTGATATATCCAGCCATATAGACCATTTATCAATATACTGGGTATCCAGCGCGACGATTTGTTCAAAATCTGTGATACTACTTCGGCCATTTATCTGCCAATTCCCAGTAATTCCAGGCTTTATACTTATTCGGCGCCAGTGCTCTGTATCATATTGAGCGACCTCATCCAAAGTCGGAGGTCTAGTCCCTACGAGACTCATGTCCCCCTTAAGAACATTAAAGAACTGTGGTAATTCATCCAAGCTCGTCTTGCGCAAAAATGCACCAACCTTGGTAATCCTGGGATCTTCTTTAATCTTAAAAAACAGTCCGTTTTGATATTCATTTTTATCCCGAAGCTCTTTCTTCTTCTCCTCAGCATCCACACACATTGTTCTAAACTTATAACAATAAAATATCCGACCATAGCGTCCAACTCTTTTTTGTTTAAACAGAATTGGACCTGATGAATCCATTTTTATCGCAGGTACTATATAAATAGCAATTATCAGTGTCAGAATGATACCTACGATCGCACCCAAGATATCCATAATGCGCTTTATCGCTTTGGAAACAGGATTTAAAGTCACCGTATGGAAAGTAAGCAATGGCATTGGCCCCAGCATTGAGCTATGTACTCTGGCAAATTTTAAATTGTAATTAAGAATACTTTGAACCGTAATTCCCATGCTTAGACATGTAGATATATAAGGTTCTACTTCTTGAGTGTATTCATTAGGCAGTGCAAAAACGATTAAATCAACCATTTGCTTTTTGAGTATATCTTCAAAAGTATTTTTATCAATTTTCCCCAACGATTGAATATTATGATCAATGGTTCTATCATCAAATGATACGACACCGATAATATTATAACGTATATGGGTTTTATTGAGGTACTTATTAAACAATTCATAGGTTTCAGGTGAACAAACTAAAATCATTCTGTTTTGTTCATTATATTTACTTTTTCCAATTAGTGGACTAATAAAAAATCTATCCAAAAGCATAACTATCAGACACAGCAGAAGAAAACATCCAATAAATATTCTGCTTGTGCTTGTTTCTTTTATAAAGAAAAATATTGCGGCTAAGATTATTCCCGAAAAGAGAGTCGCTAAAAAAACATTTCGCAGAACACGGTCTGGATAATAAAAGGTTGTTTTGTCATACATACCGCGAAAGTTCATAGTAGCAATCCATAGAGGAATAAATACAATAATAATCCACAAATACTCAGTTATTACACGCAAATTAGTGACTCTTCCTGCAATAAAATAAGCCAAATTGTACGTTAAGAATAAAAAAATTACATCAATAAGAATTTGAACGATATTTGCATATGCGAGTCTGTTAGTCCTATCCATTCTTTTCTCCAAAAATTTAATAACTATAAAATTGCAATAATATGTCAATTTTACGGCTGATTGATCGACATTTCTACACTCTATCTATAATGTCTTTTACAAATATAGAATTGATATTCTGCAATATTCTCATATTACAGTTAACATATTTCCTACTGTGAAATTCAATAATATCAAAAAAATCATTAAAGACTGATTATGTTACTTAAAAAACTATAAGAACATCTTATCAGGATTATTAGCTTTTTATCATTTTCATTTTCTCAGGCCTTAATATATTTTTTTACATCTTAATTATCTGTAAAAAAATATATGTTGAGTTTTACAACAATTTTTATTTTCGACAGTAAAAAAAAAATCCTTCTTTTTTAAATTAAAGGACTTACAAGATAATGTAAATAGCCCTATATTTTATCATTATTACTTCAAAGAATTACAAATGTAATAGGAAGGATGTAAAAGCAGCCACAACTCTACAATGAATTGATAACCATGATTTCTGCATTCAATGGATTTCCCTTTTCGCATAATCGTCGTTACGTCAGCCAGCACATTTTCTTTCTCTATGGGACCTTTAATCCAGGTCTGGGCATCTCCGAGCATATAGTATGCACCTTTTTTTGCATGATAGATTCTGTGTAAGACATGTGCACCATTTTCTCTTCTGTAAAGAACAATGTCTCCTCGTTTTAGTTGTCTGAGCGAAACTGCCTCGATGATTTATCTTCGCGGTTCCTTCGGGTATCGGAAAAACGACGCATATACAGCTCTGGCAAGATCACTTCGATGTGCGGATCTTAGACAGAGATGTCAGTGCATACCGCATGATTAATGGATACTGCACAAGAACTATCAAACATCGTGGATATTTACCTTTTAAAATGCCGCCCGAACATTGAGGCTGTCAAAATTGTGCAAAAAACAATTTGAATACATCCTCTACCGATATCTGACGTTTGTACCTGAAGGTATTAATCATTATCAGCTTCAGCACGGTTAATATACTCTTTGTGCAACCTTCAGGATGTTTCCGGTATTAGGAGAAACATAGTCAGTATCGCATCCTAAGCCAAAATAAAAGTCCCCATTCAGTTCCTCAAATGATCTGGCAAAGGTATCGGTATTGAATCTAAATACCTCATTCCAATTTTCAAGATCACTCGATTTGTAAATGATATTGGTGTAATTTTTGGATGCGGTCTTGATAAAAGTTAAGACGTAAATTGAAGAATCTCTATTCAGAATATCTGCCGGAACCGCCGAAATCTCAGGGAAAATAATTTTTCTTGATTTATCCAACGAAATGGCAGCATACATCGAATTCGGCTTCCAATTCGAAGCGATCCTGTTTTGACAAATAAATACGAGCTGATTATGAAATACAATGTTCTTTTTGAGGTAGTAACCATACCGAAGGTCTATTCCAGGTGCAAAATATTTTGAGTAAAGTTGTATTTGCGTATTATCACCATCTATCTCCACAAATCTGGCGTAGTTCCCACTGTTTCCTGCAAGCTCCGCTGGAGATAAAAAAAGCATTCTTCCTCCGGCATAGAGCTTTCCACCCAATTCAAATAACGATATTCCCCAATTTCCTGTAAACAGCCAGCTTGATGCATTGCCCGGGACTTGGCTTTGCCATGAAACCCCCATATCTTCTGATACTAAGACCTCTCCCCAACATGTTCTTGTTGTACCTGTTACCGCATAAAGTTTACCATGATAATAAGCGATATCAAAAACATGAACTGCCTGAGGAACCGTTCTGTATTTTATCCAGCTATTATTACTTCCTATGGCATAAATATTTCCAAAATTCCAGTCGTCTCTGGCGTCTATCCCTGGAATGAATAGTTTACCGTTAAGCACTCTGAATACGTTTATTTCTTCTTCATCCACAGTAAAATGCGTCACAAATTTGCTTGTTGCAGGGTCAAAATAAATAACTGGAATTGGGCCTGAGCTTGTATTAAAATCTCCATGCCCCAGATATATATGCCCGTTAAAGACTTGCATATCCCAAATATTTTTTGCAAAGGTTGATTTTGTTAACGGACTGCCCAATATTTGGACATTACTCGTAACATCCATAGATAACCTTCCTTTTATATATTTTATTACATTATATGGTATAATTTCCAGCTTGTTCTACATTGAGATGACTAACAGAATGAAAGACAACTTATATTGCCTGAAGACTTCTTTCTTCCCTTTACTGCATTTTTTTAAAGGCAACTGCAAAGCTATGGCTAAGGGGTAGAAGAAAAATATTTTATGAAATTAGATAATCCCATCCTTGCCAAATTGAATCCCATGTATTATTTCCTATTATATTAAAATGTCTATTTTTACAATTACATAGTAATCATTTGTCATTAACAATTTGTTAACTTTCATTTAAGCTGTTTTTACTTAGAGAGGGTGATCCGAATGAAAAAAAACTATATCAAACCAGAAGGCTGGGTAACTTCATTAAGACCGGAAGAAAGATTTGCCGGAGGTTCCTTTTCCACGGAAGACTCAAAGAAATTAGCAGAAGATACTTTTGGTAAGATTTTATCTGCGATTGGTCTTGGCGACGGTATCAAAGGTTTTTAATATCCGTATTGTAAAGTAATATTTTAAGAGCCTGACAGAATGCCAGGCTCTTGTGTTATTTATAGGATCGGAGATTTGCTTGATGCGCTATGATATCGCGGGATTGATTATCGACTTTCAAACTGATTTAAAAAACATGCCCGAAGAATTTACGTCTTACGTATCTGAATCTGATGGAGCTGCGGACTGCGAGGTGGATTTCCTGCAATGTTCCGAGGTGTCCCCTCCTCAGGGAAGGTTTCTATATGAAGACGGTTTAAAATGGTATACTCACGATGAAAATGAAGATGGATTTTCCGTTTATCTTTCCACCCCGCTCTACCCTTTCGGGCCTGTCTGCAAATTAACGGCTGCAGAGGACTGGCGGCAGGTATCTATCGAATACATCAAGGATCTCTCCGACCAGCAGCTTGCAGTTTTTAAGTTTTTCAGCAATATTGTGATCCGCAATCTGATTCTACTCCATCAAGGGATTATTCTCCATGCTTCCGCGATCAAGTGGCAGGATAAAGGAATTGCATTTACCGCTCCGTCCGGAACCGGAAAATCGACCCAAGCTCAGCTGTGGGAAGCCTATAGGGGGGCTGCTGTCATCAATGATGACACCCCGATATTGAAACGATCTGCGGAAAAAATCACCATCCACGGAACTCCCTGGTGTGGTTCGAGTCATAAACACCTGAATACAAGCGCCCCGCTAAATACTATCATTGTCCTAGAGCAAAGTAATAAAAATAGTCTGCATCGACTCCAGGAACCGGAATTATCATCCTGCCTGCTGCCCCGTTTTCTTTTGCCTTACCATGATCAGCGTTTAATGGATCTGGCGCTCGGTCACATCGCCCGCATCATTGCTTCCACCCCTATTTACCTTTTACAATGCCGGCCGGATCAAGAAGCCGTCGAACTTGTGCATAAAGTTATTTTGAATGAATTGGACGCAGGATAATATTCAATATTTTAACAATAATCGGTATACGATCAATGATTTTTAGGATCAAGGGTCTAGCAGGACGCATTACCATCCATATCTGGGATATAAACCGATATCCAAACGAATTGCATTCAATTGTTTTTCCCTTTCTGATCACTGAAATAGCAACTCCCAGAACATTATCTTGATTTATTGGACCTTCAATCCATGTCTGAGCATCACCAAACATATAGTAATTATTTAGGTTAACATGATGGATCCGATGCAAGACATGGGTCCCATCTTGTCGGACATATAGGACAATATCACCTCGTCGAAGTTTCTTACCTGTGACATCCGCCAGAAGCACTTCGTCCCTTCTCCCTACAAGCAAAGGATACATACTTAACCCTTCAATAGGCAATCTCAGCAGATGCCCTTCAGCTAAAATAGGCAGCAACGCATTTGACCATACAATAGCCGGAATAAAATTTCGGTTTATTGTTTTTTCAGGCATTCCTTCACCAACTCTACTGATTCTTGGTTTGGCAGACAATTCAATAGATAACAACTAACTTTTCCTACAATTCTTTGAATCGTATCTAAGTATTGATCCATCAATCTTTGGTTCCAAGGCAAAAGAAAACATCTTGCGGTAAGCCGCAGAAATGCTTCCTGAAAATCAAGCTTTATAATACTGTTCTCTTGAGACTGCTGAAGAAATACGATTGCCCCAAGAGGGACGCTGGCATTGATAAATTGACCCGATGTACCGCACCATGGAAGGCCATAGACTACCGGAGTATCATTATTAATCCTACAGGCAGTAACATCCCCATCCAAAACCGGTGTTTGATACATTTGCTGCCATAAGAGGGTATGTGTAGTTTTTCCGGTATCTGAAGGCGCAGGGAATACAATCCCCTTATCCTGCCAGATAATAGTGCTGGAATGAATAATTAAACCATTTTTTTGTGCCAATGCTCCAACTAGTAAATCGCGTAAAGATGCTAAAATTCCATTTTTAACTTTTTGAATAATCTCTTCATTATTTGGATTATTATACTCCGAATTAATATATATTTTATACGTTGACCAATCCTTAGATGTTATGCTGTAAGCTTTTCTATCTCCGCTAATATTTAAGATATTTCCGTTTATTTCATATATTTTATTCTTAGGTGTTTCCATGATCAATTGAGCCCCTTCAACAGAAATATCCTGATGTTCCTGAAAAATAACCTGGCATTCGATATCAGGTTCTCCCTCTTTAGTCGTAAATAATTTAAAGTTTTCATGTATTGCCCAATCAGGAGCCAATATATTTATTATTAAATCTCCAATAGAGAACTTTGGCATCATTTATCCCCTTGTAATTAAAAAAGACACACAATGTGTGCCTTTTTTGTTATTGATTTATTTTGGTCCTTTTTGTTCACCAAATGCAGCATAAGATGAACCAGTTGGAGTCCAATCCGTAACATTGTCAATGCAGCCTACACCAGCATTTCCCTTGTTACAATCAGCAAATACACTTTCAAACTGAGCATACTCCTTGGCATCAAGCATTGGCTTAGTATATTCTTTTTTCATAGAAAACACCTCACAAAAAACATATAACTAAATTCAAACTATCATATAATCCAAATTCTGTCTAGTCCTATTTTAATTTTTTACGTCGTTTCGACCGCTCTTGTGCAATTTCACAAATGTATGATGAAATTTTGTAAAAAGAACCTGACTCTGATTGAAGAATTGCTGGACAGTTGGAGCATTGTCCATTTACATATTCACACTTCATACATTCCTGTGGGAGTTTTATCTTCTCAAACAAAGTTGGCAACCGGTCCCAAGCAGATTGAAACCCCTCTTTAAAAGGTAATGTGTAAGGACTGGTGAACGAACCACATGGAAGCATTTTCCCATCCCAGGTAATCCAGTACATTGATTTTGCTGCAAGACAAGTAAGAATTTGAGGAGGAAGATGAGAATGCTCTAGTGCATGAATATAATTATCAGTATCCATATTTTTTTCCAAAGCAAATTCTGTTTCACTATTTAGAGATCGATAATATTCCCCGTTCTCTTCAGCTAAATCAAATAACTGAGCTGGTGTTAGTCTGCAGTTTTCTGCATCGGAACAAGCTCCACGCACAGCCTTATTCACTTTTGTATTAATAGCAAAGCGTCTGGTGTAACGGTTAGCTATCTTACGAAGGGCATTTAATTCATGCCGATTGTCCTTAATAAAAGTTGTACGAACTTCGAGAACCGTTGGGATATCTGCTAACATTTCCAGACCGCTTATTGTATTGTAAAATGCTTCCCGGTTGCCGCAAATAGACTGATATGTTTCGGGAGTAGCCCCGTACAATGTTACATTTGTCGCAGTAGGTGGATATTTCTTAAAAAGTTTAAGTATTTCACTATTGATAAGTGTTGCATTGGTATTTAACGTAATAATAAATCCCATCATGGTCAACGCTGAATATATCTCTGCAAAATCAGGGCGCAATAGTGGTTCCCCGCCGGTAATCAATAGGTTTAGTGTTCCAGCTTGAATGGCTTCTTTTCCAAGGGTAATCCACTCATCAGCGGTCTTTTCCCTGCCGATAAGATCTATCTGCGCTTTATCCAAGCGTATATAGCACATTTTACACTTTAGATTACATCGAGCCGTTAATTCAAAAGTCCCACCCAAAGGTACATGTCTTTGGGCAGCATATCCTGCCAGGGTCATTTCCGAGCTTTCCCACTTCCGGGCAATCTCGTTATTATTATTCTCCATATTTATTCCTCCAGCACTCCGCTTTCACGGGCACTCTGAATAAAATCATCCAGGTCCGCTTTGGCTGTGACCTCATCGATTTCATATTCATCCAAAATAGAAGTCAACAATTGATTGTAAGATATATCTTCGGTCAGACACCGCCAAATAAAATTCCCTGTATCGTTAAGCGTCATAATCCCCTTGAATTCAATAACACGTTCCCCGACTGGAACGACAATATAACAATCGGCAATTTCTCTGACCAAATACCCTTCTTTGATTTTCATAATGCTTATCCTCTTCCCTATCATTTAATAGTAAAATTTCTTTATTTATATTTTCTATAATTTATTGTATTATAACATAAGAATTATATCTGGAAATAGTTATTTAAAACAATGTCATAATGGTTCATCAAGACCTGAAAACGATATATCTTGAAAGGTAAAAAAGGGGAGGAAAAAATGAAAAAACTAACAGGCCTCTTATTAATCATCGGAATGTTTTTTATTGCCGGTTGTGCCAATATTCCCAGCCCGGAATCAACGGTAACCTCCTTTATTGAGGCCGGCAAGAAGTTTGACTTACCCCAAATGGCTTCGATAGTGGATCCAACAGACTCAAACAGTAAAACAAAAATTTTAGATCTCATGAGGGATGGCGAAGACGGTAAAAGCCAGTCTCAAAAATATTTTTTGGACTATTTCCAAGAAAACGCGGCGAAAATTACATACACTGTAAAGGAGCCGAAAATAGAAAATGATCAAGCTACCCTCACTGTTGATATAAAGTATATGAACGGCGAACCCCTTCTTAAGGCAGTGCTGCAGGATGTATTTACTGAAGCTTTTACTTCAGCCATCACAGGTTCTGAGATAAAGGACGAAGAAATAGAACAAATGCTGATGTCTGCCATGCAAAAACACAAGGCGACTATTCAAGAATCTTATGTGGAAAAATCTATCAATGTTCAATTAATCAAAGTTAATCGCCACTGGTATATCTCCCAACCAAGTGATGAGCTCTTAGATGTTTTTCTGTCTAATTTCATTTTGGTTACCAAGGAATTAAACAAGAATATCAATTCATCTTCTGATGGTGCCGGTCAGGGAACAAACAGCTTCATGGAACAAGCTAAAAAAGAGAACTTGACTATTATCCCCAAAGCTGTTGGCGATGAAATCATCCTTACCTCGATTAAACTCAGAGTGAATCATGTAGAAGAAAAACAAACAATCAGCTCAAAATATAGTTATGACAGAGCCGCCAAAGATGGCGCGAAGTTCGTGATCATTAATGCCGACGTCACCAACATGACTAACAAAGCATTCACCTTTCCGCCTGATTTAATCGTGGTCGATCATAAAAACCGCGAGTATAAGACCTATGCCGACAGCACGAATACCATTGACAATTATCTGGATTACCGGGAACTTTCTCCGGGCATCACAGAAAATGGGAATTGGGTATACGAATTGCCAGCAGACGCTGAAAGTTATAAGCTTTACGTTAAAAAATCAGGAACCAGAGAGCTTTATGAGATTTTATTGAAATAAGGTTGAATCAAGCCAAATTCTGACTTTAGCAAAATGTGATTGCTTTTCTCTGGTATATACGATTTCTTAAGTTTTTTAGAGGCCCTCAGAAGGGCCTCATTTTTCTTTTTGGCTATACTGCATTTACGCCATACATACAGGTTGCTGAACGAGCCAGTTATCTGTCAGCCCATTAAACTTGGTTCGTAAACTGGGTTTCTAGCGAAGTTACATTGCTACAGTTCTTCCAGTTTCAACCCAGTTTGTTCCATCGGTACAGACGAAATTAACCACAAAAACTTTCGATGTGGTTGCACCAGTTGCTAATGTTCCCGTTGTCTTGAAGTTTGTCCCCCAGGTTAAGGTATATGATGTTGTCCCGCTAGTGGTAATAATAAAGCTGCATCTTTTCCCGGCGTAGCCACCTGATGCATTAAAGGTACACGTGCCGCCAGGAGTTATTGTGAAAACCTCGGAATCGGTCATTGTTACAGCAATTGTTCCGGAAGTTGCTAGAGCTATCGGGCTATTGCCTTTGTATTGGCTAAAATAAACAGAATTATTAAGTTTCTTCAGTACGGGGTTTCCTTGTGTGTTTACCTGGAAATAATCGCTTCCAATAAATAAATCTGAGCTATAGAAATCGACATAAATTCCTGCGCCAGCAATTTGAGTACTAGCACCATAGAATCGCCTAAGCGTAGGCGATCCTGTTTTAGTATTGTTTCGCATTAGTACTGATTTGATAAATATTTTGGCATCGGTATCAATTTTAATAAAACTGTAATCGGAAAAATTTGAGATATCAAAGGTATTAAATACAGCAGTTATAACATCGAAACAGATTGTGCCGCCACCTACATAGATCATTCCGTTATAATCAACATTAGCAACATAACCTTCAAAATGGAGGCTGTTAAATTTTAGATTGTCGCAGACTACAGTTACCAATCCTTGGTCATAATAACCATGTTCTATATTAAGCTGACCTATGATACCATCAGTATACCCCCTAAGATAAACACCACAATCAGCAGATAGTTTTGTTCCAGCGTTGTAATCGTCCCAGTTTACCAGATACACATTTGAAATATAGCAACCGGTATTTCCAAGACCTCCAAGCCATAATCCTGAATGATTAAATCTGGTTATTCTAAGATCACGGATTGTCGTACTAAAAACATTGTAGTTGTTACTATCACTGTTAAATATTCCGTCTGAGTTATTTTCAAGGTAGAGCCGTTCGATTACTGAACCATCCTGAACAGTTGATCCAACTTCAAGACCAGTAGCTAAAGGTGATGATGGTAGACTACTATGTCCAATATATAAATCAGCAATATGGCAAACGCCGCCGATATAAACAACTGGTTTTGTTAAAGTATCTTGAATAATTTTAGAAGTCAACCTGTCTGCGCCAAGTACGGTTTTTCCTTCAAAATTTAAAGTATCTGTAATTTTAAAAGTTGTGTTAGCTGGCATAAATAGACAATCGTAATTTGTAAGTATTGTAGCTAGTACAGCATAATCATCTGTTACGCCATCGCCGATTGCCGCAGTTAAGGGAGATGGTGGATATAAAGGGTTGATGCCACGACTATTTGAAATAGATGATGCCTCGTTTGCCTTTGCAAGCGAAATAATATTCATTTTTATGCCACCACCCTTCCTTTAGCGGTTACATTTCCACCTGCTACAGCCTGTAAATCCACGAAGACGGAGGATAAACCAGTAATATCAAACTGCCAGATTTCGCCCGTTCCTGTCGTACTAGAACCAGTGGACAGATCAGATAATCTTACACCCATAATCGCCCTGTCTGTTCCGCTTGGGCCTCTTCCGATGAAGGCAATGGTTCTGGATGTTGATGTGCCGTATATCTCAACCGTTAAAGTCTTGTATCCACCGACCGTTAGAATTGTTCCGTCTGCCGCTACTATTGCAGCATTGTGGAAGGTTACATCGTTCGCTAAACTCCCAATTATCGAAACCCCATTATTTCCAGAGTCTATTCCGACTTTCCCAATTATATTTGACCCCGTTGGAAGTGAATCAGTTACCATAACTGGCATAGGATTAAGGTACCAAGATGAACCGTCAAAAATGAATACTTTCTTTGTATCAAGTTCGATAAATTTCGAGCCTGTTGTAACGTTAGTAGGTTTTGTGTCAGAAGATAATCCTAGAAATTCCCTGGTAATCTGTGTGATTGACATTTGAATTTACGCCTCTCTTTCTTTTTTAAAGTTAGAAAATGATACTTTTTTTAATTTGAACTTCCAATAAGATAATCCCCCCCTTGTTTTTTGGTGACGACTATAGGTTAAGTATAATTTCTTCAGCCTTAAATAATCGGCAAAAACTCGGCAAAAATTCGGAAATATTTAAGCCCCCTAATGATAGAGGGCATTTGGATGCAAACTGGGTTTTTGCTGGTTTTCTAATGATCATAGGAATTATGAAGCAAATAATACAGGTAATAGAACTTTTTCCCTTCATCAGACCGGTGCTTCCGGAGATCAATCCGAAAATTTCTATGCTGGTGTCTGCCATGCAAAAATACCAGAAAACAATTCAGGAATCTTATGTGGAAAAATCAATCGATGTTCAATTGATTAAAGTTGACCGCCAATGGTATATTATCTGGATTACCGGGAACTTTCTCCGGGTATCACAGAAAATGGGAATTGGGTATACGAATTGCCAGCAGACGCTGAAAGTTATAAGCTTTACGTTAAAAAATCAGGAACCAAGGAGCTTTATGAGATACGATTAAAATAAAACATTCTCATAAGGACAAGCTGAACCAGGGTGACGTTACCTCAAAAAAATTAAAACGCAGCTGTGTGTATTTCAGGCTGCGTCCCTACTTGTTGTTATTCAAATCTATTCAGCAGATCTTCAAGCTGTCTCATTAAATCCGGAATTTCTTTTTGCGATAAATTCCAAATAAGCTCCATTCTTAATTCACCATATCCATGTGCTACGATGTTTCTAAGATCAATAATCTTTCTCCACTGAATATCCTTGTACTCCGTCCACAACTCTCTTGTCAGGGCATTAGCATGCTCACCTATATTAAGAAGCGACATTGCCGTTGCCTTCTGGAAAATATCGCTTTTGAGAAACCCTTTTTCACCGATTTCATTTGTATACCGTATAACATCTTTGCATTCGGATATGATTTTTTTCAGTAGTTGAATATCCCTATGCTTCATAGATTCTTACCTTTTTGTCAATAGTGATGTAGCTATTCTCTTTAAGAGGTCCGGCAACTACATCCACTTTGGTGTTCAATATATCCTGAATATCGAGCTTAAGTCCTGACACATCAAATAAACTTGCAACTTTTTCATCAAAGTATACAAGCAGGTCTACGTCCGAATCGTCTGTAGCCTCATCATTTGCATATGAGCCAAATAAATCAATATAAAGTACCGGATATGCAGATGCAACCTGACTAACTACCTCTTTTATATCTGTAATAGTCACGCTCATCACCTCTGTATTTTATGGTAATGCTTTCTTTGATTCAATTATATCCTAATAATTGCCAACAGTCAAAAAGTCCATAATTAAGGCCATTGATGACAATCAATATCAGGAATTAATAAACCAGTTAAATAATTTGCTCACTTTCCCACCAGAATAAATTAATAATTTTTATTCCACAACGTATCCCTCGTCCACTGAATCAGAGACTCATAGACATTGTTCTTATAAGCGACAAAGGTATCCGGATCGTCCGCACCGATCTGCTCCAGCTCCCACTTCAGTTCCTTAATGGTTCTTTCCAGGTTCTCGTAAAGAAAAGCGATTTTATTGGACTTCACCTTGACAGAAGCGCTGTCGAGGTCCTTTCTCAGCCGGTCGACGAAGCCGTAAGATGTGCTTTTTTTGAGCGAATCCAGCTCATTCTGCTGCTTACCGCTCTTTTTCTCGAGCTCGATATTGGCATTATACAACGCTTGCGCATTCTTGCTCAGATTGGTGTTCGCCTTGGTCAGCCGTTCGTTCTTCTCCTTTTCGTCATCCAGGGCTTGCCGGAGTTCCGCTTTCTGCTCCAAGGCCTTATTCTTTTCCTGCTCTGCCTGGGTCCGTTCATCAACCGCCTTTTGCAATTCACGGGTAGACATGTCTACGATATCAATTTCTGCGATGAACGCTTTCCGTTCCTCCTCCGGGACGCCTAAGAGGATGTATGCCTGCGTATAGCTTAGATTCGGAATTTCCTGCGATTGTTCGCCGGCGCTCTGGGCAAGGGGCTGCTTGTCGCCGTAAGCTTGGTAGAGACGCATCATTTTTTCGGCCGTGCTCTGGGAGTAGTTGACCGACTCCTTCAGCCATTTGCCCCATCCCCCATAGGGGATCAGCTTCTTGGCCTCCGTCAGCCGCCGCCCAATCTCGATGGTATTGGTAAGCACGATATGATTGGTCTGGTATTTGATCAGGTTAATCTCAGCCGCGATTAAATGCGGCGTACGTTCTATCATCACATCGTTCATGTCTATCAAATGGCTCATGACAGCTTCAGGTCCTCGCTTTCAATTTCTCCTCACTTACAGAATATGAGGACAGGCTTACAAATGTGAAAAACCTCCTATAACAGGGTTGTCCAAGAATCTGAGGCGCCTCAGATTCTTGGACAACTCCGGCCGGCGGCTGATATTAAGGTTAGAGCAGAAGTGTCACTTTTTTAATATATGCCTCCGGGGGTAACCGCCGGATATACTTCACCATAAACTATATTAGACAAGCCGTACAAGCCCGGCCTGTCAATCCTGAGGAAAGGAGCTGAGGGCAATGGCAGCGATAGCGGTCTCTCTAAATTCGATACTTGCTGCGCGCTACCAGACCGGGGGGACTACACCCGCCGGCGACCCGGAGATCAAAAAGAAAAGCATCAATTATGTGAAGCCTGATGCCGCGGTGCAGGACCTCTTCGATGTGATAACAGCCTTATACGGTCTGAGCCAGAATCCGGTATCGAATGTGCTGCTGCAGAAGAATTACGAATTGATTGACGAAGAATAAACACGCGCAAAATCTGCGGGAAAGGAGGTGAAAGCATGGCTATTGTAAACAATAAATTTGTCAGATTAACCTTCCTGACCGCCGGTGGTAAAACGTTTGCCATCACGGTGCCCAATCCAAGGGCAGATATGACCAAGGCTGAGGCTGAGGCCGTGATGGATATGATCATTGCCCGCAATATTTTTAATACGCCCAGCGGTGAGCTTAGCTTAAAGCGAGATATCAGGGCGTTTGATAACACCACCAACGATCTTTTCGATCCGGTGGTTTAAGCGCTAAAATAGGAGCTATCAAAAATACTGAAAACCGGTGAGCCAAAACGAAGTGAATTCTAACTGCGACAAGCGAAGGGCTGGGGATACCACCAGCCCTTCCTCATCAAACTTATCCCGACTTTTGATTTTCCCTCAAGCGGCTGTTGTGAGAATCATGTAAGTTAAAATCATACTAATTGTAAAACTTTTGAAATTCAAAAAATCATTCTGCATTTTTTTTATACACTGCATGCACTTCCAGGTCAATCGAAGCGAACTTGGTACCATTATGGAGTTTAAAATGATCCGACCAAAAAAATTACTAAATATTTGAAAAAATATTACGATATATTAGTTACAGCTTGTTTTTTCGTTTTAAACAGTTTTTATAGGAGATTAGGAGTATGAAACCAGATCAGGAATGGTTAAAAACGACGTTAGAATCGATCAGTGACGCTGTTATCTTGACGGATATTGAAGGCAATATACGATTATTAAGCCAGAAGGCCGAATTGCTTACCGGCTGGACGAGCGAAGAAGCACTTCACAAACCGCTGACTGAGGTATTTCAGCTTTTGAACGCAGACACCCATGAAGTGCTTGGCGGCAGCATGCTGAGTGTGCTTAAAACAGGCAAAAATGTTGTATTTGACAAAAATGCTGTCTTGCTCTCTAAAACGGGTGAAAAACGTCCGGTCAAGAGTAAGTCCAAACCGGTGAAGGACAAAGACAACTGCATCCAAGGTATCGTACTTGTATTTAAAGAACTGGCCAGGAAAAACAAAAAACTTGCCAAAGCTGAATTCTTAAGCTTTCACGATCCGCTTACGGGCTTATACAACCGTAAGTTTTTTGAGGAAGAATTTAAAAGACTGAATACGGAAAGAAATTTGCCGATCTCTCTGGCCATCATTGACATTGATTACCTGGACGAGGTAAAGAAATCCTTCGGCAATGCCGAAGGAGACAACCTAATCAAAAGAGTCGCTGAAATAATTAAACAGGAATGCCGTGTTGACGATATCGTTGCCAGAGTCAGTGAAAATGAATTTATGATCTTGCTGCCAAAGACTAACTCCAAACAGGCCGATATTCTTGTGAACCGGATTAATGACTTGGTTGATAAGGAAAAATTAGGCGCCCTGAACCTTCCTTTATCTTTCGGCTGTGAACCAACAAAGAAGAAAGAAAATGAAATTGCCCTCATCTATAAAGAAGCTGCAGAAAAAACTCCTCCGCTTAAGAGCACAGCCAAAAACCTACCGACCAATGTTTTGATCGAAATCATCATGGAAACTCTGTACCATAAGAACGATATGGAAGAAAAAGAATCCGCCCAAGTAAGTAAGTTTTGTGCCGAAATCGGTCAAACCCTGGAATTGAGCGAGAAAAACATTGAAAATCTTGAGATGTTCGGACTCATCAGAAACATTGGCAAGGTCAGCCTTGACAGCAGGATTCTTCACAAACCGGACAAGCTGACTGATTCCGAGATGGCGGAAATTAAGCGTCATCCGGAGCTCGGCCATGAAATCCTCAGCACAATGAATGAGTATGCGCATCTCTCGGATTACGTCCTGGCCCATCATGAACGATGGGACGGGAAGGGATATCCCAAGGGACTGAAAGGTGAGGAAATCCCATTGGAAGCCCGGATTGTTGCGATTGCTGATGCTTACAATGCGATGACCAGCAGCCGTCCATACCGAAAAGCCTTAGACGAGGAAACCGCTGCTGAAGAAATCCTAAAAAATGCTGGAACCCAGTTTGATCCTCATCTGGCCAAAGTATTTGTCGAGAAGGTGCTTGGGAAAGAACATATAAAATAGGTATCTGAATATCTATCTGATACAGGATGGGTTTGGGATCGATGAAAAAAAAACATTGGATACCGTTATTGATCATCTTTGTATTTATCACTCTTGCCGGGGTGAAGTGGACCCTGATAAACAGTGAAGCTAACCAAAATAATCCGTTGCCGAAGGCACCGGATTATTCTGGTGTTATTTCCGACAATCCTTCGACCCCGTCCGAGCCTTCAGCCGATACGTCGGTTTCTGATCAGGCGACTATCTTTTATGTCCCGCATCCGGATGATGAGGTTTTAAACATGGGAGCTACTGTCCTGGAAGCACAAAACCACTACCAGCCCATCGTCCTAGTGCTTTTGACCAAAGGTGCCGCAAGTGGCGCTTTTAAAGAAGTAAACGACCGGCTCGCGGCATATACCCTTCCACCTATCACGCTTGCTGAATTCACAGAAGCGCGCGTCCGGGATTTCTATGAATCAGCCAGATACCTCGGCATCCAGACGGATAATATTTATGTCTATGACCTTCCAGACGGTCAGGTGACTCCGGCCTCGGTCCGCGAGATTATCCTGACCTTTGAAGCCAAGTATCCACAAGCACTTCATCAAGCAATGTCCCCAAGCGATACCCACCCGGATCATGCCGCCTCGGGAACCGCACTTCATGAGCTTCAGAATGAGAACCTCGTATCCTCGTGCCGCTATATTATTTCCCGGCCGCTCTGGGACCTCAATCCAGCGGCAAATATAACGAGATCCGTCTCCCAGGAAAACATGATCCGATATCAGAACGCCCTGAATGCTTATTACGTCTGGAACCCGGATGCCGGACGCTACAGTACCGGTATCCTATCAACGAGCTACAATTTCGGCCTGGCCCAGAAAATTTTAGAAACCCACTGGACTCGGTAGCCAGTAATATCATTGACATGTAAATATATAATAGAAATATATAATTAAATATATAATAAAAATGTATTAAAAATTACTCATTTTGATTAAAGGATAACGCTATGAAAAGAATAACGAACCGGATTAAAGCCCTTGATTTTGCGCGGGCTCTGTCCGTACTGCTTTTGTTCCTGACCTTTGTTCCGGAAGGGCCTCTCTACGGGGCCTATATTACGCATGCTCCGTGGTTTGGTTATACCGCCATTGACTTTGCTTTTCCGGCCTTTGTGACACTTTCCGGAACCAGTATGGCGATTGTGTACCGCAAGCATGTGCCCTGGGTACGATTAATCAGAAGGTTTTTTGTGCTGCTTATCATTGGCCTGATTTTTAATTCCCTGGTATCCTGGGAATTTCAGCTTTCCGAGCTTCGCTTTACCGGAGTGCTTCAGGTTCTGGCTTTTACCGGAATTATGACAGCCCTGATCACCAGGGTATCTGGGAAATGGTTCTGGCCGTTCACTGCCGGACTACTTATTCTGGCTGCCTATCTTGGCATTCTCTTATATACAAGTCAATCTTTTCCGGGCAGTTTGCCCTCGCCGGACCATAATTTATCCGGAATGACTGATCCGTTTATTTTCACAAAGAGCCATCTTTATGTTCACGGCGATGCCGGATATGATCCGGAAGGAATATGTACACTTTTTTCCGCAATTGCCAGCACGCTTTTCGGTTATACGGCAGGTTTGTTTTTGAACAATAAAAACATTGGCCGAAATTTCTTGAAAATCCTGGCTCTGGCTGCTGTTCTTCTGCTACTTACCCCGCTGCTGTCCAACTTTATCCCAATAGGTAAACGACTCTGGACGCCGTCCTTTGTGACGCTGTCATCCGGTGCCACCATTCTTGTTTTGGCCTTTGCCCACTTGATCTGGGACCCGCAGATCCCGGTTATTAGGAAGCTCATGGCACCTTTCTACTGGCTGTTTGAGGCGATCGGCCGCAATGCGATCCTCCTGTATTTTGGTTCTTCGATGGTATTCTCCGCTATACATCATATGATCCTGAAAATGAATGGGAATACTCTCTCGGTTTTTGAATTTTCTTATAACTGGGTGAAATTCTGGAGTAGCAACCCTCAGCTTGGCTTTATTGCGATTTATACTGGACTCTGGGTCCTGCTAGCTGCCTTGCTGCACTGGCGTAAGCTTTATCTTACGGTGTGACTAATCCCTGCTTAACCGGTTTTGTATTTTAATAAGAAAACTTAATCCGATCACCATTTGACAGGAATAATGACCTTATTCAGATCGCTTCCGTCCTTCATGCTGGCCTCGAATACTTCGAGCTGACCGCTTCCTGCTGCCGACGGCGTAAATGTCAGCGAGGCTTCAAAATCGCCTCGTCCTGGTGCCCCTGCTGCCGCCATTGTGTTACCTTCTGCCAGAATATTACCTTGTACATCCCTTAAGCGGTAGCTTACGACAGCTTCAAAGACCCGGGCATTGCCGGTGATCTTTAACGGGCTCGCTATGGTTTGTCCGTCCACAGGAGCCGTAACCCAGATCGCCGGTTCATAAACTGAGCTGAGATCCCTGGCAAAGGGTTGATTATAAAGACCAACGTGGCCCCACCAGTCCATGCCGTTTTCAGCCTTGCCGTTTACGGTGAACTGAACTTTTTTAATAGTCGGAAACTCCGTCAGTGTATTGACAATGCTGGCAATTCCAAGTGTTTCGCCGCTGGCACCAACGTTCGCATGCAGCACCTCTTCGGAAAAATCAATGGTTGCCAAACCGTTCTTGATATTAACTTCCAAAATTTTCGTGTCGGCGGGAAGTACCTTAAATGCGCCTGTCGTTACAGGGGTACCGTTAATTAGCTCCTCGAGAGCTGCCCGGGCAACACCTGTACTTTTCGGAATCTCATGCACCTCTCTAACCAGGTACATTTCATTATTACTATCCTTCAGATAATAGACCGCTACTTTCATCGTTTCAACAGCAGGGGGTTCAGGCTCCGGCGAAGGCTCCGGAGTTGGTCCTGTCTGGGACTGACACCCTGACAGGCTCACTAAAGCCAAAAACATGAATGAAACGAAAAGATTCCTGATCACTTTCATCGCGTATTTGCCTCCTTGTCGTTATTCTCGAGTAGCTTGCGGTTACTGAGGGTTGAAATATGGCTTTAGTCATATCTTAACACAAAATCCCAGAGCAATGAATATCTGAAAATCAATTAATCCAAAGATTAGGCATAAGTAAACATTTTACATTTTCTATATATTTTATACCTATTTTTAGATATACTAAAAGCATAAAGGGGGTTGTTAAAGTTGAATGCAAGCGATGAAATGAAAAAAGTCTTTCTTGCGGGAATTGGAGCGATAGCGACAACGGCCGAAAAAGCCAAGGAAGTCATTGACTCGTTCATTGAAAAAGGTGAGCTTACCGTCGAACAAGGCAAAGTCATCAATGAGGAATTAAAACGCAACCTTTCTGAAAATCTGCATCATCATTCTTCCGCCCGTCACATGGAGGATCTTCTGCAAAAGGTTAACACGCTGAATGAAGAAGAGCTCTCTGTGCTCAAACAAAAGCTCGCAGAGATGGAGAAAAAGAATGACCCAAACTGAGGTCAAACTATCATCCGCAGCCCGCTTGAAGGAAATGGTCACTGCGCTGAAACGCCATGGAATCATCCACGGCGTTTCTCCAGTCAAGCTAAAATTCATCCTTGAAGACCTCGGCCCGACGTATGTCAAGCTCGGTCAGATTATGTCTATGCGCACAGATATGCTCCCGAAGAGTTACTGCGATGAACTGGCCGAGCTGCGAACCGATGTGAAACCGATGATTTATGAAGAAGTGCTTCAGGTCATCGCCTCGGAATACGGTTTCTCCGCAGAGGAAGCTTTTCAGGAAATTGACCCTGTGTGCATCGGCTCGGCATCGATTGCGCAGGTGCATAAAGCCGTGCTGAAAGACGGCAAAATCGTCGTGCTCAAGGTACAACGCCCCGGAATTTATCAAACGATGGAACGGGATATCCAACTGCTGAAAAAAGCAATCTCGCTGATCAAAGTCTTAAACATCAATGTCGGAGATATCGACTTTAGAATGTTTATCGATGAAATGTGGGCGACTGCCCAGCAGGAAATGAACTTTATTGCCGAAGCAAACTACATCAAAGAATTTACCGACCTGAATGCAAGCGTGAATTATATCTCTTTTCCGCTGATCGAACGTCAGCTGTGCACCCCAAGAGTACTTGTTATGGAATACATCGACGGTGTTCAAATCGATGATCTTGATAAACTTCATGCACTTGGCTACGATCTAAATGAGATCGGGATAAAACTCGCCGAAAACTATGTCAAACAGATTGTCGATGACGGCTTGTTTCATGCGGATCCGCATCCGGGAAATATCTTTATCCGAGACGGGAAAATCGTCTGGCTCGATTTAGGGATGGTTGGAAAAATCAATAATCATGACCGGCTGCTGTTGAAAAAAATCATCCTGGCTATCGTCCAACATGATATTGAAGGATTAAAAGAAGTATTTCTATTACTCGATACGATCAAAGGTAAGGTAAACCACACCAGGCTCTATGAAGACATTGAAAGCCTGTTGGAGCGCTATGGTGATTTGGATCTGTCTGAGCTGCATTTTGGCCAGATCATGGAAGAAGTCAAGAAAGTTCTGGATTTCCATCAGATATCCCTGCCGACAGGCTTCACGATACTCGGGCGCGGAGTCCTTACGATCGAGGGAGTACTCGCCGTATGCTGCCCGAAAGTCAACTTCATTCAAATTATGGCCAACCACGTTTCCGGAAAACTCCTAAGTGAGTTGGATGCAAGACAGGAATTGGTTTCTGCGGGGCTTTCTCTGTACGGTTTTACCAAAAACAGTCTTGAATTGCCGGTTCAGTTCGCCAACATCCTCAAAATGGCAATGAGAGGACAGGCCAAGATCAATATTGATCTGTCCAGCGCCGATGAACCCGTACGTCAGGCCGACATGATTATGGACAAGCTCGTCTTGAGCATTCTCAGTGCGGCCTTCCTGATCGGGGCCAGTCTGGTCTGTATGACGAGCATCACGCCCCGGCTACTTGGGATTCCGGTCATCAGCCTGATTGGCTATCTGATCGCACTTCTGATGGCAGGATGGCTGACCACCAAGATCATTCGCAACAGACAAAAGAGAAGATAAGCTTAATTTTTATAGCAAGGACAGTTACTCATATTTTAAAGAGCATAAGTAAAACGTTATCGTTTGGCGTTTTACTTTTTGTTCACTAAATGGGTCTTTCGCGAAGGTTAAACTTTACAATGGTTTATTATTACTTTTTCAACTTACAAACCATTATATCGAAAATTAGACCTAAATGAGTTATCGTCAATCACAGTAGCCAATTATTTCAAATTAAATACATTATTTTATTTTTTAAGCATATATAACCTATTATTTTCCATATTATTACATATTTTGATAAAGGGATCTAATTATTAATGTGGAATTTATTGTATAAGATCAGTGGCCACTGACTAAACAATTAAAAAACACAAAATTATTGGAGGTCAAAAATGACTATAAGTAAATTCAAAAAGATTGTATCACTACTTCTGGTAGTAACCTTCTTAATTACCACATCATCTACTGTATTTGCCGCATCAAATATTGATGTATCTTCTGTTAAATCTACAAATATATCGAAAGCTGATTATGACAAGGCTATTAATACCATTGAAACCAAATATTTAATCGTAAATGAAGATGGTACTTTCTCAATTGATCCAGCAGCGAAAAAAGTTATAGACAATCAAATATTGAATGATTTGATAAGCGGTATGAATGGTATCAATACAATGATAGAAAAAGGAGACCTTTATACTGATAAATCATCTTCTGATCCAGTGGTAAAAAGAACAAAAAATAAGATGTCAATAATGACGGCAACGGTAACTTATATCTACCATTGGTATGGTTTTGATGCTATTGAAAATGCAGAAATGGCAGCAAGACAACAGTTAGTATTTGAACAAGCAGCAAATAATGCAGCTCTTCTTGCCATTCCACTTGGAATGGCCTGGACACCATCTTTGCTTGCATCAGGTTTACAAATTTGGATTATATCTACTTGGGCAAATACATGTGCTCAAGGTGCTCTTGCTAATGGTGTCATTGTGTTCTGTTTTGGTTCTCCATCAGCTCCCTTAATTTATTCAGTTCAACTAAGATAAGAAGCAAATTATGGTTTTTTAACATTAGCAATCACAGGTAAAATCCTGTGATTGCTAATTGATATATTCTTCTAGAAAGGGTGTTTTAAGTTGAATTATAGTATAATAGCATTTTTAATATTATTAAATATTGGAATTATTGTTTTTTTCTGCGTTAGAAAGAGAATGGTCGGTAATATTTTGGAGAAAACGTCTTCATCAAAAAACAGATTTCTTTACTTGATGGCAGGATTATTTTTTGTTTTTGCGTTAGGAATTAGACAATTATATTTTTATATTTCTCTAAAAGGAAATCTATCTAATTTAGAGACAGAATTAGTCATAACCTTTATGTCAACTGGGGTATTTTTCATAATTATGTTTTTTACTTCAAAAGTTTATTTTGGTTCAAAGGGTGTCTTTGTTCCTACGATACCTTTTTTTATACCGAGATATCAAATTACTAATTACTCCGTATCTTCAAGTACTCTCATTATAGAAAGAAAAGAGAAAAAAACCTTTAGGCTTAAAATTGAACCTAAGGATGTTAATAAAATTGAATCTGCTATAGCTTTATTAAATAATTGATTATCTCTACCGAAGTTGTGACGAATAAACGTCATCAGACTGGTGAGAATGACAGATAGACGCTGCCCATCGCACAGCCAATACGCTGCAACAGAAACTCCTTGAACCCGCGCTAGAAGCTCCTCTTCGGACATTACAGCTAATTAAATTACACTGCCTGTGATGGCCTGGTCGGTCAGCAGAATTCCGAGCTCACGCCACGATCGCAGAGGCTGTGACGGCATGATCACCTATAATCAAAATCCTCTTCCCCTCTTGTCAATCAGCAGCATCCCCCGCTGCTGCCTCCGGAACAGTCGCAGCTTGGTTCTGTCCCTGTAAGCCACCCTGTGATAACGGCTGAAGCGCAGCCCACACCGGACTTCACATCGATCGCCTCAAACGGACAATTGCGGGCGCAAGCGCCGCATTCCATGCAGAGATCTATATCCAGTATCTCTGCTTTTTTGCATTTTAAACCCAGGACCTGATGCGGACAGACCTCGAGACATCTTCCGCAGCCGGTGCATTTTTCCGTCTTAAGCGTAAGCGTCGAAACATTTTTCAAATAGCGGTGCTTCATATATCGGCCTCCCCCTCACATCCTGAATAAGGCGTTCAGTAAAATGAGCGTAACTCCAACGCCGATGGTAACCACAATAGTCGGAACAGCGGTTTTCATCTCCTTCATAACGCCGGAAAATGAAGTATACGTTGATGCTCCTGTAAAATTCATGGCATAGAATGCAGAAATTGACGGAAGAACGAGCAGATACCCTAATGCCCTCAGCCAGCTGTAGGAAAGCTCTCCCGGCCAGCCGTTCAGCACATTCACTGCTGCCGCCCAAAGCAAACCCAGGAGCCATCCCTTCCAGGCAAACGCTTTTCCAGGAATCCACGGCAACAAAACCGGGGTCAGGACACAGCCCACAATCAGCGCCCCGGCATAGGCATAAAAGTCGGTGATTCCAAAAGCTCCTGGCCGGATCAGATTCAAGATAAATAAAATGCCTAAAATCATCAAGGACATCTTAAATGTACCGGTAAGTTCCATCGGCGTAAGTACCAACCGGTCATACGCTGTAAACTTCACGGTTCGCATTTCGGCTGTCGCTTTCCTTCCGGAAGCGACAAATTCACGGATATCCCAAGCTCTGACCGGACCATACACGACGTTGAAACCGGTTTGTTTGTGGACTTGATGCGCACTTACCCCAGGAGCGCCGAGCTGCGGCAGAAGCAATGTCCTGTGGGACACAATCTGGGAAAGTCTGGTCTTCCCGATCCGACTGCTGAGCTCTGCCGTTCCGAATGTCCCTTTGCCTGCCGCGCACCAGACATTAATGCCTTTGGTGTCAAGCACCAGGATCCAGGCCTGGAGTCCGGCCAGCTCCTTACGAAGGGCATCAAAGGTCATTTTGTAATTAGCCGTTACCAGAACCTCGGAATGTTCATCCGGATTGCCGACAGCATAAAGTCCGGGATTGATTTTATAATTCATCCGGTTGATGCCCCAACGGGCTTTCCATCCGCCCAGGATATCCAAAGCTGTTAAGTTCGTCGAAATCTGAGGCACCAGCCCTGCTGGTGTTTTTATTTCACCTGTAATCCAGCCGCATTCCGTGTCATAAACGGTTACAGACCCTGCTAAACTGTCATCCCCGCAGCAGCATGACTGCGGGTCAAATATCTTAAGCTCTGCCTTGTTATTAGCATTTTGATTATTCTGATTCGGATCAAAACTTATTTCTCCCAAATATAACACCTCCAAAAGGTTTGGCAGGATAAAAGAAGCCAATTCCTAACAAGCATATGATTCGTATAGCGTTCAATTCTCTGCTCAAATAATTCATGCAAGGTTGATTACCCCAAATTAGGTCTGGGGGTCACAATTCCAGCGTTAAGCGGAGCATGGAGGCGGAGCGCGGCTGTTTGCGTCAAGGAGGACGCAACAGCCGAAAGCGGAATTGTGGCACACAGACCAACCAGGGAGTCTAAGGCAAATTTCAAGAATGTTTTATTAGTCTGCGTGTCACAGTTCCGCGACAAGCGGAGCCTGGATGGCGAAGCGCGGCCTTTTGCGTCAAGGAGGACGCAACGGCCGAAAGTGGTACTGTGGCACGCAGACCGACCCGTAATTATTTATCCTCCGGTTTTTTCTAACATTACAAAACGCGGTACTATGAACCTAAGCGTTATAGCCTGCACACCTTCACTTTGGCAATCCTTTTTTCATCCACTTCCTCAACCTTAAACATCAAACTGTTGAATTCTAAGGAAGACTTATCATCTCTTCCGGGGATTCTTCCGAGCTGTCCAACCAGAAAACCGCTTAGGGTCTCATATTCTTCAATCGGCAGTTCTACGTCGAGATAATCTTGGACCGCATCAAGGCTCGTCGCCCCGTTAATCATATAGGTATTTTCATCGATTTTTTCAAATTCCAGTTCGATTTCATCATCCTCGTCAAAGATGTTGCCGACAATTTCCTCAATAAGATCCTCCAGCGTCACAATACCAGCCGTCCCGCCATATTCGTCTATGATAACAGCCAAATGTGTCTTGTTCTGCTGAAGTTCTTTGAATAATTCATCAGTACGTTTCGAATCCGGTACATAATAGGGTTTCCGGACAACGTCCCGCAGATGAAATGTCTCCGAATTGCTGTTGTTCGTTAAATACTGGAAAAGGTATTTGGATTGCAGCACCCCGACAATATTGTCGATATTCTCTTCATAGACGGGTATCCTGGAATACTTCTCATGATTGATAAAGGCAATGACTTCACTTAAGCTTGCTTCAATCGGCAGCGCCGCAATATCCGTGCGATGTGTCATGACTTCGGAAACCGTTTTATTGTTAAATTCAAAAATATTGTTAATCATCAGTTTTTCTGTTTCATGGATGGCACCTTTTTCCTCACCGACATCAACCATCATGCGGATTTCTTCTTCCGTGACCTGCTCGTTCTCCGCATTGGGATCTACCCCGAAAAGCCTTACAAACACGTTCATTGATGCCGTAAGCATTTTAACGAACGGTGAGGCAATTTTCGACAGGATATACAGCGGGTTTGCGGCAAACCAAGCAATCTTTTCAGCTTTATTCATCGCAATTCTTTTCGGCACGAGCTCTCCGAGCACCAGCGTGAAGTAGGATAAAATAATGGTAATTAGAATAACGGCTATAGTCTTCAGCAAGGATGCTGAAACGGGGGCCCCGAGCTTAATCAGCAGTGAAACCAGCGGATCGGAAAAATTTTCTGAAGCAAACGCACTGGCCAGAAAGCCTGCCAGCGTTATCCCAATCTGGATCGTCGCAAGAAATTTGCTCGGCTCACCCAGCAAATTGGTTAAAATTCTGGCCTTCTTGTCGCCATCTTCCGCCATCATTCTGATTTTATTGTCATTCAGGGAGATCAAAGCAATCTCCGAGGCAGCGAAAAAGGCATTGAGCGCAATCAGCACGACTAAAAACAAAATCCCGGTAATCAATGATTGTTCCTCCTGATAATAATAAAAAGGCAGAATCATTCCTTATACAGGATTGTCAAAGCCTTTTACCAAATCCTATTAATAAGTCATTTGAAATAATACTACTTCGTATATCTCCGGCATTTTCCTCCATATCTTACTCTCTCCCTTTCTTGATTCTACATCTATTTTAATTTACCCGATGATAAATTGCAATGTCCTGTGTTGTTCTGCAGAAATCAGCGAATAAACCAGAAACGAATTGAGCAAGTAAAAAATGGATATGCTAGAATTGGCTGTGCCAGTCAATAGAACAGGAAGGGCAAATCTATGAAAATTTTACTTGTTTACCCGCAAATACCGCTGACTTATTGGAGTTTCCAGTACGCGTTAAAGTTCATATCCAAGAAAGCTGGATCTCCGCCCCTGGGGCTACTTTCCGTAGCTGCTATGCTGCCGGAGCATTATGATAAGCGTCTTGTGGATATGAATGTAACGAAACTCAAGGATCGGGATATTTTATGGGCCGATTATGTCTGGATCAGCGCGATGGTCGTCCAGAAAGAATCTGTCAGGGAAGTTATTAACCGCTGTCATGCCCTCGGAGTCAAAACGACTGCAGGCGGTCCCCTCTTTACTTCCGAACCTGAGGAGTATGATGATGTAGATTATCTCGTCCTGAATGAAGGGGAGAACACTGTACCTGCCTTTGTGCGTGACCTTGAGAACGGATCGGCAGCGCACATTTACACAACGGAAGAATGGGCGGATATCAGAAATACCCCTGTGCCTTTGTGGGACCTTATCGATATGAAACACTACGCAACAATGAATATTCAATATTCACGCGGATGCCCATTCCATTGCGATTTCTGCAACATTACATCTTTATACGGTCACGAGCCCCGTACCAAGACCTCTCCGCAGCTCCTGTCAGAATTGGATTCCCTTTATCGGGCCGGATGGCGCGGAGGCATCTTCCTGGTCGATGATAATTTTATCGGCAACAAAAAAAAATTAAAGGATGATATCCTGCCTGCGTTGATCAGCTGGATGAAACAAAGAAATTATCCGTTTACGTTTATCACAGAGGCCTCAATCAATCTGGCTGATGATGACAGCCTTATGAATCTGATGGTCAAGGCGGGGTTTATGACTGTATTTATCGGAATTGAAACCATGGATGAAGACAGCCTGGTTGAGTGCAATAAAATTCAGAATAAAAACCGCGATCTGATTGCGTGTGTCAAAAAAATTCAGAAATTCGGCCTTCAGGTTCAGGGCGGCTTTATTGTCGGGTTCGACAACGACAATGCCTCTATTTTTGACAAACTGGTAACCTTTATTCAGGAAAGCGGGATCGTTACCGCGATGGTCGGGCTGCTGAATGCGCCGAAAGGAACGAAACTATATCAGCGTCTGGCAGCGGAAGGCCGACTGTTAAAAAGCATCAGCGGCGACAACACCGACTTTTCGATGAACTTCATACCAAAAATGGAAAGCCGCCTGTTGATCAAAGGCTATCAAAGAATTGTCGATACGATCTACTCGCCAAGAAAATATTATGAGCGGGTCCTGACATTTTTAGAGCAGTACGAACCTGCTGGATTTACGGCTCAGCGGATCGACCGTTGTCAGGTGCTCGCGTTTATCAGATCGGTATTCCGTTTGGGAATTATCGGCCAGGAAAGACGATACTACTGGAAACTGATCATTTGGTCTCTGCGGAAACGCCGTAATGTATTTCCGCTGGCAGTAACCCTGTCCATATACGGTTTTCATTTCCGAAAAGTATTCCGCCGGACTGAGGAAATATTAAAATAATTCTACTTGGGTGGAGGATTTTGATCTTTAAGCTTCTTTATGGAAAAGATCAACGCCGAAACGGCTGCCTGAGATGACCCTGTTCTTCCCTGCTGTTTTGGCAGCGTAAAGTGCTTTATCCGCAATCTCAATATTTTCGGTCAGCGAGCAGCCTTTTTGATAGAGACAGACACCGGCACTCACGGTCAGTGGCTTATCAAAATAACTGTTAAGTGCAAATTCTTCCCTGATTTTATCCGCTTTCAGGCAGGCGTCCTCCAGGCCGCAGCCATAAAGAATAATTAGAAACTCCTCACCGCCGTAACGGCAGATGAAATCAGTGGCCCTGGCATTTGTTTTTAAAACACGGGCTAAAACCAGCAAAACCTTGTCGCCAAAGACATGTCCCTTCTGATCATTTATCTTTTTAAAATTATCAATATCAAAAATGGCAATGCAAAAAGGCTGCCCTGTCCTCTGATAATTGGATACAGCCTTCTGAAAACTCTTTTCCAACAGCAGGCGGTTCGGAAGCCCCGTCAGCGGATCTCTGGCCGCCTGATTTTTGGCCTTTCTGAACTGATATTGGCTGATATTCAGCAAACTGTTGACTTCAAATACAATGATAAAACCGAAGGCTAGGAGCAGAAGGCTGAACAGATAGATATTCACGGATACAAACAGATCCGAGATTTTGAATGACGTAATGAATAAAGAGGCTACGCTTTCGGCAGCAGCAATGATCAAACCCGGAATCCCATAACGCATGCCGTGAAAAGAAACAAAGAAGAAATAGGAAAAAAAGAGCATATTCAGTAATCCAACATTTCCTGCCATCAACAGGGTACAAACAGGAATATCAAGCACTAAGCAGAGTCGCATCATTTTCTCGGCCCGGGTGTCCTTGCTGAAGACACAAACGGAAATAAATGCATTATATAGAAGGGCGATAAAGAAACCAACAAAAAACACGCCCGTGAAAGAGCCCTGAAAACGGATCAGCTCAGCCAGGGCAACAATAAGCAGTCCCCACCTAAAGAGCAGGAATTTTCGTTCCAGCGGTTTATATTTGATCAAATCAAACTTTCTGACCAACTGTTTCACCACATTTTGCGAATTACGTAAATATTATACCATAATTTTCTATTCATCCAAAGAAAATTTTTGCCATTTTTGCCATTTGATAAACACAATAAGGTTTCCTAGAAGTACCTTAGGCAGTTTCAATACTGTTGTCGGCCTGAAGGTTTAACTTTTCGACCGCGTTTTCGCGCATTTTATATTTCATAATTTTGCCTGCGGCATTCATCGGGAATTCTGCGACAAAGTCAATATAACGCGGTGTTTTGTGCTTGGCCATGTGGGTGCGGACAAAATCCTTCAGCTCATCAGCGGTCAGTTCGACACCGTCCTTCAGTATGACACAGGCCATAATCTCTTCCCCATATTGTTTGTCAGGGACACCAATAACCTGAACGTCCTTGACCTTTGGATGGGTATAAATAAAATCTTCGATTTCTTTCGGATAGATGTTTTCCCCGCCGCGAATGATCATGTCCTTGATACGTCCGGTAATTTTATAGTATCCGTTCTCATCGCGTCTGGCCAGGTCGCCGGTGTGCAGCCAGCCGTTCTCATCAATCGCCGCAGCGGTGGCTTCGGGCATTTTATAATAGCCTTTCATGATATTGTAGCCCCTGGCAACAAATTCGCCGTCCTCATTATCCGGAAGATCTTCCCCGGTCTTCGGATCCACGATCTTGCACTCAACTCCTGGCAAAGCACGGCCCACAGTGGCAACCCGCAGTTCGACGGAATCGTCGACACGGCTCTGGGTGCAGCCGGGTGAAGATTCGGTCTGTCCGAAGACAATGGTGATTTCATTCATATTCATCTTCTCGACGACATCCTGCATGACCTTCACAGGACACGGGCTTCCTGCCATGATTCCGGTCCGCATGTAGGAAAAGTCTGTTTTCGGAAAATCTTCATGCTCGAGCATCGCAATAAACATGGTCGGAACACCGTGGAAGGCGGTGATTTTTTCCCTGTTGATGCAATCCAGCGATATCTTCGGCGAAAACGCCGGTATCGGGGACATGGTCACCCCATGGGTCATGGACGCAGTCATCGCCAGCACCATCCCGAAGCAATGGAACATCGGGACATGAATCATCATGCGGTCGGCTGTGGAAAGATCCATGCAGTCGCCAATATTTTTACCGTTATTCACGACATTATAGTGTGTCAGCATAACGCCTTTCGGGAACCCTGTGGTTCCTGAGGTATACTGCATGTTGCAGACATCATGACGGTTAAGGGAAAGCGCACGGCGGTATACTTCCTCAACGGGGACTTTGTCAGCCAGGGTAATCGCATCTTCCCAGGTCAGACAGCCGTTCTGCCTGGAATCAACCGTGACAATATTGCGTAAGAAAGGCAGCCGTTTGATATGCAGCGGCTTTCCGGCCTCGGCAGTCTCCAACTCGGGGCAAAGCTCCTTGATAATGCCGACATAATCGGAGTCCTTATATCCGTCGATCATGACCAGCGTATGTGTATCCGACTGGCGCAGCAGATATTCTGCCTCATAAATCTTATACGCGGTGTTTACGGTTACCAGCACAGCGCCAATCTTGGTCGCCGCCCAAAAGGTAATGTACCACTGCGGAACGTTGGTGGCCCAGGTCGCAACATGGTCCCCGGGTCTGACACCCATCGCGATCAGAGCGCGTGCAAATGTGTCAACATCGTCCCGGAATTCTTTATACGTACGGGTATAATCCATGGTCGTATAACGGAAAGCATACTGATCCGGGAACTCATCCACCATCCGGTCAAGCACCTGGGGGAAGGTCAGATCAATCAGCGTGTCTTTTTGCCAGATATATTTTCCGGTCTTGGCATTGTTATCGTACAAATGACCTTTCACCGATGTTTTTTCCGTGTAACGGCTCATATATTCTGCAAAATTCGGGAAAACAACGCCGGCATCATCCAGGTCCGCCGCCCAGCGTTTGACCCATTCCAGGGAAACATAACCTTCATAGTTAATCGAATGCAGGGCCCGCATCATCTCATCGATGGGTAAATCTCCTTCTCCCATCATGCGGTACCGGGTGGTGCCGTTCTCTACAACGGAATCCTTGATATGTACATATTTAATGTAGGCACCAAGGTTCTGAACAGTCTTTCCAGGTGTCTCATCTGCAAAACGGTAAGGGTGATGCATATCCCACAAGGCACCAACATTGTCACTTGCAACATCATTTAACAGCCGACATAAACGGGAAGTATCTGCATAGACGCCATTCGTTTCGACCAGGAGGGTGACGCCTTTTTCTTCCGCCAGAGGTACCAGACGGTTTAACGCAGCAAGCACCACCTCGTCATCGACTTCACCAGCCAGCTGCGGTGCAATATCGGCAAGGATACGGATATACGGGGTTCCTAGCTTGGAGGCTAATTCAATATACTGAACGATCTCCTGATGATTCTGTTCCGCTTTCTCAGCATACTTTAGACAACAGCCGGAAGACAGACAAGGAATTTGAATACGGAGTTCGGATAACTTTTTTATGGTTTGCGGCAACTGAGACTCAGTAAAAGGCTGGGCCTGCACTGCAAATATCTCACTGCCCAGACCGCGGATTTCAATGCCGTCAAAACCAAAGTCCTTGGCCATGGAATAGATATCGGTCCAGCTGAAATCCGGGCAACCCAGGGTTGAAAACGCAAGTTTCAACATAATCTCCTCCTAGCATTTTATATCTTATAAACTATAGAAAACTTTACTGGTGCCATGTCTCTAGTACCTTGTCAACCTTAAAACTGTAATATAATGGGGAGCAGATTTCTTTTAAGACAAGGCGGAGGATTGAGGCATACCGAGCGTATGGTGATTGAAGTCCACGGATGGACAAATGTCGCGGATGCCATGGATGGCATAGGAGCGACAAGACAACGCAGTATTAACAGAAATCTGCCGCCAGGATATATAGATTTAGGGTTGACATGGTACTAGCTGCACCTAGAGATATCAGAAAGTGCTTAGACTTTTTCTGATATACCAAAAAAGCCTTCACCCCTTAGCATTTCTGTTAAAGACGAATGCTTTATACTGTCATGGTACAGCCTTTAAATATAAAACTGTATGATATAATTTTAGGTAATGCTATCAAATTTTCGAATATTTGTCAAGTGTTGTGGATCAGTATGCACTGAGACAGAACTGTGCTAAGTCAGTTGTGCTGGGTTGATTTGGCTGCTAAATAAAAAACGGCTGGAGATTTACTCCGCCGTTTCTGGCATCCATCAAAATCCGGGATAACGTTTACGACTGATACTGATTGTGATGTTTCCTGCCCGTTAAGGCATTGACGATGGACAACAGGATCACCGCACCGAGTAGAGCAACCAAGAAACTCCAGATATTAAATCCATTGATCCCTATTCCTCCGAAAATGTTGACGATCCATCCACCGATGAACGCCCCGATGATCCCGACAACAATATTCATTCCAACGCCCATTTTGGCATCACGGCCTGTAATCATGCTGGCAATCCACCCCGCAAGGCCGCCTAAAATAATCCAGCCGATAACACTCAAGACAATTCCTCCTTTTCATCAAATATTTTAAAGCAATTTGTTTTCATCATTAATCTGCCCAAAATAAAAATATTTACCCGAACCTGTCTTCAATACGAATGTTTTCATTAACGTTTGCATTGAAAATTTTTACATCTAAATTAAGAAGCCAAAACCGGTTTTATCCAGATAGCCTTCCTCTTGATTCTCTCTGGTAATGACTTTAAGTTTGGCGGGCTCAACAGTGACTCTTAACGGAAAATCAAACCCTTTTTCTCCGTCTAAATCCGTACCAATCGATTCCCGACAGTTGATTGTCAGCTCTGCCGTCTGGAAGTAGTCTACATATGGGCTCTCCGCATGTTCACCGTTCGCCACTTTGATAACCAGCGGGATCAGTTCGAGAACTGGACATGGTTTAAAAATATACACATCAAGCAGACCATCGCTAATAGAAGCCAACGGCGCTATCCTCTTAAAACCGCCTGCCGATTTGCCATTCATAATCAAGATGAAATACACTTCATCGTCGCGGTTGGCTTCCCGGCTCCGAATACTAACTTTCACCGGCTTCATATTGGCGAATTCTTCAACACCCTTTAAATAATAGGCGAGAGCCCCAAAACTTTGTTTGATTCTTTTGGGAGTTTTTTGGCTGACATCGATCAGAAAACCCAGACTGGCCACATTTAAAAAATAGCGGCCATTGGCGACCCCGATATCGCAAACTGTAAAATGATCCTGAAGCAGAATCTCCGTCATTTCATTGACCCGCTCCGGAAAATGAAAATAACGGGCAAAGTCATTGGCAGTTCCTACCGGATATATTCCAACCGGGATCTGGCAATCATAACAAAAAAGAACATTGATGACCTGGTGGATCGTCCCGTCGCCCCCGGCAATCCAGATCCTGTTGAAACTGTTGATATCCGCTGAGGAGACCATTTTTTCCAGGGCTTCCGTAGTGCTGACCCTGTAAGGGACCAAATAATAGCCTTTATCTTGGACAGCTTCAATAATGCTGTCCAAGTGATTATTAAAGCTGCCGTTTCCGGCAAGCGGATTATAGATTAATAATATTTGCATTGTCTACCCCCTGAAAACAATTCATAGCAAAGAATCATGGAATAACCTTAAACTTACCTGATAACACCACAATACTACGGTATCGGTCTTTTCGCAAATATCCACTACACTATTCCTGGGAAGACTTCAATCGGGCATTTTTGCTGGACAATTCCGGAAAGATAGTGTATTCATTAATACGGGAGTTGATATTCTTGAACCCTATTGCATTTGAAATGGGTCCTTTTTCTGTTCATTGGTACGGTATACTGATCGCTCTGGCGTTTTGCGCCGGACTCATTCTCGCAAACTATCATACGAACTATCGCAGGCTGGACCCGGACAAATTTTTTAATCTGCTGATTGTTATGATTCCCGCTGCTCTGATCGGCGCCAGACTGTATTATGTCCTGTTCAATTTGCATTATTACATCGCTTATCCGGCGGAAATCGTGGCTGTCTGGCATGGCGGATTAGCCATTCACGGTGGAATTATCGGCGGTTTTCTGGCGGTCTTAGTGGTTACCCGCAGAGATCCGGATTTAAAATTCTGGTCTGTGGCCGATGTTATCGCGCCAAGTCTGGTTATCGGCCAGGCGATTGGCAGATGGGGCAACTTTCTTAATCAGGAAGCACATGGCGGCCCGGTTAGTGAATCCTTTATCAGTGAATTCCCGCATTTTATTCAGCAAGGCATGTATATTGACGGCCAATATTACCATCCGACTTTTTTATATGAGTCTTTATGGGATACTTTGATCTTTTTGTTCTTGTTCTGGCTGATCAGGAAGAAATCAACACCTGACGGCATCATTTTCTTGCTTTATTTATTGCTGTACTCGGCAGGCCGTTTTATTATTGAAAGTCTCAGAACCGATAGTCTGATGCTTGGTTCATTTAAAATAGCCCAAGTCATCAGTATTGCAGCAATTTTGCTTTCGGTCGTTCTTCTCTTTGTAAAACTTAGAAAAAAGAAACCAATTTAGTCATTTCCAGCGTTCCGACGCTAATTGGCCTGGTATGGTATAATAATCTGAGGACTGAACCGGTATCATTACTGCTGTGGGGGTGACTGATTTGGTATTTCTTACGATTTCCAGACAAACAGGAAGCCTGGGGAAAGAAATATCTGGGCTCCTCGCCAAGAAATTGGATCTGCCTCTGATTACACACGATTTTGTTATGAACCAATGGCTGCCGGAGATTGCCGACAAGCATGAGCTACATATGCTGAAAGAAAGCCCTGGCTTTTATTTGAATCTGTCCTCTCAAGGCCTTACCTTTGCCGAGCATATTGAAAACAGATTAAAAAGTTATATTTCTGAACAGCCTGCTATCATCTTCGGTCTCGGCGCTCAGATTATTTTCTCCCGCCATCCTGAAGCGATCCATGTCAGAATCATAGCTTCAGATGAAGTTCGAACCGGCCGGGTCATGCATAATCTCCATCTGGACCGCTCCAATGCCGAAAGATTCCTGGAGCTGACCGACCGCAAGCACAAACGGTATATTTCCACCATTTATCATAGAGACTGGTCTGATCCTTCTCTTTACGGTATTACGCTGAACACAGATTTTTTCGGCATCGAAGAAGGTGCTGCGCTTCTGGAGTACTATGCCAGAAACAAGCAACTCTACTCCCCTGCAGCTGAATATCCTTCTCAGGACGGTAAAAAACCGGTCACTTTCAAGCATCCATCCGAAGAGGAATTTGCCGGAATCCTGGATATGTACCACCTTGACTGGGAGTACGAGCCCCGTACGTTCCCGATTCAATGGGATGAAGAGGGCAATGTTACCATGGCGTTTTCACCTGATTTTTACCTACCTAGATTTAATACGTTCATTGAACTGACCACGATGAACCAAAAATATGCTTCAGAAAAAAAGAAAAAGGTTGAGCTGCTCAAACGGCTCTATCCTGGCACCAACATTAACATTGTCTTTAAAAATGATTTTTATTCCCTTTTGGAGAGATTCGGCATTAAGAAAGGATCTGCACAATGAATGCTAATGCTGTTGGGAAGATCATTTTCACTGCAGAGGAGATTCAACGGAAAGTCGCCGAAACCGGGCGAATCATTGATACCGACTATCAGGGCAAGGAGCTGGTTGTGATCAGCGTCCTAAAAGGATCGTTTTACTTTTTGGCTGACCTGACCCGGCACCTGACGATACCCTTAAGCCTTGATTTTCTGTCGATCAGGGCCTTCCCTGATGAAACGAATAAAACTGGCATTGTAAGATTTGCGAAAGATCTTGACCTTTCGATCACCGGCAAACATGTTCTTTTAGTAGAAGATGTGGTCGGAACCGGACTTACGCTTGCTTATATCTGCCAGCACCTCGAAGCTGCGAAGCCCGCTAGTCTAAAAATATGCACCCTGCTGGACAATCCCTCGGAAAGGCTCCTCACCATTAACATCGATTATTGCTGTTTTCTTATGCCGGACCAATTTGTAGTCGGGTATGGCCTCGATTACCAGGAAAAGTACCGAAACCTTCCGTATATCGCAGCCTACAAGCGCGAAAAATAGAAAACGAGCTCCAACGAACCTTTATCAATGTATCCCCAGTATTACCCTCAATTTCGTTTCCCGCTATCCATCTTCCTAAAAAGACCTTCGTCTACAGATATTCCGTTTACTCATTACCCACTTCAGTCTGATTTCATTTCAGAATTTGCCTCTTAAAAATTCTTTTTACAGATTTTCTTGAACCAAACCTTCATTTCTATCAATCCCGTTGCAGACTCTTTTCTTCGAAACTCTCCAGATATAGTGAACCTTTTCGTTCACCGACCTAATCATCCAATGATAACGTTTTGTTCCCATTTTGGGCTTCACTGGTATTCCATCTTAGGAATTCCTTGGAGCTTGTTATTATCATACACAAAATACAGGCTTTCGGTCAACCTGCAAATATCGTGATTTAGGGTGAAATTAATAAAATGTTACGAATTTTCAGTCTATTATAACGGTTTTTCTTTAGCTCAAAAAGAATTACTTGCTAAAAGGAATCAAATCCCACGGATCCTCCCAAATCCGCTTTTTTATTCTTTTTTTGGCTGTACATCAGATTGTCAACATGGTTGAGAAATTGCTCAATGCTGGCATATCTCATATCAAAGATGTCAGTCCCAAAGCTTCCTTCCAGCCTGTAACGCTTTCCGGAAGTTTTATTATACGCTTCAAAAGACACATTGATTCTCTCAATTGTTTTCTCCAGAGCTTCTTTGCTGTCACATTCCATAATTACCGCGAATTCATCGCCACCCATCCTGGCAATAATGTCTGTTTTTCTTAGGACACTTCTTATTAGCCCAACAGCAGTCTGGATCGCTTTGTCCCCTTCGGAATGCCCATATTGGTCATTAATTTGTTTCAGTCCGTCAAGGTCGGCATAAATAAGCCCAAATTTATCATCGGCCTTATGGTGGATCCTTCGGGAAATGTAATAGTCAAAAGATCCTCTCGTCCATACGCCGGTCAAGTTATCCAGATGAGCCATTCTTTGCTGCAGAAAATAATAAATAATCACGAGGGAAAATGCCGTACAGCTCCACATCAGAAGCACACCATAAAACATCGACTGAAGAATCCCTCCGATAATCGGCAGTATTCCAAATGCTATTAAAGGAATCCATTCCTGCTTAATGATTTTCCCTTTTCTTTTAAATATCTGTATCAGACTGATTATCAGATAAAAATAGGTAATTACAGCTGAAACGAGAAAAAGTGATCCCCGGTGGTAGACATTCGCACTGTCTATATCGAAGATAAAACCATAAATAGGCGATAAAACGGTCAGTACCGTATTGATGACAATCGGAATGAAATACAGGATTTTCCTGGTTTTAAAAATTGTGCTGTCTGGTTCAGTCCAGCTATAATTAAATTTGTACCACGAATAGGTTAACAGCGGCGCCGTAATAAACAAACATATGTGCATCAGCTCCGACACCGGGATCAACCATAACTCAGGGCGTCTGTTGATCATGCAGGTCAGCGTTTCAAAAACAAGCTCCAGCATAATGACTAAAGACGTAGTCAGAAATTTTTTATTGATACTATCCTGCCGGTCAAGACTCTGGTAAGCAATCAAAAATACTACCCCTAACAACACCAGGGCAGCAAGATTAATATCAATCCGTAAAAATACCTGCATACTTTTTACCAGCCTTTATGTCTAAGATCAACGCATGAAAACATTATAGCATAATTTTGTGGAATAATTCACGTAACGTAACGTGATCTAGCAGTCCAAGTGAACATGGATGTGAAACGCAGCTAGGTCATGCTAAATGTGCAAAAAAAAGGGGCTATTAACACCCAAAATGAAATGCTGCCAACATAGTGTCAGCAGCATTCGGATTGACGGTGATCCCTTTTATTTAGCCAGAATGGCTGTTAAATCATTCTCTGGTGTAGAGATCGGTGTGATATTGAATTTTTCAACCAAAACGTTGCGTACATTGGAAGAGAAAAAAGCTGGAATGGATGGTCCGATATAGATATTCTTTATGCCCAGGGCCAAAAGGGTCAACAGAATGCAGACCGCTTTTTGTTCATACCAGGAGAGCACCAGTGTTAATGGCAGATCGTTTACGCCGCATTCAAAGGCCTGGGCCAGCGCAACAGCAACCTGGATAGCGGAATAAGCATCGTTGCATTGTCCCATATCCATCAGCCGCGGCAGTCCCCCAATTTCTCCAATGTTCAGATCATTAAAGCGGTATTTTCCGCAGGCAAGTGTCAGTACGACCGTATCCATAGGCGTCTGCTTCACAAACTCGGTATAGTAGTTTCTGCCGGGCTTTGCACCATCACAGCCACCAACCAGGAAGAAATGCTTGATTGCTCCGCCCTTGACGGCATCGATCACTTTATCCGCAACTCCGAGAACAGTATTCCGGGCAAAACCTGTCATCAGCTCATTTCCGCCGTTGATCCCTGTCCTGTATTGATCTTCGCTGTAGCCGCCAAGTTCAAGCGCCTGCTTAATCAGGGGCGAGAAGTCCTTGACTTTGGCATCCGGGATATGCTTCATTTCCGGATAACCGACGACGGATGTCGTATAAACCCTGTCAGCGTAACTGGCTTTGGGTGGCATCAGACAGTTCGTCGTAAAAAAGATCGGAGCCGGAATATTGTCAAATTCCTTTTGCTGGTTCTGCCAAGCCGTTCCGAAATTGCCCTTCAGATGCACATATTTTTTAAATTCAGGATAGGCGTGAGCTGGGAGCATTTCACCATGGGTATAAATATTGATTCCTTTTCCTTCTGTCTGTTCCAGCAATTGTTTCAGATCGAGCAGGTCATGGCCGGTGATCACAATGAATGGGCCTTTTTCTATGATTGTTGTAACTTTGGTTGGCACCGGATGACCATAAGCCGAAGTATTCGCTTCATCGAGTAGCGCCATGCAGGCAAGATTGGTTTTGCCGAATTCCATCAGCAACTCCAGCCATTCATCGACGGAATGATCTTCCCCGATAGCTTTCAATCCTTTATAAAAGCAGGCGGTGACTTGAGGATCCTGCTTGCCTAGAACATACGCATGCCAGGCATATGCTGCCATTCCGCGTATCCCTAACAGCAAGGTCGAACGCAGCGAGACGATGTCCGGATCGCCATGGAACAAAGCTTCAGGTGCAAAATCTTCCGCCCCGCCAAGTTTGTTTTTCTCTTCATTTACCTTTTGTATGAAGGCATCAAAATCTTGAGGATCAAAATTAACATTGGTCACTGTGGCAAACAGGCTCTGCATCACCAAAGCATCTGTTTCCGGTGTAGTTTTCTGACCGGATGCCGCTCTGGCCAATCCAATCAGGGTACAAGTAAGCTCATCATGCTTATTAGCCACTTCCGGTTTCTTTCCGCAGACCCCTGCGTTCGTGCATCCTTTTCCGCCGGCAGTTTGTTCACATTGAAAACAGAACATTTGAGACATACAAATTTACCTCCTCTATATTTTTTTTTTAATCGTGGTCTTATCTTTTTAATCATACGTAAAAAACTGCCAGAAATCGGTATCCAAGGTTACAAAAATCAGATGCCATTTTCTTAATATTCTGATAATATTTAATCCGCATATCCGCAGTTATATTCTCTCTTTGAATCATGGAATCATCGTTGAAATTGATAGCAAATTAATTGTGGATAATTGTGTGAATATTGTGAATTATATATACGCAATACGCTTGTTTATTTCATGGAATCAATGGCAATATGTTCGGAGGATCGTGGGTATTGCTAAGAGGGTTTAATAATTTAAACATTCTGTCATTTTAAAGGATTTGTATACTATTTCTAGATAAGTTAAGAAATTCCTACCATTCGACAAATTTTTCAAAATATGCGGGCATTAGATTTGGCTGTCGGAGGTGCCAACCAGCCTTTCCGGGCAGGCATAAACAGTGCCTTTGCCTCCTCTGACATAGCCGAGAAGTGTAATGTTATATTCTCGGGCAAGCCTGATGGTCGCTGTTGTGGGCGTCGATTTGGAAACTACCACGGGTGCTCCAAGCCTGATCATTTTCATGAGCATTTCCGAAGTAAGTCTGCCGCTGATAAAAACCATGCCATTTGCAGCTAGTTCCATCTTGTTTGCCTTCATCAGTATTCCTGTCATTTTATCGAAACAGTTGTGCCGGCCAATGTCTTCATTTAGCACTTCAAATCCTTCAGTGTGAAATAAGACACTGTGGACGCCTCCAATCGTATGAAATATCTCAGACTGTTCAATGAACTTATCCATGATTGTCAAGATATTTCCTGCGGAAAAAGTGGATTTGTTCGTGCTGACGGCGTACTGCGTCTTTTTCAGCGGATTAATGTAGGTATAACACTTGCCACAGCCGGAAGTGATGCTTCTCAGACTTTCGCGTCTGTCAATAACGACTCCTTCTCTAAGTTCAATCAGCACTGCCAGCATTTTCTCATTGTATTCGATGCTTTCAATATCTTCATAAGAACCAATAACACCCTCATTATATAGAAAACCCAGGGCCAACTCCTCGTGATGCCGGTTCAGACAGAGAACGGAAACAAGCTCCTGTCCATTGACTATCATTTTAAGGGACACTTCGGCGATAACCTTTCTCACCGCTTCTTTCATCACAATGGCATCATTTTCTCTTTGGATTTCTACTACCTCAAATTCTTCGTAGATGATTCCTTCGTCAGCAGCATTCATTATTTACCCTCCAAGCAGCAATATTGCATTTGTATCCTCCAACAGTATCGGAGTTGGTCTTTCTTACCTGCAGCGATCTCCTGGCTGAAAGCCCCACCCTATTTTACCACTAAAATAAGATTTACTGAAATTAATAGGGCATGATTCATGATCAATCCGAATAGATTTCAGTATATTTGCAAGGCATTTTATCAATAATAGAATAGACTGAAAGACTTCTTTCAGTACAAGCATCAAGACATTGAGTCAGTCAGGTGGTGGAATAAAATCTGGATACTGACGGAATCATCGCAAAGCTCAACTGGTTTTACAGCCTGGAACTGAACCAGGTTGATCTTTATATGGCGCAAAGTAAATTGGTCGAAGATATCTATATCAGCAAAGTATTGGAACGGTCATCTTATATTGAACAGCAGCATGTCGATAACATTGCCGCCCAAATACGGAAATACAATAGGGAACCGACCATTTTGGGGGATATTGTTTCCCCGCTTCTGGGAAAGACCGCCGGGAATATTACGGCTGCGTTTGGAATAGTCCCCCTGCTAAAAGCTGATATTCTTCTGGAGAAAAAAGCAATGAGTGATTATAAAGACTTGATTTTGAAAATCGGAAAAGATCATACGTTGTTTTCTGTCCTGTGGGCCAATCTAATTGACGAAGATCTGCACACGGCCTGGTTTTCAAATAAAGTTCAGGAACTAGAGGCTTGCCGCTAAATTTTTTATTTTTAGGCAGGATTGACCAAGATCATTCTGGCTTTTTGTCTGCCTGAGAATCCGCTTTTTCTATTAAATCTCTGGAGAATTCTACGGACAATTTCGTTTTACAAGTATTATGGTTTAATCGTTTATTATTGGCTCTATTAGCGTCATTTGTTTGTAATTTATTGATCCGGGTTAGAAACATATAGAGGACATAAAACACAGCAATCATGATGATCCCTGCAATAAGACCTGTTCCCTGCCCGGAGATAAATGGCATACTTAGGATAATCATGATCAGACTCAGAAAAACAATCCAGGTAGAATAGGGGTATAAAGGCATCTGACACTTGCCTGATGGCGGACACCCATATTTCTTTCGAAAGCGTAAGTGAGTCGCCATAATTACTGCATACGTAAATAACAAAGCAAACCCACCGGAGCTTATCAAAAACAAGTATACACTTGGGAGCAAAAGACCAATGCCCAATCCTGCAAGCATGGCTAAACCAGAAATCAGTATTCCCCGATACGGGACATTTCCTTGATCCTTTAACCAACTGGGTGCCTGACCTTCTTCGGCAAGAGACCGCATCATTCTGCCCAGACCAAACATCGCTGCCAGCATGGTAGAAAGTATCGCTGTTATGAGTACAAAATTAATGGCGTTGCCCGCCCAGCCAATTCCCCATCTATCAAGCGCAGCTACCATGGGACTGAATTTTTCACTTAGACTGGAGGTGGGGATTAACGGAAGCAGCACAGCAATAGAGACAATATAAAATCCTATCAGAATTAATACTGTATGGGAAATTGCTTTGGGAATCGTTTTTGTTGGATTGTCGGCTTCCGAAGCAGCCAGTCCAATAATTTCAAAACCTGCATAGGAAAATATGACGATAAGCATACTCCCTGCTATCCCTTTAATCCCCGCCGGCATCAAAGGTTCCCTGACTAATTCTCCGGCACCTATTTGGGAGACAGTCGGAAATAATCCCAGGATTAAAAGTAAGGCGATGATGATAAATGAAGCCAGGGCTAACAGCTTGACGGCAGCCAGACCACTCTCGAGCTTACTTAATTTATCAGCTCCCAATAAATTTAGCAGCGTGACACTTACAATAATTAAGCTTCCCAATCCGGCTATGGAACTATTGGGAACCCATTCACGCATCAGGATCGATACAGCGGTAGCCTCACTGGACATAGCCAAAACCATCCCAGCCCAGTATACCCAACCAACTACAAAACCGGTTCCTTTGCCAAAGGTTTGGGCTGCAAAAGTACGAAAGGAACCAACATCAGGATTCGCAACCGTCATTTCGGACAAGGCAAAAAGGATAAAATAAACGATGACTCCGCCAAGAATAAAGGAAACGATAATCGAAGGTCCTGCAGCATTAATAGCTACCGATGAGCCCAGAAAAAAGGAACCCCCGATTACTGTTCCCAAAGCCATCATTGTAAGCTGCCAAACTGATAATCCCTTATGTTTTTTCTTCATCATTGTATTCTCCATATTCAGGTTTGTGATTTCCATTATTGTTTCTCAAAATCACAAAACCATTCTGTTTGGAGATAACAATTCAATCCATCTAAAGAAACCTATCATTTACTCCAGAAGCAACAACCCAAAGTATTTAACGAATTCCTGTTTATCTTTTAAGGTTCGCATTGTAAAGCCTTGCTTAGAAACGGTAGCAAAAACATCAATGCCGGCGCTTTCCATAGAGGGACGGGTCACTGTACACTTTTTGGGCGGTGCTGGCGGTTTGCACTCGCTGCAAATATGGCATGGTCCTGCCCAAAAAGAGAACGCTTTATAAAAACCTTGTTTAAAAACCATTTTTTCCGCATTCAGCATCAGTTTTTGAAAATCCCTTGTCGGCGGTTGGCCTTCAATCAGAAAAGCTTTGGTATAGCCGTCTAATTTCACCCTCGTTTCCTCATAGGAGGGGCTATTTGGCGGACAGCACTTTTCCCCATAGCTGGAGCATCCATAGCGGCAATGATCTTTTGTCCAGTGGGCCATAACCACATCCTGAGGATTGATCATCGTGATGGACTGAATAGGCAGTCTTTTTAATCTTGCGTAAATTTGCGCTTCTTTTGTTATGTCCAGCTCTTCTAATTTATGCCTATTCTTGGATGCAAAAATCACTGAGATATCACCTGTAAGGGGTAATAAAGGCGTTTGATGCATATGCCTCTTCTCAAAAAATCCAGAGACATCTTTAGCAGAAAAGATGTTCGCCGAAAGCACGGAACTGTCTTTTTGAAGAAGGTAATTTTCATATAGGTTAATAGCCGTATATAAAGAATATTCTTCAGAATACCGACCCATGACAGCAATTACTGCGTCATCGTTAATGGTTTCCGCGTGTTTTTCATAATTTGCGCCTGTGATGATCAGATCATAGGGCAATTGATCATTAAAAGAAATCCCCCTACATTGCTTCATCATAAACTTTTGAATTGATAGAGAAAAAACATCAGGAGAAATCCTATCAAGGAAGACATTCCCCCTAAAATATTCTAACATGGACGTAAGTCTTTCAGCGATAAAGATATGGCTGATTTCACCGTTTTTTAAAGCGTCCAGGCTAAAAAAAGGACTAGTTGCCGAAAGATATTTGGCGCTGACAGGGGCATTGCACAGATAGCCTTCTTTCCTAATGATTAAACCCATTTTGTCTAAAACGTCGAGGAAAAGAAACGTTCCTTTCTCATCGAGATGAAGGCAATTGGTCAGATCACCGAAAGATTTTCCTTCTTCAATCGCGGTAAAAATATCGCATGCCATCGCCTTCTGAAGAATCGCTGCTGTTTGCTGTTCCGCTTTGACTTGCAATAAAAAGTCATAGTCATTGTTTTGATAATCAATTTTGTTCATGCCGGTCTCATCCTTTAATTTGTTTTGCTATCAGTTCTCTTTGCATAGTTCTCTTTCAAATACGCGACGACTTTTCGGATCCCTTGTCGATGATTTTGCAGTACAATTTCAATTTCTTCTTTAGCAAGGTTGTCTTGATGAAATCCTGCAGATACCAAGCAAATACAGTTAAAAAGCTTGGAAACTTCCTGTGCCAGAGGTTCGGCCAGGGCGTCATCACGGTGGCCTTCTACGGTATACTGTGTAACCGTACCGCAGTTTCCGACCGCTATGCTGCCGATATGCTGTTTCCCTCCGGTAACGATAATTACAATGTCGTGTCCAATTATCGATATGTCGTAGGACAGGGCGAGCTTGTCTTGTCCGATATCTATGTTCATTGGTCACTTCTCCATCTTTCAAAGAGATTGTGCGGAATCTTCAGCAAATCCAACACCTTGCCAACACTTTGATTCACAATATCGTCAATGGTTTTGGGCCGGTGGTAGAAGGCAGGCATGGGAGGGATGAGTATTCCGCCTGCTTCCGTTACGGTCGTCATATTTTTCAGATGAATTGAAGAGAGCGGTGTCTCTCTTACCATCAAAAAGAGAGGACGACGCTCTTTTAAGGCCACGTCGGAAGCGCGCACAATGAGGTTATCGCTATAACCGTTGGCAATTGCCGACAGCGTTTTCATGCTGCAAGGTGCGACAATGGTTGCGTCTATCCCGTAAGAACCGCTGGCAACAGCCGCGGCCAAGTCATTATTGTCGTATACGGTATCTGCTAAAGACTGAATGTAATCTACCGAATAGTCTGTTTCAAGCGAGAGAGTTTCTTTAGCCCACCCGCTCATGATCAGCGAAACGCGATGTTCTGTTTCTTTCAGAACCTCCAATAAACGTACACCGTAGATCACCCCGGTTGCCCCTGTCATGGCTAAAAGAATTTTCATTTTTTCATTCCTTATTTCATTCGTCATTCTTTATTACCGTATTCTGTATTACCTAATTCTCTATAACCGTATTTTGATTACACATTAATTCTTACACAATTTTTTACCGTTTCTCAATTTATTCGTTTTATCGTAATCAATTCCTTCTTCTGTGATAACAACACCATAAATATCTACAGCCGTTTTGATTGTGATGATCTCATCCAAGACATCATCGTACACTTTTTCGGCAGGGCGGTCTAAGGGATTACCCCATCCGCCGCCACCGCTGGAGTTCAGAATAACCTGATCGCCTTTGGCAACACGTCTAGGAGCTTCTTTACTCTCCATGATAACTGGTTTTTCCGTATGAAGAAAGACACCTTTGTTTAAGCTCCCTTGATGTCCTCCGTTTAAACCATAGGGAGCAAATTTCATCCCATCACCAAAATTCACGATATGGCTGCCTTCATCGTATAGTTCAAACGCGTACCGCATCCCTGCGCCACCCCGGTATTCGCCGGCGCCTGCAGTATCCGTTTCCATTTCATGATAACGTGTGATGTGGGGATATTGGATTTCGTTGGATTCAATATTAGGCGTTCTAACCCCTCCGAAATTGGACATGGCAGACATATAGGATTTTCCGTCACTTCCTTTCATGGCGCCGCCGCTCCCGGTCGAACAGAAAGAAAATCCCACATAATAGCGGTTATTTCTGGGATCCTTACCGTAATAGGAAGGTCCTGCATAGCGCGCATATCCTGCAGGAACCTTACCGGGGCCTGCTTGACCCAAGGCTTGAAAAATGGTGCCGATAATTTCGCTGGCCGGAGTCAAGGTACAAAGCGTTACAGGCGCCGGTTCATAAGGGTTTACCAAAGAACCTTTGGGCAAATTGACATCGATGCAGCGGAATGCTCCACCGTTTCTTGGAATATCAGAGCCTAAAAACCAAAGAACAGCAATGCCCGAAGCCGTCGTCGCTGTGACAACAGAAGTATTGATAAAACCTTTAACCTGCTTATCTGTACCTTCGAAATCGACCAAGAGACGGTCTCCTTCTACCTTTACGGCAATTTCAATTTTGACGGGTTCTTCTTGATAACCATCATCATCGATATATTCGGTCGCCCGGTAAATGCCATCGGGCACCTCTCTGATCCGCTTTCTCGTCAGCATTTCAGTTTGTTCCAAGGTTTCAGCAATAGCTTTGTTCACGACAGCGGGCGTATAAGCTTCCACCATCTCCAGGATACGCTTAACGGCAACTTTATTGGCGCCGATTTGGGCTAGAAGGTCGCTTTTCAGCATTTTCGGATTCCGAGTATTGATGAGAATCATATCTAAAACTTCAATAATAAATTCGTTGTTGCTCATCAATTTTGTTGGGGGAATGCGGATCCCTTCCTGGAATATCTCAGTCGCTTTGGGGTTATAGCTCCCGGCGGTAGAACCGCCGATATCCCCGTGATGGGCGCGGCTGACACAGAAGAACATCAAACTTTCCTCAAAAAAAACAGGTGTAATAATCCCGATGTCCGGCAGGTGATTCCCTCCGTCATAGGGGTCGTTGATGATAAAAACATCCCCGTTTTTGATGTTATCCTTATATTTTCTTAAAACAGATTGGACGCTGAAGGAACCTGCCGTTGCCAGAATCGGAATACCGCTTAACTGAGAAACCAGCTCGCCGTCTTTGTCACAGATGCAGCAGGCAAAGTCGCAGGCTTCTGCGAAAATGGGGGAATGGGCGGAATGCTCCAAAGCAAGCCCCATTTCTTTAGTGATACTGTCGAGACGATTGGCAATAACGGTGCGATTAATAAGTTCTTCCGTATTTGTCCTTGTCATACTTGCGTACCTTCTTTTGTTAATGTCAGAACACCATTTTTGACCGCTTTGCCTACAAAGCCAGCGGGAATTAAAACCGTGGTGTATTCAAAATCAATCAAAGCGGGACCAGTGATATTTTTTGTACCATCACCAATGAAATCACCGGCGTGATAAACGGGGACAGAAATTTCACCTGCTTGTCCAAACGGTTCTCCTGCCACTGTTCTTTCTGTTAAGGGAAGCTTGTTTTCAGCAAACGGAAAGAGCGTGTTTTCCTTTTCTGTTTCCATACAAGCCAGATGGATATTGATGATTTCCCATTCCCTGTCTCTTTCTGCATATTCATAGATGCTTTCGTGGGTATGATTAAAGGCTATGTCTAAAGCATCCCTGCTCTCACGCGTAAAAGTTCCTTGCCAGGGTACGGATATCTCATGGTGCTGTCCAATATAGCGCATTTCAAGAGTAAGGCGGAAATCCTGCTCATTTTCCGGTACACCTAAATGAATGAGCTCTGCTTTTCCTTCTTCTTTCATATCCTTGATCGCAGCATTGATTTTTGCGGGATTCCATTGTCCCCTTTCCATAAAGAAACTTCTGATGAAATCGCTGCGGCGAGATGCTCCTAACATGCCCCAGGCGCAGAATACCGGTCCGGTAACGGGAAACAAAACTTCGTTCATATGGAGAGTGTCCATCATATTGGCTGCAAACAGAGGGAATGCTCCTCCCGCACTTATCAACCTGTATTTTCTGGGGTCATTGCCTTTTTGTACCGTGACAAGGCGAACAGCATCCGCCATCATCTCTGTCGCAATACGGTAGATGATCGTCGCTCCTTCCGTCACCGGGACATTTAACGCTTTCGCAACTTTATCGTCAATCGCTTTTTCAGCCAGTATTTTATTTAAGCGCATGCTGCCGCCCAGGAAGTTTTCTTCATCAATCAAACCGAGAACAACCAAAGCATCTGTAACGGTGGGTTCCGTTCCTCCTAAACCATAGCAAGCGGGACCTGGAACTGATCCGGCAGAGTCCGGACCCACCAGAATTCTTCCGCTTTCATCCACCTGGGCAATACTGCCGCCACCGGCACCAATGGAAGTGATATCAATGGTCGGAATCGCTAGGGGGTATCCTGCTATTTCAGATTGGGGAATAAGCCGATTTTCGTTGCCCGCCACATGCACATCAAAACTGGTTCCACCCATATCAGCCAACACAGTATAGGGATTTTTCATCATTTTTCCCATGGCTTCGTTACCGCAGGCACCCCCGGCCGGTCCTGAAAGAAGGGTTTTAACGGCGAAACGTGCCATGGCATCCGTATCGCTTAAACCGCCGCTGTTCATCATCATATTAATGGGTTTATCCCAACCATATTGCCCAAGTTCTTTTTTTATGATTTTGAGATAATTTGTTAGAACCGGTGTCAGATAAGCATTAAGTACGGTGGTAGACGTTCTTTCATATTCCCTGATTTTTGGCGCTACTTCCGAAGACAGGGATACGAATACATCGGGAAGTTCTTCCTGAATGATTTCAGCCGTTCTTTTTTCATGTTCCGGATTCAGAAATGAAAAAAGGTAGCAGACAGCAATACTCTGCACACCGTACTCTTTACATTTCCGGCAAGCAGATCTTACAGTGTTTTCATCCAATTCTTTGATGGTATCACCTTGATAGTCCATTCTCTGCGTTATTCCTAACCGCAGTCTGCGGGGGACCAATAATTCCGGCATTTCCGCTGTTAGATCCCATTGATTTTCCAATTGAGAACGTCGTATTTCCAGCGCGTCACGGAATCCCTCCGTGGTGAAAAGCGCGGTAACCGAACCTTTTTTCTCTAAAATGGCGTTCAAAGCTAAGGTGGTACCGTGAATGATTTGTTCCGTTTCCGCAAGGAGTGGTTCTAAATCCGTATGCCAGGCAGCTGCCAATTTTTCCAAGCCAGCGATCATCCCCTGGGCAGGATTCTTATGATTGGTAGGATTTTTTACAAAGATCGTTTTGGTTTCACTGTTTTGAAACGTCCCTACCGCGGTGTAGTCGGTGAAAGTACCTCCTGTATCAATGGCAATTTTAATCATACGCTCATCCCTTAATCGGTATATTTAGAACACACAACCCTTATTTGGCATATTTAAGAAGCCGTTGCACTGCTTCTCTTACTTCATCGTCCAATTGGATTTTAGGGGCGAAACCGCTTAAGGGCTTTGTGGCATCAATCCCCATTTTGGACGTACGGCTTAATTCATCCGTTGAGGGGTCAAGGGTCACACCCATTCCCAGGTGCTGCGGTAAAATGGAAACCCCTTTGTCCGCCTGTAATCTTGTGGCAAGTGCCCATAGGACTTCCTCTTCGTTAAAGACATCAACATCTTCATCCACCACAATGACCATCTTGATATTGTGGTCGACTGCAAAAGCGGCGTAAATGGCTTGCATAGGCTGCCCTTCGGCAATTTTTTTCATAGAAATATAGCAATGAAACAATCCGCAGGCCGAAAAAGGTGCATGAACTGCTTTGATATTCGGCAAAGTCTGATGCAACGCATTTATGACGTCGCCCTCTCTCTGAATGGCTACAACCGTGATATGTTCACTGCTCATCCCAGGTGTCAAGTCATGATAAAAAGCATTTTGCCGGTAGCGGATGGCTTTGACTTTGAAGACATTTTCCGTACTTCGATAGCAGGCATAATTCGTAAATTCAGCGAAAGGACCTTCCTTTTCCCGCACATCAGCCAGTATTTCACCTTCCAGGACAATTTCCGCATAGGCCGGAACCTGTAAATTCACAGTAGCGCAGGGCGCAACTTCCAAAGGCTCACCAAAAAGCCCTGCAATTGCCCCATATTTGCCCTGGTCATACGGGACAAGGGCCATAGATCCCAGGGCAATATTGGGATGAACGCCAATCACGATGGCGGCTTCCAAGCTTTGCCCTTTTTCTTCGCTTCTTCGAAAATATTCCCAGAGTCTTTGACGGGAATGGAGTGAAATCCCTAAGGTATTCTTGTTTTTTAACTGCATGCGGTGGAAACCTAAGGTTTCCACACCGCTTACAGGGTCTTTGGCAACACACAGTCCAGAGGTTACATAGGGCCCGGCGTCAATCGGAAAATGAATTGGGATTGGAAGCTTATAGAGATCGATGTCATCGCCAGTGATACAATGTTCGGCAAAAGGAGGGTTCTTAATAACTTTGACCTCTTCGATCCGTTTTTTGATACGTTCGGCATAGGTTTCAGAAACTTTAGACGCTTCGACACCCAGTCCTTTGCCAAACCGTTCTCTGGTGCTTAAGATACTGGTCACCACAGGAAACGCACTGTTCTCTACCTTATCGAAAACCATGACGGGATAACGGTGCTCTTTTTCCAGTTCCATAATGAGGGTACTGATTTCATACGCTCTTTTAACTTCTTCTGTGACATGCTTCACTTCACCCTCTCGCTCCAGCCGCTTCAGAAAATCTCTCAAGTCCTGGCTCATATCCTAACCTCTTTTCTTAATTGCATTGTCTAACTCAAATTTTTCTTATCTGACTAAACCTGATTTTTTGATGCTATCATATATTAATTTTGTGATCACCGTGGAAAGAGGCCAACAGATAGCGATGGTAATCAATGCTTCAATTACGGCAACCTTGATGGGTAACTGGTAAATATTGATTAATCCAATACAAACAACAGCATTCCCTAAAACATTGCAGAGAAATTGGGCGAGAATGTGGTGCCACCATTTTTCCATGGAGCACTTGGCTGCGACGAATGATACGGCAAGTGACCCGATGGCATTCGCGAAGATAAAAGCAATCCACAGCGGGCTGTACCACATGGAAATTAATGCTTCGACTTCCCCTGCAATCATTCCGGCAGGCTGTTTATAAAGCAGGACGATGAGTGCCGTAAAGGAAGCCCAGACCGTACCGTTAATTAAGTACATGCCTGCTTTGCCTGTGGGAAGAAGATTGTCAATAAATCCTGTAGCTTGACAGGCTATGACAAAGACAATACCTAAAAGAATGGATCCTACGAGTGCTTTGGTGTCGGTTCTGAAAAATTTGTTGTTCATAATGTCCTCCTAAAATAAAATATTTTTTATATTTTAGTACCAGGTCAACCCTAAATCTACTTGTTCCCTCTCGTTAAATTGTTTACATGTGTTTTGGAGTTATCAAGGTACTAAGTTAACTGTAATGAAAAATAAGACAAGAACCATCATGTTGATCATTTCCCAGCTTTTTAAATGCAATTGTTTGCTAAAAGTTCGCTGCTTGCTTCGGCCATAGCCTTTTAATTCCATCGAAAGAGCAATATCTGAAGTATGCCGGACTGTACGATATAGCAACGGCATAAACGTTAACGGAAGATTTTTTATTCTATTTTTAATCCCTTCAGAGGGATAACCCCGAACAGATTGACTCTCTGAAATTGCCAGATATTCCTTTTGCATCAGAGGGAAAAACCGCTTTGTCATAACGACCAACATGGCATAGCGATAAGGAACATGCCATGATATGAGCATTAAAGCAGCATCTGTGGCAGAAGTCCAGGTCATAAACTGAACAGCAGCAAAGGTCACGGCAGCAGTGCGGGAAATACCTAAAGCAGCAGCCGGAATAGCGCCAGTATAAACAGATACGATTCCCCACTGCCAAAGAAGTTCTCCATCCCGGCAGAACAAAAGCTGTATGACAATAATTTGCGAGGCAACTAAAAGCATTACAGGTACTAGTATTTTATATTTTTTTAAATGGTTAGAAAAAATACAATCCGTAATCATTACCAATGCAATCATCCCAATTTCCTGGATCAGATTCTGCGAAAGTAAAGCTGTAAGGATCAGTGTTAAACACCATACCAATTTCGTGCGCGGATCAATTTTTTCAATGAAGGCCATTAGCAATGCCCTCCTTCTGAAAATCTAACCCGATGTCCTTCAATGTTTTTTCAAAAGAACCAATTTCTTGGGTCGGAATATCCAATACCAGACGGTGCTTATGCATCGCCACAATACGATTGGTATATTGTTTTGCCAAACCCAGGTCATGGGTAACGAGAATAACCGTTTTACCTTGTTGCTGAAATGCAGAAAGCAGCTCCATAATCAGGGCACTTTGTTCTTCATCTAAGCCTGAGGTCGGTTCATCAGCTATGATAATCTCAGGATCTCCTACTAAAACAGAGGCAATTGCCAGTTTCTGACGCTGGCAGCGGCTGAGCCTGTGAGGATGGATATCGGCGTATGCTAACAGCCCGACTTCAGCTAGAATTCCATTTACCTTCTCTTCAATTTCCCCTTCCGGCAGTTTTCTTTTTCTTAAAATAAATGCTACCTCGTCTTTTACTGTGTTTGCAAAGATTTGAAGATCAGGGTTTTGAAACAGAAAACCTATTTGACTGCGTATGGTTGCTAAATTTCTTTTGGTTAGGGGTTTGCCAAATATTTGAATCGCACCCGCATCCGGGACAAGCAAACCTTCTATTAACTTTAAGAGCGTCGTTTTCCCTGAACCATTGAGTCCAATCAACCCAATAAAATCACCGTGATTAATCGCCAAATCAATTTTTTCACATCCCTTAAAATCCCCTTTATAGGTAAAGGTTAGATCCTTCACTTCAATTATTGTTTCATCTGTTGCTGTAATATTTTTTGCTGGGCTGATTTTTTTATTTAACCGTTCTAGATAGTCATCAGGGCTGCATTCTTCTTGAATGGCTCCTTCAGCCATGATAAGAATACGATTGGTATAAGGGAGAATATCGCAGGCCCGGTCCATCACCATAATCACGGTAACTCCTTTTTCTCTGTTTAAATAAGCGATATGAGAATAGAGGTCTTGTTTTCCCTTTCCGTCTAATTCTGCGGTGGGCTGATCTAAAACAAGAATGGGAGTTTCCATCGCTAGAACACTTGCCAATACCACTCTTTGGGCTTGGCCGCCGGACAGTCCATCCGTATTTCTTTGTTCAAAACCCTCCAGTCCAACGAATTGTAAAGTTTTTTTGACTCTATGCTTAATTTCCTCCCAAGGAAGTTCCATATTGGCAATACCGAAAGCAACTTCTTCTTCTACCGTGATACTGACAATCTGATTTTGCGGCTCCTGCATCATATAGCCGATGTGATCGCACATTTTTGCTAAGGGGATTTCATTAATGTTTTTCCCCATCACCTTAATGGTGCCGTTTAACTGTCCATTGAAAAATTGAGGCGCTGCTCCGGTGATGCTATGGAGCAACATCGATTTGCCCGATGCAGCTTCCCCTGTAATGGCAATGAAATCTCCTTTATTAATGGTTAAGTCGATATCTTTTAATACTTTTTTTGTTTCCGGTGGAAAAGTAAGAGCTTCTATTTTAAGCTGTACCACAGGTTCCATAGGATGAAAACCTCCATATTAAATGCAATAAATACAAAGTCATGACCACCCGTAAAACGGGTGGCATGCTCTAGCCCTATAAGGGCTTATTGCAAGCCTGCACCTAAAAGTGCTGGCTTGCACTTCGTTCAAGCCATTCAGCATTTATTACCTGGCTAACCCCTGAAGGGGTCTTCTAACTCTTTGACACTTACCTTATCATTTATCTGATCATGCAGTTCCTGTTCTCTTACATATTTTGCTATGGTCGCTTCATTTAGTCCCACAGTACTGACATAGTACCCGGTTGCCCAGAAATGGCGATTGCCAAACTTATATTTCAAATTGGCATGCCGATCAAATATCATCATTGCGCTTTTTCCCTTCAAATACCCCATGAAACTTGATACGCTCATCTTCGGTGGAATTGATACAAGCAGGTGGATATGATCGGGCATTGCATGCCCTTCGATTATCTCTACACCTTTATATTTACAAAGCTCCTTTATTATCTGCGTTATATCTGACTTGATCTGCTTATATATTACCTGCCTCCTATACTTTGGTGTAAATACTATGTGGTATTTACACATCCATTTTGTGTGTGCTAAACTTTTATCCATAGAAATTCCCCTTCCTTTTTGCTTTTTGATGGCTTGAACATTCATCATTATAGCGGAAGGTGAATTTCTTTTTTATAATTCTTTGTCTCCACCCGTGTAACGGGTGGTTTTGTGTTCAAAACGTATACGTTTTGAACTTGCTGAAGCATTAATAAAAAAGTTTCAGTTTGAGGGACTCTAATCCCTCAAACTGAAACTTTACCGTCGCTTCATTACGTATCTTTATTGGCAGGTCTTCTGACTCATAGTTTTAACCGACTTCTGTGCCTTCCCAATTTCTCAGTGGCATTGTACAGTCATCACAACTATTTACAGCGGTGGGTCCGTCCAGGATTTGCACCTGATTCCCTATTCTTCTCCATAAGAGACACCAAAAAGAATATATGATTATTACGTATTATTCTAAATGAAATTGGAGAAAAGTCAAGAGAAAAGATGGTGCAGATTTTAACATTTGCAGCCAGGACTACATTTCCCAGATGAACAGGCTTTACCACCTTTGACTCCATAGGCATTAACCGTTGTAAACCGCTGAGTTATATTATCATCAGTGCACTGCGGACATATTTGTTTGTCTCTTGAACTTACACTACAAAAAATTGAAAACTTGTGACCACACTTTTCGCAAATAAAGTCATAAGTTGGCATTTAATAACCTCCTAAAATATCATTTCTTCATCAATAATAAATTCATTTAGTCTAAATTGTAGATCTTTAAATATGTTTCTGCCAGTTTTTTAGGCGGCTATAATCCTGTATAATGATCCCTCCATATATTGGCCGTATAATGTTCTCAGATTTTAAGTCGCGAAATAATTTTGACACCGTTACTCTTGTTGTATCTGCAAGTTCAGCCAAATCTTGTTGATTGATAAACAGTTGCATCCCTTGTTGATCTGCAAGTGCACACAAAGTTTCGATAATTCTATGGTCTACTTTGTAAGTGTAATGTTTTTGCAGCCGACTTATGTGGTTATTACTTTTCATTGAAAGGTCGTAGAGCAACTCTTCAGTAAGCGTAAAATCAGACTTCATCAAACTTTTCATTTCCTGAATTGAAATTGCAGCTGCTACTGTGTCTTCTACAGCCGTAAATGAACCGAGAGGGGGAATACCGGTAAACAATGGAGCAATCATAAATAAATTATTTGCACCCAATACATCAATGAGAACCTCATTGCCTTCTTCGTCAACTTTCGAATATTCAACCGTCCCTGTAAAAATATATAATAGTTTCTCAATAGTGATGCCTTGTTTAATAATAATGCTTCCTTTGGGATATAACAATCTTTCTCTATGCGCAAAAACTTTCTTCCATCCATCTATTGGCGACCGGAATAATTTTGTGTGTTTCAGCCACGGTAGATCATTATCACTCATGATTACACTCCCTTGTACTTAGCCTTATACTTAGACTAATTAATATGTGAAAATGTAATTATGTTGTTTCCTTGTCTACCTAAATCTCCTGATAATTAGAGATATAGGCAGACAGAACTACCCTCATTTAATTATTTATTATTTTTTCTTCGTGGATACTGTATGCAGATAATGAACATGCTTTTTTTGCGTTATTTAATTCAACGCTGATGAATAGTTATAAAAGTTGTTTTATGTTGCTAAATAGTAAGACCATAACTAAAAATAAGATTGTCGCTGTCAAAGTACAGAAAAATACTTCCTTAGAGCCAAGGTTCCTCATAGTGTCCTTCCTTTATTCGTTAGAATACCTTGTTCCTGTTTCTTTTGGAAAAGGGAATTTACGAACCGTCTTGCTTTAATGATGATTTCATTGATCACCCCGACCGGACAAAAGTATAAACACCAAAATCTTCTGATAAACAGCGATACAACCAGGATAATGCTGAGCAGTATCCATTGCACACTCACACCCTGAAATCCGAACAGGACTCCAAAGGGCTCATAACTGCCACCTACACTCGGTGATTTAAAGCAAAAGCTTAAAATCAGCACGATCCAAACTAACATGTATTTAATTTTTTGCAGCCATGTTCCTATATTATGATTACATTTTAGTTTTCCGCCTCCGATTTTTGCCAGTATCTCCTGAATTCCTCCAAAAGGACATAACCAATAACAATATAGATTCTTTCCGCTTAAGAAAATAATTAATGGAATCCCGACGATCAAAATATACCAAAAAAGATTTTGTTTAAAAGCTGGGAAGAATCCCATTAATCCGCTGGCAATGTTTGCAAGTGAAATTGAGCAGTTAAACCAGAAACCTGTAAAAAATATACTGCATATAATAACTACCCAGCGCAGCTTATTGATTTTCAAACGCACTCCTATAATCGTTGCAAATATTAATAAAGCCAAACCTATTTCTTTAATCCCCAAATTAATATTCTCCGAAGGCTCAGAAATATTCAAGGCAAATTGGTTTCTACCCAGCCCATGACTAGCCTGGCGGACTGCATCGGTAATTCCTCTTGATGATAGCGTAGCACTGGTCACCTTGTCGATATCCCGTCCAATTTCCAGCGGTTCATCTACAGATTTACCTATAAATTGCTTCAGAAAATCCCCTCTCAAAACTGATTGAATATAGGATGGTGTTTCCGTAGCATACCCTACAACCCGAACTTTTAAAATGTTACCGTTGGGGTCTGTAGCCGTTAAAACAGATACAGGACCGCCATAGCCGCTTCCTTGGCCAAAAACTACGTATCCCTGCAGCGTATCCTGACCGTTGATATTCTTATAGCCTGCATAGGTCAGAGGATGAGTTTCAATTACTTCAAACTCCTGAGCATTGCTCAGCATTGAGGGTAAGAATTGCTGGACATCCATCTGTCTGCCCTTAAAACTAAACAATAATGCGATCATTAAAGATCCATAAAACATAAATAAGAACAGTTTTTTTAAATGAGCTTTAGACAAATTACACATCTCCCGGTATACCATCGTTTATTATATCCGCACTACGTGCCTTTCTCAGCACTTCCCACCTTAATTGAAACATAGTGCATATAGTTCCAAGTCTTGTTGGATCCGGCTACAAGAGTGTCCCTCAAATTTTCTTAAACTGCTAACCACGCTTTTACGACAAACGGTTTGACTGCCCAGCGATTATATTTTTGTTTTCTCTCTGGGCAGCAAACCATTCAGCCTTACCTTAAAACTGAGAACAAAAATAATTACATTTTAGATGCATTATCAATTATTTTTGCTTTCGGTACAGTAAAAAACCAACGCCAGATCCCGACTCCTGAAATTACAGTGATTGCAGTCAAAAAGACTCCGCCCATTAAAGCCGCACGAGACTCATTTTCACCGAGACTAGTGAAAATAAATATATCCGTTAAAAAGAGTAATAAAACCCACGCACAAACGACTAACCATTTCCACCAATTTAAGCTTTGACCACGTTGCTTCGACCATGAATACAACCAATACACAGCTACTGCTGTTCCCATTCCTGCAATGAACGAATAAAGGCTCATCCGCTATCCCTCCTATTTCTTAAAGATGCCTTCCGGTATTCCGTCAAAGAACATATCCGTTCTCATCCACCAAGGCACGTCTTTATAAGTCGCCCACGTCGGAGCATTATAATCGTCCTTTGACGGACTCGGATAAAAGCTCTTTTGCCCCCATAGCATGATTTGATGTGCTATTCCGGTTCGATCTCTTACAGCCAATTCACGGCTATACTTATGCAACGCATTGTCAAATCTGCGCCACGGACACACAGAATAACAAACACCACACATATGTCTGACGGGAACAGAAGCATAATAGTTCTGACATTTTTCTCTGTCTGACATCCAACGTACCACGCCATCGTCCTGCAGTTCGGGTTGTCCGCTTGGAATAGAGCCACCAGGACATTTTTCCGCGCAAATACCACACTTGTCGCAGAAATCCTTTAATCCCATGTTGATTGGCCGATCCGGCTCCATAGGAAGATTGGTCAGTACAACAGCCAATTTTACCGAGGGTCCAAATTCAGGTGTAACCAATATGCCGGGCCTTCCCATCTCACCTAATCCGGCATCAATTGCTAACGGTGTGGGTAAAAGTTCATCCCACCCTATAATTGGGTTTCCGTTATATCTGGCAGGATACCCCAAAGCTTTAATAAAACCCGTAAGTCTTGCAGCAGCAAGACCTGACCGCGTATATGCCTCAAATGGACTGTAAAAAAGCGGTGTTGCTTCTATTAAATTAGGTTCATGGGGTACAGCAATGACAATTGCATATTGCCACCAATCCGGGATGTCTATGGGACCACCTCTTACCCCTCTTGGCGTTATTGGATCGATTCCTACCGCAGCTAAAATTGGAAGCATCCTAGGGTCCACGCCACCACCCCAGCCCAAGATCCACCTCGGATTGACTTTCGTAATACCCACTAAAGTCCCACCAAAGAGGCCTGCCATTTTTTAATAAGTTTGCTTGTTTCTTTTGGATCCTTAACTTTTAATGGTTCTTTGATTACACCCTTAAAGTCCCACTCTTTTGGGTCCCCTACTAAGGGAGCAAGCATGCTGGTCCAAGCCTTGTTCCATGCAGTTGCAATCCCCCACATATCCTTATTCATTTTTTTCTCTTCTTCAGCGAGGTTCGGAAGAAGTTTGGTGAACCATGCTCTATCGCTTTCCAGTTTATCAGGATGCTTTGCGTAATATTCCTTCAATCTGGGCATTAAATTTTCTTCGCCTTTTTTGCTTAATAAGGCATCTTCCTGATAGTACAGACGACGAAAGGTTGGCGAATCAACGTCTTGATCCACACGATTGACTGGTCCTTTAATCTCATAACCAGGCTTATCTACTCTAAATGGCTCACGATTAAAATATACTTCCCCTTGTTCTGATTCCCATCCCATCATCGTATCAATGGACTTTGCATCACCAAAGCTGCTGGCAGCAATTCCCCCGAGTGCCGCTACCCCTCCAGCAAGCCCGGCAAATTTAAATAAAGAACGTCTGCTGATCTGAACAGATTTAATCTTGTCTGCTACCGAGCCATTTTCTAACTGGTTATTTTCCATCCTGTTCACTCCATTCCAATTTGTGAAAATAAAAAAGATAATGTTAAAAGTCCCTTAGATGCTAAACATTTGCGCTATGAAGTTCTGGTTTTTTTAGACTTGTGAGTCTATACCTTTCCTCCTTTACTTTAAAATACAGATCATATCTTAAACACGAGCGCTCGTATTCAGTGTATAGCAGTCAACTTTTTGTGTATGTTAAACAAATACTTTTCTGAATATTCAGAAAAGTAAAAGTAAAACTAGCTTTGATCAAATGATGTATTCCTTTAGGATAAGCCCCATTCTGACAACCCTAAGTAGGGGCTGCTGAATAACGGTAAAATCAGCATAAACACTGGGTTTTAACCCCGACTTTTGGTAAAATAGTACATGTAAACATAAATATTATGTTAAAAAACCTTGCACTTGGGAGCGTGTTTTCATGTACAAACCTACCGAACAGCAGATTACATTTCCGCACGAATTCTTTCTGCCTTTTGGCGGGAACTTAAACCCGGACAATAAATGGTGTAAGCTCGCATTAATGATCCCCTGGGCCGAAGTTGAGAAGAAGTATGCCAGAAGTTTTCCTGTCAGTCGCGGACAAAAAGCCTATTCGGTGCGTTTGGCACTCGGATCTCTGATCATTCAAAATGTGAAATCATTATCTGACCGTGACACGGTCGAAGAGATCACAGAAAATCCGTACATGCAATATTTCATTGGCCTAAGTGCATTTGTAGATAAACCGCCATTCAATCATTCACTCATGACCCATTTCCGCAAACGTTTGGACAAGGATATTATCAACGAAATCAACGAGATTACTAGCAGACTAGCCGGAGAACATGAATATCCAGAAAACCCAGATGACCTAGATGACCCAGATGACTCAGATGGCTCAGACGACACCCCTCCTTCTGATGGTGAAGACTCTGATGATACAGGACAAGAAGAGAAAACGAATGAAGAACCTTCAGAAACCAAGAACTCAGGCAAGCTGATCCTGGATGCAACCTGCACCCCTGCGGATATTCACTATCCTACAGATATCTGGCTTTTGAACACAACCCGGCAGGCTTTGGAAGAAATCATTGATGTACTGCATGCACCGCATGCCGGGATTCTCAAGAAACCCAGATCCTACCGTCGCAATGCACGCAAAAGCTATCTGAACATTGATAAAAAGAAACATAAGACTGCTAAGATGATCCGCAAAGGAATCGGAGGACAGCTGCGATATATTCGACGGGATCTGAAAAACATTAAGACTCTTGCTGAAAAAAGTTCGCTGACTCTCTTAACTAAACGCCAATACCGCAATCTGCTCGTCAGTCAAGAAATCTACCGGCAACAGCTGGAAATGTACAAACAGGGTAAACATTCGGTAGAAGATCGCATCGTCAGCCTGCATATGCCTTTTGTCAGACCCATAGTACGAGGCAAGTCAAACGCAGATGTAGAATTTGGAGCTAAGCTTGCCATCAGTGTTGTGAACGGATTCAGTTATATGGAGAGCTTGAGCTTTGACGCTTTCAATGAAAGCAAGACACTCATGCAATCGGTTGAAAACTACTACCAAAGGTATGGTTTTTATCCAGAAGCCGTGATGGCAGACAAGATCTACCGGAACAGAGATAACCTTAACTACTGCAAGAAACTGGGCATTCGATTGAGCGGTCCACCGCTCGGCAGACCAGCCAAAGATCAGGAACTATTAAGAGAACAAAAGAAACAAGAACGGCTGGATGCTGGAATACGAAACGCTGTTGAAGGAAAATTCGGAGAAGGTAAGCGGTTTTATGGGCTCGGACGTATCATGGCACGTCTCAAAGAAACCAGTGAGACTGTTATCGCCATGCAGCTGTTGGTAATGAACCTGGAGCGCAGGCTCCGGATTCTTATACTCAATTTTATTAGAGAGAATTTCGGGCTGATCAGGTTAGCTTATTGAGAAAATAACATCCTGTTCAGCAGCCCCTAAGTATTTTTGTATAATGCAAACAAAGGAGCAATAGACTATTTCAGACTAATGCTCCCCAAAATATTCGCCTTATTATTTTATACAACATATATTATCGGGGCATTTCTTAGTTTTTGTTCAATGTGTATTCAGACTCTTGAACCTGAATTCCCCAATGTGCGAGTTGTTTTAGAATCGGCATCAGGTCACTGCAAAGGTCCGTCAATGCATATTCAACCCTCACCGGCATCTCCATATATTGTTTACGGCAGATAAGACCGTCTTCTTCCAATTCCTTCAATGAGCTCGCTAACATGGTATTTGTTATGCCTCTAATCTTACGTTTCAGTTCATTATACCTTGTTATCCCGTCTTGATTAAGCGCGCATAAAATAGGCACTTTCCATTTTCCGCCTATTAACCTTAGTGCGCTTCCCAATGGACAATCCTCCATACATGGGCAGTTATCTCTGCATGCGCTGTTGTTTTGATCGTTTTTCATAGTCAGTTTTTCCTTACCTACTCATCATTTTCTGCGTACTTGAAAAATAAAATCCAGGTGGTAATATTGTACTAGGTAGCAAAACTAAAGTAAAGACTATCAAAAAAATACTAAGGAGATGGCGAGATGGTTATTAATGAAGGGGTCAAAGCAGTCATTGAGGGTTCGGCCTTTCTCTCTCTTGTCACACTGGGTGCAGATGGCATTCCTCACCCAATTATTGTTGGCAAAGGCGAAGTTGTCGGTGACACAGTAGTCTTCGGCATTTACAAAATGGACGTAACACAACAGAATTTAGCAGCTGACAAAAACATATGGGTTGTTGCAGCCACAATGGACGGTGGTCCTAAAGGCTATCGTCTCAATGGTACAGCTGAGGTCAAGGATAAACAGCTTATTTTTACCCCAGCAGAAGTCGATGCTCTGATATAGACCTTCTTTCTAGGAGCTATTGACACTAATGTAAATAAATTAAGGTAATATGAGTCCCATCTCTAACGCTTCAATATTATTTTGAGGCGTTTTCCTTTTTTCTCGGGCAGCGCAGACGCATACAAGATACTCCGCAGGATACTCCACTCACAACGTTCTCGCAGCTACAATATTTGAAGTGATAAAAAGCCAGGATTTTCTCCTGGCTCGAGACTGTAGTAATCTTCTATGACATTAAATAAAACAGCCTGAAATTGACCTATTAACTTATTTCGGTTATTTTTTCTTAGTTTCCCTTATTCTCCTTGTTTAAAAGAGCGCCAGAAAAGTTACATAGGCGAAAATCATTTCCTGTCCGATATCCCAATTCATACCCATCGCAGGATCTTTGTCTGCGAGCTCCGGATGCTCTTTTACGATATCACTCCAAGAGATCAACAATTGTTCTTCCACCGTGAAGCACCTCCTATTAATAAATACCATACTCCATGACAAACTTGTTTACGGCGATGATATTTTCCGCCTTGCCGTCAGCTGCCGAAAGAAGTTCCTTATCGGTAGAGAAAATATATCCTCCGCCAGGAGCCAGATCATCCAATAATTCTTTCGCTTTAGTAATACATTCTTCCTTCGTGCCATATTGTAACAACGTTAACGGAAAAAGACCTAGTATACACATGGTATTTCCAAGCTTTTGTTTAAGCTCTTTAGGATCTCCGTGTTCGAACCATCCCAGTGTTTTTTTGACAGGTAATTCTTGAAGATGATCATAGTATCTTGACCAATCTCCTTCATAGAATGGCATTGGAATTACTCCATTAGCAACGAAGGCCTCGATAATCGTTTTAAACATAGGCCAGTAAAATTTATCAAAATCTGCTGTTTTAAGCATAGTAGGCAAATGTAAAGGAAGTAGGATGATTTTGGGGTTTGCTTTCGGTGGTGTTGAAAACATCTGACCCATTCCAAACCTTATTACTAACGGAGTAAGTGCCTGCGCAGCCTCAAGCAATTCTTCAGGCCGACGACGCATATCCATAAATGCGCCTTTAATACCCCGGAAGAAATCGGCAATCCAATCTAATGGCATTATTGCTAAACCATCAAATAGCATAGGTATTCCATACTGGGTTATTAGATTAGCCTCTGCAGCTCCCTTTTTCGCTCCATACATACCAAATTGCATAGCGCCTTTTGCTAGTGCTAAATCCTTTGCAGGTGAATCTTTTGCCAATTCCGAATATTTCCGCGGCAAAACTTTTTCCACCATGAACCTAAATGGGTCTTTAATGAATTCAGGATATTCTTCGCTAGTCATTACTTCCGCATTCTCATCTGAATATTGAACAATGTTGCTTTCATTCAAATAATGAAAAGATTTACTGCCCAAAGCCTGATACATGCCACCGGGTCTGGCGTAAAACATGTGCAAGACGTCCATCGGTATGTCGTTAACTACTTTTAGAAGGGACTTACTGCATTTATCCAAATCCCAGTTGGATTCGGAGTCAGTGTACCCTGCATAGTAGGAAGACCATGTTCCAAGAGCGGAAGAGATCGGAACGCGATCCGGTTGTTCTAGATTAATGGCTTTGTAAACTCTTTCTACACGTTTTTGGTAAAGGTTCATTATTTCACTCATCGATCAACCCACCCATCTTTGGCATATTTTGACACCTTCAGCGGCGTTTGTCGAAAAGGCGTCCGCCCCTATGCTTTGACATACATTCTCATTAACGGGTACGCCGCCGATAATCACCTTGACTGAATTTCTAAGGCCCGCATTGTTCAGTCCATCAACTGTTTCTTTCATACTATCCAGCGCTAAGGTCAGTACGCCGCTTAAGCCGACAATATCAGGGTTAACTTCTTTAACCTTGTCCACGATCTGGCTGACCGGAACATTGATCCCCAGGTCGATTACCTCAAAATTTGCGGCTTCAACCATGGATCTGAAAATATTTTTACCTATGTCATGAAGATCTCCGAAAACAGTAGCCAGGACAATCATTCCGCCTTTTGCTGAGGAATCTGCACTTAAAGCCGGTTTGAGCTTGTCCATTACACTTTGCAACACTTCCCCGGCAAAGACCAAGTCTCCGATAAAGTACTCGCCCGAATCATAGCGTTCACCTACGAGCGTCATACCTTGCTGACAGGCCTTAACAACTTCTTGAACTTCTGCAGTATTGTCGTCTTTGCTTAGCGCTTCATCAATCGCCTTGTTTAACACGTCTTCGTCCAAATCGGACATCGCTTGAGTCAGGACTTTTAAATCCACCACTTCAAATCATCCTCCTTAAAATTGTTTTCTTCTAGCTCGGTTCTACATCTTTAGTCTGAGATAATTCTGCTGTCTATACAGGTTAATATATCATAGTTAAAATTTAATAAATCTTAGCGCTTACTAAGGGTATAATTTATATATTTTAAATTTTCAAAATTATTTACCGTATTATTTATACAACAGTTTCTACCCAAATTGTGGATTATTTTTATTGGCATAACAAATAATAACAAATAATATTTATATTATTTGGAGATGCTTTAATTACCCTTATTTTCTGACGATTCTTTTGTTTTGCTTTTCTGATAATCAAAAACAGAGTGTGTCTTGATTCACATATCTCCAGAAACAGAAATGATATGATAGGGTATAGGGGAATCTGTATGCGGAGGTGATTGCAGTGTTTGACTATTCTATTTTCCCATGGGAACCTTCATCTAAAGAATTATTTGATTTTATGAAGACGAATGGTCAACGTTTTACTGTAAGCAAAGGAGAAAGAGTCATAAATACCGGTGAACAAATAAACTACATCCAGTGTGTCGAAAAAGGAACATTGAAGACTATGATGTTAAGTAAAGATGGAAGACAAAGAACAGTGAGTATTATTCAAGCCGGAGGACTTTACGGTTTAGTTCCCGTACTTTTGGAAGTAAAATCTTCTCCCCTTGAGATAAGGGCTTGTGAAGACAGCACAATTTGTTATATCACCAAAAATCAATTCTTTGAAAAAATTAATGCTAACCCCATCTTGGCCTTTATTTTTATGAACTACTTGAGTAATTACGCTATTGCACTTGTAGAAAATTTTGAATCTCTTTGGTTTTTTAATCCAAGACAGCGCTTTTTACTATTCTTACGTAATCTTTATTCACTCAATCACTTGGAATATGATCATTGGTATAAAGCCCCTTACATCCTTACTCATCAGGAAATTGCCGAATCTATTGGTGCTACGCGTGAATTTGTTACGAAACAATTCTCTGATTTAAAGAACAAAGGTATGATCAAAGTCATCGATCGGAATATCTATTTCCCTAAAGACTTCAAATCATGGGTTGAATCCCAATTATAAACTGGCCTCATTTATTCTACTGCAAAGTTATGCATATCAATATTTTCTGGAATCTCAGGCTCCTGAGGAGTTTGGGATTCCATATTAATTTTCTGAGGATTCAAGTCTGTAGCAGAATTAGAATCTATGTTCTGCCAAAAGGTCAGACTGATTATTACAAGGGTAACAACACATAAAGCATGATTTAGGATATCACCAATATTGTATTTATTATTCATTTTCTCCCTCTCGTTGATTTAATTACACCTACTCGGTTTTATTCATCGGCATTTGGTGCTGGGTAACTTTCTCAGGTGAGTGCACCAGTTTTCCGAGTCTACGCCTGACTTTGGCGCAAATATCCAAAAAAGCACCTACCGGACAGAAGCAATCGCACCAGAATCGATAGATAAAGATGGACGCTGTCATAATCACAAGCAATAATAGCCAATTAAGAAAAGTCCCTGTAAGACCAAACAACGTGCCAAATGGTTCATAACTGCCAATAGCCGGGTTCCGGTACAGGAAAGTTAAAAGTAAGCCAGACCACAACAGTATCTTAGGCAATAATCTCAGGAGCTGATTAGATACCCTTCGGCACTTGCTGCGACCTCTTACCATACTTGTTAATTCTTGTACCCCCCCGAAAGGACACAGCCAGTAACAGTATAGGTTGCGTCCTGAAAAAAGAGCGATTCCTAAACCACCTAGTACGATTACATACCAAATCATATTACTGTGTATAGGGGGCCAATACCCCATCAATAATGCCGAGATAGAAGATAAGGATATCTGGATCTTAAGCCAGAATCCAAAGATAATGACTGCAGCAAGTAAAGTAATATACCGCATTTTGGACTTTTTCCACACCAAGCTTAGGACCCATACGGCTAAAAGCAGAATGATTGCGCTTGCTTCCGCTAACCCAAACTTCCAGGATTCCGGCTTTTCCGATATGCTTAGACCAAGTTGATTGACTGCCACTTCGTGACTTCCCTGTCGTACAGCATTGGCGATAGCCCTGGAACTTACCGTGGCCCCGGTGACGTAATCAATGTCAGCACCCAGTTCAATCGGATCATTTGCTTTTATGTTCTTAAACTGATCCAGAAATTTTGCCTTTAAGACTTTGTTCAAAAAACTAGGCGTCTCTCTGCTCTCCACAACCACAACCTGTTGGATCTCCCCCAGCGGATCAATTACTGCAGCTACCTTCATTGGCCCGCCGTAACCATTGGCCTCTCCAAATACGACATAATAATGTTCCTTGCCGTTGCTTTGATCCGTTTTAAAAGTTGGAGGGTTGTTACTTATTTTTTCAAAGTTTGTTTGTGGCAAAACCTGTTTCATGTAAAGGAGTTCATCCTTCTCTGCTGCCATATTGGAATATGCCAAAGCCCCAATCAATATAGCAACCGCAACAACTATCATTATGCGTTTTAACATTATTGCATCCTCCAGGAAGTTTGACTTATAATGATATGCCGGCTCCCGCTTGAGAGCCGGCAATTTTTTTAGTTATACTTACTTCTTCGTACTTCTTGGAAAGAATTTATTAGGATCCTGCGCCCACCAGCTTGCCACATCTTTGGGTTCTGAATAGCCTAACATTTTTTCCATCTTGACAAGCGTGGACCCTAGCGTCGGCGCCAAATGCGCTGCTAACTTATGCATTTCGGTTTTGGGTTTATTGTACGGACAATAATGAACACAGTTACCACAAGCACTTATGTTGTGATCATCCCAATACGCTTTGCATTTACAAGCATCGAACGGCCACTTTTTAACACCATAATTTGTAGTGGAATATACGGCTTCGGAAGTACGATTATTATCCTTGGAAATAGATCCTGAAGGACAATTTTCGGCGCAAAGCCCACAGGTCTCACAGAACTTGGTCACTCCCATATCTATGGGTTTATCCGGCTGGATAGGCATGTCGGTGATAACACCGCAAATACGCAGACGAGGTCCAAAGTCCGGGTTGATGAGCAGACCATTCCTTCCCATTTCCCCCAGCCCTGCATCGACAGCCATTGGAATTCCCAATCCTGGTCCATAACTGCCAAATGGCCAAGCACGGTAACCCATATAATTAATAAAGAGAGCCAAGTGCATAATCAAGAATTTATCAAAGCTGTACGCCCGATACGTTTCAGCTATCTCAACACAAGAAAGGGTTCGCTGGTAAGCCTCGTAGTCCATTTCAATACCACAGACGATGACGTTATTCATCTCTTGAGGCAATTCATCATCGACGTGCGGCATTTGTAATTTTTTTCTTTCTTCGGGTGTCATCACCGGTCCCAACAGGCCTTTTTCAAGACCAAACACTTTTGTAAATAAGTCTTTGGCATCCGTCTTCCAATTCTCAACGTGATACCGGTGACTATAAAGCCAATCTCTATTAAGCTTACATGTCCCCACAACGCTTGCGCCAAAATGCTTAGCGGCCATTTTCACAGTCTGGGCTGCTTCTTCCGGAGTCGTCGTGTATGGTTGTGTTAATCCTGGAGGCAGTTCTGGCTCCCACAGATGCGACGCAGCAAAGCTGCCGATTTTAAACATCAGCGCGGAACTCATAAATAATGACAGATCACGATGATCAAACCCAGGTTTTGGTGTACCGGTAGCGATATTTCTTAAAGTATCATGAAAGGCTGTCATCCCTTGCGGGCCAAACATATAAAACGACTGGCTTTCATCCCAATACCCGCGGGAATGAGCGTTATTTCTATTATCAAATCGCCCGACTTCACCTTCAACCTCATAAGGCGGTTTATCCACTCTGGGGTATTCCAGCGCACTCGCAGCACCGTCTCCGATCAACTTTTCTCTTGCTCCGGGCGTAAGTGTCAATAAACTGGTCAGAGCTCCCGTCAGTGCAGTACTTTTTAGAAAGGACCGTCTGCTAAGTTTTTTAGACATATTATGCTTTTTCTCCTTTCGTTAACTTGGCAATAATGTTTTTTCTAAAGAATTTGCTGACCAATAATTGAGCAACAGCAACAATAACGATCCCAATAATACCCATTAAGAATAATCCGACTATTCCGGCTTTGGGTTGCCCCTCCCATACTCCCATGTAGAGCCAATATACGAGAAAATCTACATAGAGTGTAACAAATATTGATAATACCCAGTTCCAGATGCCGAACTTGCGGTTCTTCTTTTCCACAGACTTTTTGTATAATTGAATAAGCAATACCGTAGCAAGACCCAAAATATATGCGATAATTCCACCCATACTATCGACCACGTCTCCCTTCTTCTCTACTTTTCCTTTTCTTTGTAATTTTTGCTTTTTTACCAATTTTTTTGTGACCTGAACCTAAATATCCCCTCCTTGTAAATACTTTTTTCAACTTCATACGTCATCCGCTTCATAATATAAAGCATAATGTTAGAATTTTCTGTGTTACGATACACATAACAAGAAGCCCACTCAAAAGTATAATCTTGAGTGGGCCCTGGCTTGTATTTTTTTACCATCAACAATCCAAAGTTAGTACTTTAAAACTTCATTAATCATAGAAGCTAATTTTGAAAGATTGTAAATGTAAATCTTATCTTTTGTTTTTTTGAGTATTCTCTGCTCTTCTAGCATTTTAAACAGTTTACTCACTGAAACATAATGAGTTCCAGTAATGTCTCCAATAGTTTTTTGCGTTAGTTTGGTGTTTATAATGTAATAATTGTCCACAAGCTTTCCTTCAGAGATACAGAGATTATATATAAACCGTAATATTCTGCTTGACGGCCGGTAATAACTTAAATCCCTTGTTTTAGCCATAAGACAATAAGACTTATCAAGAATATTTTGAATAACTTCCAGAAGTACCTGTTTATCCTCATTAAATATTTCCAGAATATCTTCAAGCGCAAAAAAGTAAACCGTACTTTTTCTGATCGCATAAACCTGAACTTCGCTATTGTCTTCATTTGAATTGATTGTTGCCCCGATCGTTTTTTCATTAACATGAAAAAGAAATTTGGTACAGCCATCATCTGAACCAATGCTTACACCCAGGCATCCGGACTTGACATAAAGAATAGAATTAGCATTTTTACCCTGAGCTTGAACAATTGCTCCTTTAGGAAATATACGTTTATGTGCCAGATGCAAGTACTTCTCTAGTCTTTCAATTTTTTCAAAATTCTCAAGCATATAAGGTCGGGGAATTTGCTTCTTATTATCATCCATTATCTAATTCCTCCTTTTGCATATACTAATATCCTTTATCGATTCTTATGCTAAGATTAGATTTAGCAGGAGTTTAATAAAAGTTATAACATTAGTCTTGAATAATACAAAAGATTAGATAATTATATTTTTTTACCTGCTTAAACAAATAAAAAATTGGATCAAAACATAGTTTATCAGAAATTATCTTATTTTAAAGAGTTTGTCAATTATTAGAAGAAGAAATTAATATAAAAGATTATATCTTTTATATTGTGTATTGGTAACATAAATTATGAATATATCGTTTATGAATATATCGTTCAGGTCTATTAATTTTTTTTACATAGCAATTTGTCTCTGATAACATTCGGATATAACAACTTAGGACTATTCCACTATTATATCCAAAATACTACCAGAGACATATGCATTTCTTATTAAATTCTTTTTTAATTTACAAACTCAATGAGTTAATAACGTTCAGGCCACTCTAACCACCATTTGAACTTCTCGACCTGTTCTGTACCATAGCCAAACATATCATCAACCTGTTTGAGCAAATTTGAAGCAGTTTCCCCTTTACTACCGATAAATGTGCCGGCCTGATGGAACCAGGAGTCTTCTTTGGAATTCCATGGACATACCTTCATGCAGAGTCCGCACATGGATCCTTCTTTATTGGTTACACGGAATTCAACGCATTTCTTAATGTCAGTCTGCCAACGCAAAATACCATTCTTTTCAATATAATCCTCGTCTTGGGTAATCGCTCCCGAAGGACAATTATCGGCACATTTTTTGCACACCCTGCAGAAATCCTGAGCGCCGAAATCAATTGGCCTATCTGGAGCTAGCGGCAAGTCTGTGGTCACAGCGGCAGCTTTGGTGCGGAATCCAAGTGTCGGGTGAGCCATACAGTCACCTGTCCTTGTCATCTCTCCCATTCCTGCGGATACCATACATGGAGCCAGGATCAAGGCATAATTGGAAAAATGATGCGCTCTGGCATTGTAACCAAGATTACGGATATAGTTTGCCAAGATTACCGAAATAACGGCAGTTGCATGGTAAGAACGGAATGATTGGGAACCGCTGATGCCGTCATAGCCGGTAGATGCCATCAGGGTCTCCAGGTGCTGATCAACCATGACAACGATGACATAAGGCAGGTTCTCTGTAACAGGCACTGATTTGGACAAGTCATCTTTCATCATATCTTCAAGAGGAGGCGCCTTGAACTCATAGTATGCAAATGAAGGCATTTTACCAATACCGACCTCGTCAGCCCTTAAGAAATAGGCGCAGTCTTTGATATGCTGGGACATCTGTTCAGGGTCAGGAATAGCCAATTTTTCGGGGGCGGGTTTTCCAGATACCATCGGAGCTAAGCTTAAAGTAAACTTGGCTAAAGCATCTCCCAAAGGATACTTTGAAGCAGCATGGTAATATAAGTTCGCCTTAAAAGCTGCCTCAGAAACCTTATGGCGGAAAACCAAGTTGAATCCTTGATTTGCCTCATGGAATCTTTTTATAGGGCCAACAATCTTGGTTGTGCCCAACCATTGGTCGTTAAAATCAGCCATTTTAACTGAGGCCATGCCGTAATTCGTCGGATGAAGCTTCGACTGTCCTCCGGAGTTTGACACCGTCTCGGCGGCTTGCACCGGCAAAGCATTTGTCATACCAAGAACACCCATGGAAATAGCTGAGGCTGCTCCTGCCTTTAAAAAATTACGTCGGTTTATCCTTAACTCCTGCTTTCCTTCTTGTTTTTCAATAGACATCCTTTTCACCTCTTTAAGCTTCTAAGCTTGTATTTGCTTTTTTCTGTTGTTTACCCAAAAATCCTAAGAGTCTTGCTAAGACTACCGCTAGTACAACTGAAATACCTAAAAACAAAAAGATTGCTGTACTTGTTGCTTTGACATGCCCTACGCTCGCATTAATATAAATGAAAGAAATCCCCATCCAAGTAATTGCATACCATGCAACATATAAAACCCAATTAAGAATAGTTTTCCATCTTTTGTCCGTATTTGCTCTAGGTTTAATAAATAGTAGGCCGGCTAAAAAAAGAACACCCGCTAGAAACACCAAAAATGTACCCATATTTCTCCTCCTTTATTTTTTATTAGCGGCTTCCGCAATTGCCCTAATTCCGGAAACCACAACTTCCAATTAAATATAGCACTTATTATAAAAAAAACGCTTAGTATTTTTTAAGCGTTTTTGATTAAAATTTCATAATCCCCAGGGGGGATGACCGCTTGGGAAAAACTAAGATTCGAATCCGGATTCGAATCTGGCAAGCCACTTTCCCCACTCCCAAAAGAAAAGACGCCATTTTGATTGACGTCCTTCATTGGGGCTAAGTTGTGATACTGCTGCCCCTAGTAGTGATATAACATTTTTACTTCTTGGTAACGTCAGACCTATGAAAAAAGCATTACGATCGTCAAAGCCAATTCAACCCCGTCTTTTTCCTGATCTGAATTAAGAAACTGTGATAAAATTCTTTCCCTTGCCATTTTAAAGATCATTTCCATGTCACTCATCTTAAGAACACCCTCCTATTCTTTAGGGGTACATATTTATTTTCAGATAACAGATGGAAGTTTCTATTACTTAGAGCCATATTCCACAATAAATTCCGTAACAGCTTTTAAATTTTCTGCCTTGGCATCATTTTTAGTTGCCAAAACTTTGTCCGGTGCAAAGACAAATCCACCACCCGGAGCTAAATCATCAATTAAGCCCTTGGCAACTTCGATGCATTTTTCCTTTGTTCCGTAGTACAGGTCGTTTGTCTTTAAACCACCGGCAATACACATCGTTTTTCCTAAAGCTTTCTTCGCCTTTCTCAGATCATCTTCTTCAAAGAATCCAATGACCGATCCCTTTGGAAGCTCCTGTATATACTCATACAGATGTTCCCAATTCTTTTCAAATAGAATGAGAATTTTAATACCTCTTGCTGCAACCGTATCAACATATTTTTTGAAGGACGGCCAGTAAACCTTTTCAAACTCTTTCGCTCTGATAAATTGCGGCAAATGCAGATATAAATGAACATACTTGTCATCGGAAACAGTATGCATTTTTCCATATGTGTCTTTGATCAAAGGGTCGACCATAGCCATACAGGCTTCAGCCACTTTATCAGGACATTTTTTGATATCTCTCATAATCCCTTTGAAATCCCTTAAATAGTCCATGATGATATCACCGGGCATAAAATGATTTACACCCGCGTTGGTTATCGGAAGCCCATGTTCAGTTTTGAACCTATCCGACAACATCTTTGTTGTTTGACCAAACTTAAAGAAGATGGAAAGGGAATTGGCATATTTCGCGAACTTTTCTTCCACTGTCCCCTCTTGGAAAATCTTATGTTTTCTTGGAAGAATTTTGTCACGGATAAATTTCATCGGATCGGCAATAAGCTCATCATACTCTTCTACCGCCATAAGTTCAGATTGTCCAGTGGCGATTTGAATGGTTTCCGTCGCATTGTTAAAAATTCCGCCGCCTAAGGAATACACAAAATTAAGGGGAAAGGTTATGCGTGAGGCAAGCGCGCCATCAAAGGGAAAATCAGTTAAAGCTTTAGAATAAGCTTTATATTCAAGTTCAACGTCTTTTAATCCCTCTTCTAAGGTTATCCCATAATAAGAAAGAGCCCAATTGTCTACCAGACCGTAAATAGGAACCCTGTCCGGTTCTCTTAATTCGATGGCATCTTTGAGCCTTTTGACACGTTCGTCATATAATTTCATTTTATCATCACTCATACTAGATCCTCCTGTGCTATTTATTCACAAGTTTTCTTGGTTGCGGGTTTTAACCCACCCACTTCTGGCATATTTTTACTCCTTCTGCTGCATTCGTGGTAAATGCATCAGCACCAATTGTTTCACAAGCTTCCTTCGTTACAGGGTTTCCACCGATAATAACTTTAACTTTGCTGCGTAATCCCGCTTCTTCTAAAGCCTCAACAATATTTTTCATCGATTCCAATGCTAACGTCAAAACACCGCTTAAACCAATAATTTCAGGATTTACCTCTTTTACTTTTTTTACAAATTCACCAGCTGATTGATCGATACCCAGGTCGTATACTTTAAAACCTGCTGCTTCAGCCATGCTCTTAAAAATGTTTTTTCCAATGTCATGTAAGTCACCTGCAACAGTTCCAAGCACCATTGAACCGACAGTTCCAGCATTTTGGGTGTCCATAATCGGCTTTAAAATATCAATTGCACTGGTTAACAACTCCCCGGCAAAGATCAAATCACCGACAAAGTATTCCCCCTTTTCAAAAAAATCTCCGACTACTGACATCCCGCTCTGACAAGCAGCTACCACCTTTTTGGTTTCATCTGGACTGGGATTTGTGTTAACAAATTCATTCAGCATTTCAAATACTTTTTCTTCATCAAGTTCTCCAATTTTCTGTGTTAATAGCGACAAATCCATTTAGTTTACCTCCTGTATTTTAAAATTATTAATATAATGTTAACCTATTAATTAAAAAAAATTTATTGCCGAATAACGTTATCTTCTTTTTAGTTGTATTGTATATACATTTATATATATTTTCATTTAGTAAATACTTATCATATTTTAAATATTTTTTGTTGTGCAAGTCTGCAACAGCCCATGAAAAAGTTAAAGACGCAAAAAATTTCCAGCGACCCTTACAAAGGCGACGCTGGAAATTCTTTACCTATACTCGTTGGATTAATATTTGAACTTATACAGTTCCGGCCATTCCAACCACCATTTATATTTATCAACAATCTCTGTGCCATAACCAAACATATCATCAATACCTTTTAAGAGGCTTGAAGCAGTTTCCCCTTTGCTTCCAATCCAAATTCCGGCCTCGTGAAACCATGAACTTTCCTTGGAACTCCATGGACATACCTTAATACAAACGCCGCAGCTAACTCCTTGATCATTACCTGCCCTAAATTGTGCGCACTTTTTGAAATCGCTGTTCCAACGCAAATAGCCGTTATAATCTACCATATCCCTGTCATGCGTGATAGCTTGGGAAGGACAATTATCGGCGCACTTATTGCACACACGGCAGAAATCCGCCATTCCGAAATCAATCGGTTTATCCGGAACCAAAGGCAAATCCGTGGTGATGGCTGCCACTTTGTTGCGGAATCCCATGCGCGGGTGGGCAACACAGTCTCCGGTCCGGGTAAGTTCCCCCATCCCCGCAGCGATTAAACAGGGCGCCATTACGGCTCCATAGTTGCCGAAATGGTGTGCTCTGGCATGGTATCCAAGCTCTCTGATGTATTTAGCCATAATGATAGAAATGTTGGCGGTCGCGTGATAACAGCGGAAAGATTGGGAATCTGAAATTCCGTCATATCCGGTTGAGGCCAAGTAAGTCTCTAAATGCTGCTCAACCGCAACAACGATGACATAGGGCATCTTCTCCGTAAAGGGTACATCTTGAAGGGGAGTCCCCCTTGGCACCATACCGCCGATAATCCCCATCATCGGGGGATTCATTTTATCAGAGTAATAACCGTATTCAGGCATTTTCCCGATCCCGACTTCATCAGCTCTCAGATAGTAAGCAACATCTTTAATATGCATGGACATTTGCTCGGGATCAGGTATCGGAAGTTTCTCCGGTTTGGGCTGACCATCAACGATGTTTTCTCCGAATATGGGGGAAATAGCCCAACCGAGCGCATCACTCAGCGGGTGTCTAATACCGATCGTATAGAACCCCGCCTGTGCCTTGGGTCCTAAAAGACCTTGGGCAACTAACGCAAATCCCATATCTTTTTCTTTAAACTTCTTTACCGTCCCTACAATTTTGGAGGTGCCAAGCCATTGGTCATTGTGCTCTGCGTAACTGACAGAAGCGCCTCCATAATTCGGTTCGGGTCTCAGCTTGGACCACTGTCCTTTTTTGGGGGTGATGTATTCGTAGTTGCTTACCGCAGCTTCAGCTATTTTTGAGGGTGCTTTAATCGCGCCAAAAACGCCCATTGCTGCTGCAGCCGCTCCAGTTTTCAAGAAACCTCGGCGGCTTACCTGAAATTTTTTCTCTGGAGCATTTTTACTTTCTAAAGAATCTGCCATCTTTTTTCCTCCTTTCATGCTGATACTGATTCATTGTCTTTTATTTTTCTAGTACCGATGAATCCTAGCAGGCGCGCTAAAATCACTGCAATTACAACTGCAATTCCTCCAAATAAGAAGATGGCTGTACTTGTTGCCTTGGCGTGACCGACAGTGGCATTAATGTAAACAAAGGAAACTCCCATCCATAAGACAGCGCTCCCAACTACGTATAAAGCCCAAACAAGCACGGTCTTCCACATGACATCCTTTTTGGCACGCGGTTTAATAAACAAAATTCCGGCTAAAAATAATATCCCAGCTAAGAAAATTAATATAGTTCCCATTATCTTTTCACCTCCCTTTTTATGCATATTGTATATGATTAAGATTTTCTCCGTGTTTGCCCTGACTACTTACATAAATTAATTTGTAAAAAAACTAATTTGATTAAATTACTTTGACTTTTCTAACAAAAAAGCCTTGAATGTACAAAAAAATGTATATCAAGGCTTAGCTTATTTATTTTTTGATACCTGTTTATTTAATCAATTCAAGTTCCTCTTCAACTACAATGTCAGAGAAAATATCGTATACCTTATCACCAATAAAGTGTAAAGCACTTAATTCAAGGAGTCTTTTGTTAAGAAGCAGGGATTTTGATTTTACCTTTTAGTAAGGTATGCCTTCCTCAAACAGTTCTTTTAGTTTTTCCATATCATAGATGATAATTTTATTTTTTCTTTTCCTCAGAATATTTTCTTTTTTTAAACTTCCTAATATTTTACTTACCGTTACAAAGTGAAGCCCAGTAATCTCGGAAATTTTTCTGTTTGTTAATTGAATTTCTACTTCCCAAACATCATTATTGTATTTTCCTTGTGATTGACAAAGTTCATAAAATAAGTGTAGAAGCCTCACCGAAGGGGAATATAAGTTTATTTCGTTGGATAGATTTAAAAAGTAATAAGCTTTGGAATCATAATGTCTTAAGACATCAATCACAATTTCTAAATCTTGTGCAAAAACATTCAGCAGTTGTTCTTTCGAGAAGAGACATACTTGACTGTCCTCGGCTGCAACAATCTGCATATGGTCATTCTCAAAAGTAAATAACCTATCCATAAAACAATACTGCCCCGCTGAATAGACAAATTTTTCTCTGCCATCATCTGTGATCTTAGAGACATTTAATCTACCCGAAAGTACAAATATCATTTTGCCAAGTACTTCATCAGGCAATAAGACGGCTTGCCCCTTAGAATAACTGCGTTTTGTGCCTAAATGGATATAGTTTTTTAATCTACTTACGGGATAAAATGTATCTGGCAGAACAAAACTTTTAAGAATTTCTCCCATTTTTTCCCTCCAAAGAAAATATTGATAATGATTCTTGGACTAAAATAATTCTTACTTCAATTATAATAATTCGACAAAGTCAAAATTTTAGCTACAGCTACCTTTTGCGTTTTTTTTGACGAAATACAAATATTTTTATAACACTTGCAAACCAAAATCTCCTGATCAAACAAAAAAGCATGTATTATTCATTTTCTTCCCTTAAAAACAAAAAAAATACATGGTCATTTTACTAGTGAGGCTAAATCGAAATTGACCATGGATATATACTTTTTTATATATACTTTTTTTAAATAGAGCTATATAGTTGATACATATTCAAAAGGATCAAGATGCTGACCAGCCCAATCAGTGTAATAAATATTAAATCTTTAGCGGTAAATTTGGTTTTCATGTTTACCTCACATCATTTCAATACTTTTGTTTCATCTTTCAACTAATGTCCCTTTAAAATCACCTTTTTTCCTATGTATCTTTCTAATGCTTCTCCTAATTAGTAAGATAACCTCATTTATCACCATAACCGGACAAAAAAACCTGCACCAGAATCTGCTGATAAACAACGAAGTAAACAATACTACAGGCAGAACAAGCCATTGCAAGCCAACTCCCTGCCTAGCAAATAAAGCAGCAAAAGGCTCATAACCGGCGAAACTTGGAGACTTTAAGATGAATGCCCCTAATAACGCAAAATATGCCAATCCATATTTAATTTGAGCGGCTTTTGCTTCAAACGCTTTGTTAGGGCACTTGAATTTGCCTCCACCGATTTTTGCTGTTATTTCCTGAAGTGCACCAAAAGGACAAAGCCAAAAACAGTAAACATTCTTTCCTATGATTAATGTGATGATTGGAATTCCGATGATCAGTATATACCAGATTAAATTTGTTTTTACTGATGGGAAGTTTCCCATTAAAAGTGAACATACATTGGCAAGAGAAATCGGCGTATTGTACTGAAACCCAATAACCACTAGACTACCTAGCAGAGTTATCCATCTGAGCTTTGAATGCTTGAAGCAAACTCCGATCAACATCAAAAAGACTAAGGAAATAACAAAAACCTCTTTTAAACCGAATCTGAAAGGCTCGACCTCTTCAGTTACATTTAATTCGAATTGGGTTCTAGCAACTGCGTGACAGCCAAGAGAAACGGCTTTGGCAATTCCCCTGGAAGAATAAGTCGCACCCGATATTCGGTCAATATCCTGGTTAATGCTTAAGGGCTCCGTAATGCTCTTCCCTATAAATTTCTCAAGATATTTCTTACTGATAACTTCATCCATAAAAGAAGGAGTGTCTTTATGATCGGCAATAACTGTTCCCACGATCCTTCCCTTAAGGTTGATTCCGGTTACCATTTTTATTGGTCCCCCGTACGCAATTGCCTGATCGATTACTACATAGCCGACCTTTTCTTCTGCTCCGTTTTGGTCTTTTGTCTTTCCTTCATAAATTAAGGGGGAAAGCGCAATCTTTTCAAAAGATTGCGCTTCGGGAAGTGCTTTTTCCACCAGCTGAAGTAAATCGCCATCTGTTACAATCCAATTTGTACCTAAGGGGAACAATAAAGCCATGATAGCGATGAAGAAAACAATACCTTTAAGTTTTTTTTCTGTTTGATGTCTGTCATTGTTTTTCCTTTACTTAGCTTCTTACTGAAGTGGTCTTATCCGGGTCAGATTTAAAACTCTTTAATTTTGTTACATCAAATCTTATGGTCAGGAAAATTAAGCCGAATAGTATTGCACCGAATATTAACAACCCCATACCTGCAGCTTGAGATTCCCCTTCTGCAAGGCTGCTTACAATCCATGCTATTGTAAAGCTTCCCCACAAAACAGAAATCGCTGTTCCAACCCACCTGGCTATAGACATTTTACCAGCTACATCCAATTTAAAATATAAGAACCAAACCGAAGATGCTATTAATGCTCCAAGAAATATCCAAAATATTGTCATAGTACCTCTCTCCTTAACTTTTTTTATTCCAAAATTCCTTCGTTTTTTGTACGGTATCAGTTTTCCCATATCCAAATAAATCGTCGAAATACCTAAGGGCTGATCTCGCAGGTGTATTTGCTCCTAACCTTGCCAAATCATGCTGCCATTCTTTTTGTTTGTTAAAGGGACATACTTGTATGCATATTGCACAGTCGCTGCCAAGCTCAGCCCAATTGCTGATACATTTCACGCAATCTAAGGCCCATCTTTTCACGCCCGCGCTTGTCGAAATCGTAGCCTTGTCAAAACTTGGTTCTTTCTGTTTGGATATTGCTTGTTTCGGACAGTGATCCGCACACTTCATACAAGATGTACAAAATTCCTTAACGCCAAAAGTAATCGGTTTATCCGGTGTCATAGGTAAATCGGTAATAACCTTACATAAACGAACTCTCGGTCCATATTCCGGTGTAACGAGAATCCCAATCCTGCTCAATTCTCCTAGGCCGGCATGAATAGCCATAGGGACACTTAAGCCGGTATCATTGCCGCAGGGGATAGCGTTATATCCGCACAATCTTATGAAAGAAGCCACTTTATGCGCTATATTACCCATTTCGGAATATTCATTGCCCACTGCAGCATGTTCGAGTATTCCCGGAGCTGCATCAATAGCGTCAAAATCCATTTCAAGTGCAAAAACAAGGACATTTGTAGGAGTAAACGGGAATTTTGTCTCCTGGTAATTCAAGTTAGTAAAGGCGGACTCTTTATGATTCTTACTCCCGCTATCAGACGGCGTGACAATACTATAAGAATAAATCCACCGTTCATCATACGGCGCAATTCCAACTTTATCCGCGCCTAAAAATAAAGATGCTTTTTTCAGAATTTTGCTGGCCTCGTCCGGACTAGAAAACTGGTACTTGTTCGGGCTGACAGGACCGTCCCATTTATACATTCCGAGACCCGCGAAACCTGGAGCATGATAATCGTTAATATCATCTTCTACGGACCAGGCCGCTCCTCTTAACGCGAATTCAAGCTGTCCGAAGCCTTCTCCGCCCGTAGTGGGTATTACCCCCATTTTTTTATTTAGGTATTCGTTCAAAATAGGCAATATGTCCGTTTCTCCGCCGTATCCTCGAAAAAACACATTACCTCTTTGATCGTACCGTTTGTACTCGCTGTTCATCTCTACCGGGAAATCATCGAGTTCTGTTACACCATAAGCCTTTCCGGAATCTCCAGGCACTTCGGTGCCCAGCAAGGCAGCGGCACCTGCTACTCCGACCCCCAATCCCATCGATCTTAAGAACCCACGTCTGCTTACTCCTTTGGAACCAATTTCTGGTGCTTCATTGTTCTGAGCTTTTTCACAATTTTCATTCTCCTGCGTCATAACCTAGCTCTCCTTTCCAAACCGAATTTTAATTATCTTTCCGTTATTAGATTAGCATAGAAAAAAATAAGCACCTTATAGTGTAAACTACAAGGTGCTTATTTTTTTAAATTTTAATTTAATTCGAACAATTCAATTAACTTTTCCATTCTATCTATATTTATCGAGTACATTCCTTCTACTCTTTCAATTAAACCTTCTTCTTTAAAATTTGCTAAGATTTTTGCGACGGTTACCCTATTGATACCTGCTAAATCACTAACAAATTGTTGGCTAATAGGAAAGTGAATTAACCGAAGCTCATTTTGGTTGCTATTTATGCCGAAATAGTACGCGAACTGCAGTAGTAATTTGCCAACCTTGGTTTCTGCATTACTAAAACAAGATTGACTCAATTGTCCAACCAACATCATAACTTTGCTACTGAGGGAGCGTAAAATATAGTCTCTGATACATGGATAATTATCTAATAAGATTTTAACGTCAGATTTGCTAATAAAACAAGTTTCGAGCTGAGTAAGAGCTTTATAATAAACCGGTTGCAATTCCTCTTCAAAAGTTCCGACATCTCCCAAAAGGCACCCCGGTATTTCTATTCCTATAGTTTTTTTTCGTCCATCGGAAGACATGAAAAAAACATCTACATTCCCTTTAATGATATAGTGAATACCCTCAATCGGAGTTTCGGGATTCGAGAGCGTTTCACCTTTCTTTAGAAAACGCAAATCGCCATTTTTTTCGAAATACGTCCTTACATTTATTTCATCATTCGATAAGATAGGAAAATATTTGTCTTTCATTTCAATCTCCTTTCTAAACACTGTTGAATTCTGTTTTATAACTCAGTGCCGATAAAGGATATTTTTATCATAACCTAGGATTTACATTTTAACACAGACTAATAAGATGCCCTTGTAGTTTAAGTTACAAAATGAGAACTTGTCGAATTCCCTTTGGTTTTTGAACATAATTTTTAGCGATGCCTTAACAGCACCGCTAAAAATTTTCTTACATTTGGATTAATACTTAAATTTATACATCTCCGGCCATTCCAGCCACCATTTGTATTTTTCGATCTCTTCAGTCCCGTAACCAAACATATCGTCTATGCCTTTAAGAAGTTTGGCACTAGTCTCCCCTTTGCTGCCGATCCAAATGCCGGCTTCATGAAACCAGGAACTTTCCTTAGAATTCCATGGACATGTTTTAATACAACGGCCACAGCAGTTTCCAGCATCGTTGCCGGTTCTAAATCCCGTACATTTCTTAAAATCACTGTTCCATCGTATATATCCGTTATATTCTACAGGATCCTTATCAAAAGAAATTGCTTGGGCAGGACAATTGTCCGCGCACTTTCTGCATACTCTGCAAAAATCCAACATTCCAAAGTCAATGGGTTTATCCGGAACCAAAGGCAAATCCGTGGTGATAGCTGCTACTTTGCTGCGAAATCCTATACGCGGATGGGCTACACAGTCTCCTGTTCGAGTAAGTTCACCCATACCAGCCGAGATTAAAGCAGGTGCCATAACTGCTCCATAGTTACCAAAATGATGTGCCCTGGCATGATAACCAAGTGCCCTGATGTATCCGGCAATAATCACTGAAATATTGGCTGTTGCATGATAACACCGAAATGATTGGGTATTAGCAATGCCATCATACCCGGTTGATGCCATATAGGTTTCCAAGTGCTGCTCTACTGCAACCATAATGACATAAGGCATCCGTTCATTGAAAGGAGTCTCTGTAATTGGAACTCCTTTGGGAACCGCACCGGCAACAATCGCTATAAGCGGAGGATTCATTTTATTCGAGTAATAAGCTAATTCCGGCATTTTTCCAATTCCGACCTCATCCGCCCTCAGGTAGTACGCTAAATCTTTAATATGCATGGACATTTGTTCCGGATCAGGAATAGGAAGTTTTTCAGGACTCGGGGCGCCGTCAACAATTGGTTCACCGGAAATTTGAGCCATAGCAGGACCAATACCCGCATTAATCGGATACCTTGGCCCGAGTGTAAATAGCCCCGCTTGTGATTTAGGGCCAAAATTTCCTTGGGCAGCCTGCGCAAATCCCATATTTTTTTCACTGGTCTGTTTTACAGTTCCAACAATTTGACTTGTCCCAAGCCATTGATCATTATGCTCAGCATAACTGACCGAAGCACCCCCATAATTCGGTTCGGGCCTCAGCTTGGACCATAGACCTTTTTTCCCGGGAATGTATCCATAGTTGCTTACAGCTGCATCAGCTATCTTGGAGGGAGCCTGAATTGCTCCAAGAACGCCCATGGCAGCCGCAGCTGCTCCTGTTTTTAAAAAACCTCGACGAGTAACTTCAAATTTTTTTTCTGATTTACCATTCCGTTTATCAGAGCCAAACATACTATCCCACCTCTCAAGCTTGAACAGATTCATCTGTCTTATTCAGTTTCTTTGAACCGATAAATCCTAATAAACGAGCTAAGATGATAGCGATAACTATCGCTATTCCGCCAAATAAGAATATGGCTGTACTTGTTGCCTTGGCGTGACCGACGCTGGCATTAATGTAGATGAAGGATACTCCCATCCAAAGTACAGCGTTCCCGACTACGTATAGCGCCCAAATTAGTACTCTTTTCCACATAACCCCCTTGATAAGTGGATTGATAAATAAAATTCCAGCTAAAAATAGAATTCCCGCCAAGAAAATTAAAAAAATACTCATTATATTTCACCTCCTTTCTACTCAAAATTGTATACAAATCCAATTTATATTTTTTTAGTTTCAACAACTATTTTAAAATTTAGTTTTAATAGCACGGTGAACTCTTCATTTTTTAAATTTTAAAAACAATTAATATCTTCTGATTTCAACTAATCCGTTAGAAGCAAAAAAAACTGCTTTAACTCAGTCCCACTGAGCAAGCAGTTTTTTATAACTATATCAGTACGTTATTCCCTCATCAATTAAACTTTTTAGCCTTTCCACATCATAGATAATAATTTTAGTTTTTGTTTTCTTTAATATTTTTTGTCTCTTCAAATATCCGAATATTTTACTAACCGTCACAAAGTGAAGCCCGGTTATCTCAGATATACCTTTATTAGGCAAATAGATATTTATTTCCCAAGTGTTATTTTTATATTTTCCCTTACTTTTATATAGTTCGTAAAGCAATCGTAAAATTCTTGCTGATGGACTATATAAATTCAATTCATTGGTTTGATTTAAGAAATAATACACTTTTGAGGCAAAATTTCTTAGGACATCAATAATTAGTTCTTCATCCTGTTTAAAAACCATCAGTAACTGCTCTTTTGTAAAAAAGCATACCTTGCTGTCCTCAACCGCAATGATTAGGATATGATCTTCTTCAAAACTAAATAATCTATCCATAAGACAATACTGCCCGGCCGAATAAATAAATTTTTCTCTGCCATCTGGGGTTATGGTTGAAACTTTTAATCTTCCTGATAGAACGAATATTATTTTACCTAAGACTTCATCGGGCAATAATACTGCTTCTCCCTTTCGATAACTGCGCTGTGAGCCGAAATCAAGGTAATCACATAGATTTTCGACCGGATAAAAAGTATCTGGTAGAACACAGCCTCTAAGAACTTCTCCCATAACTTCATCCTCCAAGGTATTTAAATTATTTTTGAACGCAAAAATATAAATTAGTTATAATTAATTTATATTTTAAGTTAGCAGTCAATAAAAAGGTTTAGTTTCGACTATTTTTTTGTTTTTTATTTATATTTAAAATGCCAATAAGCCCTGGTTTGAACAATTCATGGATACACCAAGGCTCTTTGCGTTCCTGATGTAAATAGATTTCTGCAAAATCCGGTTGTTTTGAAACTGATTACACTAGTACTCTGTAACAGCTAAAAGTTAACAATAGGATAAAGGCGCTTGAGCTTAATCCTGGCGTCATCTGTAGTAAAGTGCCAATCAATTCCTCGTTGTTTCTTGTTCGGTCTACAAACCAGAACTTAAGTTCCTTTCGTAATAATTCAAGCGAGGGGATACGTCTGCTTTCCAAGCACTGCCGCCCAAGAGCGGATAATTCAATCTCAGCAATGTTCATCCAGCTTCCGTGTTTTGGTGTGTAATGTATTTCCAGGCGATTTGCAATCTCAAAAGCGCGTTTTGGCTCAAAAGCATCATATAATGATGCAACGGAATGGATATTTAGGTTATCCATGACAAGCACAATCTTTTTGGCCTCTGGATATTGATCTTCGGCTAGCCACGCTATTTGCTTCGCCCAATCGATTTTTGTTCGGTGCTCTTGGGCGTCTGCATATCGCCAGCCTTGCAGTGGCTCTGTAAACAGAAAGATACAACCGTTTCCGTTTTTGATATATTCATGATCATAATACCCTGCAGCATTCCGCCTTGACCTAAAGCCCTTTCGTGTATCAGCAAAGAATTGAATTGGTTTTTCATCCATGCAGATCACAGGATAATCCTGATTATAAGGTCGGCTATATACCTCTAACACGTTTTCCATTGCGGCAACAAAAGCTGAACTTTGCTCCGGTGGTATCATCCAGCATTTTTTCAGGTGAGGCTTAAGTTCGTTTTTTTAAGTGTACGACTTATTGTCATAGGTGAGATAGACTTGACATAGCCAAGTTCTATACACTTCTCTGACAAGAGTCGGACTGTCCAACGTGAATATCCCTTAGGGGGATTGCTGCAACATAATGCGATTATATGCGCTTCAACGTCTCCTGTAACCTTGGCTGGCACGGGCGGGATCTTCCGTTTTCTCCTTACGAGTGTCTGCTCTAATCCCTTTTCCACGTATGTTGTTTTCACTGTCTGTACAGTGGTGGGTGTTGTATGAAAAGTTTCCGCTATTTCAGCTACTGTCATATGTTTGGTACTGTTTCTGTCAGACGCCAAAAGTATATTCGCTCGTAGAATTAATTTTGCTGGTGCTATTCCTTTAGTTACGAGGTCTGTCAATGCTTTTCTGTCACTTTCGGTCAGTTCTATTATGTATTTGACTGAAGGCATATAATATTCCCCCTCTTTCGTTTGAGAATATTATACGCCAGCTATGTATTTTATACAACTTTTAGATGTTGCAAGGTACTAGTGTAGTCAAATCTCAAAAACGGCAATTTTTAATCATCTCTCCGAATTTATTTCTCCCGAAACATAAAAATATTCCAAACATTTATTGGAATATGATATGTACAGACTTGGAAAAAGGAAAGACTCAGCATTCATACTCGGCATTTTCTCATTGATTGGATTGATTTCTTTGAATAATTCCCGGCTTTGAAAATAGGGGCTCCAGGTTCATTTGGTTGATGGCTTTATTGACTACACGGACTACATGATTTTAAATTTCTTCAAATGTGAAATGTTAGCGCGGCTTCCTGTTTATAGCTGCGATAACGTGTGAGCGATGTATTCTGTTCAAGTCTGCAACACCCCATAAAAAAGTTAAAGACGCAAAAAATTTCCAGCGACCCTTACAAAGGCGACGCTGGAAATTCTTTACCTATACTTGTTGGATTAATATTCGAACTTATACAGTTCCGGCCATTCCAACCACCATTTATATTTATCGACAATCTCTGTGCCATAACCAAACATATCATCAATACCTTTTAAGAGGCTTGAAGCAGTTTCCCCTTTGCTTCCAATCCAAATTCCGGCCTCGTGAAACCATGAACTTTCCTTGGAACTCCATGGACATACCTTAATACAAACGCCGCAGCTAACTCCTTGATCATTACCTGCCCTAAATTGTGCGCACTTTTTGAAATCGCTGTTCCAACGCAAATAGCCGTTATAATCTACCATATCCCTGTCATGCGTGATAGCTTGGGAAGGACAATTATCGGCGCACTTATTGCACACACGGCAGAAATCCGCCATTCCGAAATCAATTGGCTTATCCGGGACCAAAGGCAAATCCGTGGTGATGGCTGCCACTTTATTGCGGAACCCCATACGCGGGTGGGCAACACAATCCCCGGTCCGGGTAAGTTCCCCCATCCCTGCAGCGATTAAACAGGGCGCCATTACGGCTCCATAGTTGCCAAAATGATGTGCTCTGGCATGGTATCCAAGCTCTCTGATGTATTTAGCCATAATGATAGAAATGTTGGCGGTCGCATGATAACAGCGGAAAGATTGGGAATCTGAAATTCCGTCATATCCGGTTGAGGCCAAGTAAGTCTCTAAATGCTGCTCAACCGCAACAACGATGACATAGGGCATCTTCTCCGTAAAGGGTACATCTTGAAGGGGCGTCCCCCTTGGCACCATACCGCCGATAATTCCCATCATCGGGGGATTCATTTTATCAGAGTAATAACCGTATTCAGGCATCTTCCCGATTCCGACTTCATCAGCTCTCAGATAGTAAGCAACATCTTTAATATGCATGGACATTTGCTCGGGATCAGGTATCGGAAGTTTCTCCGGTTTGGGCTGACCATCAACGATGTTTTCTCCGAATATGGGGGAAATAGCCCAACCGAGCGCATCACTCAGCGGGTGTCTAATACCGATCGTATAGAACCCCGCCTGTGCCTTGGGTCCTAAGAGACCTTGGGCAACTAACGCAAATCCCATATCTTTTTCTTTAAACTTCTTTACCGTCCCTACAATTTTGGAGGTGCCAAGCCATTGGTCATTGTGCTCTGCGTAACTGACAGAAGCGCCTCCATAATTCGGTTCCGGTTTCAATTTAGACCATTGTCCTTTTTTGGGGGTGATGTATTCGTAGTTGCTTACCGCAGCTTCAGCTACTTTTGAGGGCGCTTTGATCGCGCCAAGAACACCTATTGCTGCTGCAGCCGCTCCAGTTTTCAAGAAACCTCGGCGGCTTACCTGAAGTTTTTCTTCTGGAGCATTTTTACTTTTTAAAGAATCTGCCATCTTTTTTCCTCCTTTCATGCTGATACTGATTCATTGTCTTTATTTTCTAGTACCGATGAATCCTAGCAGGCGCGCTAAAATCACTGCAATTACAACTGCAATTCCTCCAAATAAGAAGATGGCTCGTACTTGTTGCCTTGGCGTGACCGACAGTGGCATTAATGTAAACAAAGGAAACTCCCATCCATAAGACAGCGCTCCCAACTACGTATAAAGCCCAAACAAGCACGGTCTTCCACATGACATCCTTTTTGGCACGCGGTTTAATAAACAAAATTCCGGCTAAAAATAATATCCCAGCCAAAAAAATCAATACAGTACCCATAGCTTTTTCACCTCCCTTATAAAAGAACTACTTTCATCCCATGCACCATCCGCTAATAATATAAAACATAATTTTGAAATGTTCTGTGTTACTATGCACATATAATTGGCTACCATCAGGTAAAAAAATTTACTACAACAAAAAAAGCCTTGAATGTACAAATAAATGTATGTCAAGGCTTAGCTTTGCTTATATAATTTTTCCCCTGTTTATTTAATTAGCTCAAGTACCTCTTCAACTACAATGTCGGAGAAAATATCATATACCTTGTCACCGGTTTCTTTCGTAGCGATTTGTGGATCGCCTAAATATGCCAAAGGAGCGCCTACATCTTTCCAGTCGTTTTTACCAGCAGAAATTCTCTCAAAGAGATGTTCTGCCTCATAATTAGGTTTTAGCTTAATTAATTCTTCCTGATCCACTAATTCGGGATGTCTAAGTAAGATTAAACCTGTTTCCCATTCTCCGGCATGAAAATCCCATTCCGGATGTTCTCCCTTGCATACTGAACTCATTCTAGGCAGTCCATGATGAAACCACGCGGATACCTTAACCTTTAATCCATCTTTTTTCACTGAAGCTCTTTTGATTCCTTCTTTGATCGCTTCGTTATTTTTGGGCTCGCCATGAGCGCATATAATGACTATTTTATCAAATCCCCATTTGGCTAAACCAAGACAAACGTCTTCTACAATATTAGGGAAACACTGATTAAATCGCCCCCCGGACAAAAAAATGGTAAAATTAAAGAAAACAGTAACAGGTGGTAAAAATGGGGCAACAAACCTTTTCGGATATAGAATACTCAAACCGACGGAAGAAAACGAAACGAGAAGAATTTCTTGAAATAATGAACGAGATCATCCCCTGGGACGAATGGGTGGCGCTTATACAGCCGCACTATTTTGACGGTAAGCGCGGTCGTCCACCGCTCGGGATTGAAAAAATGCTGAGAATGTATCTGCTGCAGATATGGTTTAGCCTTTCTGACGAAGGTGTAGAGGATGCCATTTACGACAGTTACGCCATGCGAAAATTTATGGGAATAGACTTCATACATGAGCAGGCGCCGGATGCGACCACCCTGCTCAAATTCCGTCATTTGATTGAGGAAAGCGGCTTAGGGAAGGCATTCTTTGAGGCGATCAACCGTTGTTTGGAACAGTGCGGACATATCATGAAAGGTGGAACCATTGTTGACGCCACACTGATCAGCGCGCCATCCTCAACGAAGAACGCAAGCGGTAGCCGCGATCCGGAGATGCACCAAACAAAGAAGGGTAATCAGTGGTATTTCGGCATGAAATGCCATATCGGTGTGGACGCAGGGACCGGTTATATTCATGGTATAGCGGCAACAGGCGCAAATGTGCATGACATAGCCGAAGCGTCAAAGCTAATGAGGCCGGAAGACGAGGTTTTCTACGGTGACGCCGGATATTTGGGACTAAATAAACGACCGGAAATCACAGAGGACCCTCACAAATCACAAATTGATTACCGTATCGCTGAGCGTCCCGGAAAGAAACGCAGCATGGACAATGGCCCTGCACGGGATTTTTATTGCCATATAGAGTTTCGGAAAGCGTCTGTCCGAGCCAAAGTGGAGCACGCCTTTCATATCATTAAGAACATATTTGGCTTCAAAAAGGTTTGTTATAGAGGAATTGCCAAGAATCTGAATAGACTGTATATGCTGGCCGCCAGCGCAAACCTGCTGATGTGCGCCCGAAGCGGCGGCTGGCGAAGCCAATGCGCGTAATCCGGGGATAAGTACGCCTTTTTTCGAGAATTACTCGGAAAAGGCAGCTGAAATCGGCGGCGATAGGGCCGCTAACTTGGGATTATCCCACTTTATTATTTATTGGGATGATAAAAAACGTTATTAATCAGTGGTTCCTTAGCAACAGTTTCAAATTTCAGAGTGATATTGCCATCAAATGAGTTTGCAATATCAGCTAAAGTATAATGAAGTGTGGGAGCTATTAATGTTTCAATACCTTTGTCTTTCAATTTTTTGGCAGCTCGTTCAGTCATTTCGTTAGCACTCGTTACATCGACCTTCATTGGCAGATGTGTCCCATGAACTTCGCATGGTCCCATTGGAAATAGAGCAATGTTCGTCTTTTCTTCTAAATTCCTAACTTGCTTTGTTGTCATATTAGACAGATAGTTAAGTTTCATTATCCATATTCCCCTTTATTTTTTATTTGGCATATGGTTTTTCATCTCATAGGCCATTCGCTAACAATATATAGCATCATATTGAAATCTTCTGTGTTATTATTCACATGTCATTACCACCGTGGAAGCTCCCGATAACGTAAGATATGCAAATACATATTTGATTTTAAGCCAAATAGATCATGAAGAAACGTCGGATTCCTGGCGTTTCTTCATGATCTATTAAAACGGTTTTTATTTTGATATTATTTCTAACTTCACTTCAATATCACAGAAATTAACTGCCTCTGCTCTTGCAGCTACTTCAATACTCATTTTTCCATTATATGTTCCATCAGTAAATAATCTTTTTTAAGGAATATTTATGTAAAAAAGAGAAAGCGATTGAGAATTTATACTGCTTTCTCTTAATAACAAATCAAAGTCCTGAGACGATGCATATGAGCTCTATTGTTTCAACTATTACGGCATTATTTTATTTTCATCCAATCATTCAATTAAGTTTTTAAGCCCTTGCAAGTCAAAGACTGTAATCTTATTTGTCGTTTTATGCAGAATATTTGCTTTTCTTAGATATCCGAATAGTTTGCAGACAGTCACATAGTGAATACCTGTCATTTCTGAGATAGACTTTTGAGATAATTTTACGTCAATTTGATAAACACCATCAACTAATTTCCCCTGATTAATGCAAAGATCATAAAGCAAGCGCAAGACCCGGGCTGATGGGCTATAAACGGCCATCTCATGAGTTTCCCGCATAAAATAACTACATTTCGACGAATAGGATGTAATGAATTCAAGAATCATTTCTTTATCCATCTGGAAGATCTCTGAAAGTTGTTCTTTGGAGAAAAAACATACTGTACTTTTTTCTACCGAGACAACATGAACAGAGCAGGGATCAACCGGGAATAATCTGTCGGAAAAGGTATACGGATCCGCATAGAACATTATTTTTTTCCGTCCGTCTTCATTAAGAAAACTTATACTTAGTTTCCCGGAAAGCACATAGATGATTCTATCTATTAACTCTCCGGGCAATACAATGGAATCGCCTTTACGATATTCACGGACAACGCCCATGTGAATATAATTTTGCAGCTTCTTAATCGGATAAAAATGATTCGGCAAGGCCCCATAATTATTTGCTATTTTTTCCATACTTTTATTCTCCCGCAAATGTAACATCCTTAAATTCAGACAATAAATTTAAATTATTATACTCCTTTTATAAATGATTAAACTATTAACTGTGATTTAGATAAAAATCTTATTCCCCGAATCAATATTAACATAGAATAAGAATTCTGTATGTTATCCAGTATACAAATATAGAAAATGTTGAATACGATCAAAAGACAAGAAGCAGCTTTAAGCTGCCTCTCCTAATGTATTGACACTATCCTTTTGCCAAATTCGCCTCCAGCAAGAAATCCATGGCAGTTCTTCGCAGCTGTTGGGTCTCCAACATCTTTAGCTCTCCAGCCAAATCCGCTGCTTGATTGTCTTGCTGACTTTTCCTTTTCTTCAACTGTTCTTTTGCCTGCTTCATTTCTTCGTCAGTCAGCTGAATCCCTTCTGCTTGAATCACTGCATCCAAAATTTTCTCGCCAAGAATTATTTTCGCAGCCTCTTCTTTACATTCAGCCAGCAGCTCATCAGCCGTTATCTTCCTTTGCATCAAGTAATGAATGAGTTCCATGTCGTGGACGGCCTTAAGCTCCTCGGCAAATTTTCGGTACAAATTCTCTGCCGCTTGCTTTAAGGTCTCTTCATCAAATTCATATTTGCTTTGATCGGCCAGAGCCTGAAATACTTTTTCGATGTTGGCTGCGCGTGCTATTGCCTTTTTCTCTTGGTTGATCTCTGCTGCTAAGAATTCTTTTAATTCCTGCAGCGTTTTTACTCGCGGTTCAATTTTCCGGATCATATCATCTGTCAATTCCGGCTCTTTTATACAATATACTTTTACAATCTCGACGGAAAAGGTGATAAGCTGCCCCCATAAGGCTTGGTATTCCAGTAAGACAGGTTGTATCGAGGTTTCAAATATCACTGTCTCGCCCATTTTCTTACCAAGCAGGTTGGCGGAGAATTCCTGTAAAACGTTTTCGTCACCCAATCTGAACTTAAAGCTTCTCTCTCTAAACTTCGGGACTGTCTTGCCATTCTCCGTCCCTTCAAAATTTACGATGACATAGTCTCCGGTTTCGATCGGTTCATTTTTTTCGACCTGGATCTCGTCCAAAGATTTCTTAACATAATTAAGCGCTTCGTTAAGTTCTTCTTCTTTGACGGAGACATCAAAACGATCGACGTTTAATCCTTTGTATTTTCCAAGTTCAAATTGTTTCATTCCGTCTCTAAGCTCTATGTTGACTGCCACTTGAAACCTCCTCCCCTTCCGGAAATTTTTAACGGTCTGCCCGGATAATGCCTACTGATTGAAGCATTACGATGATGTGAGCTGCTCCCAGTATCAGTATTAAGGCAATAAATAGCAGATTCTTTATTTTCAGGCTTTGTTGCTTTTCTCTTGGTTCAATCCTTGGTTCTACCTTTGGTTCCCTATTCGGTTCCATTTTTGGTTCCCTATTTTGTTCCACATTTGTTTCCATACGCTCACCCCGTTATTCCGCCAGCGATTGAGTAAGTTGAGTATAAAGCCGACTGGACAGAAGAATTGACAATAAAACCGGCTGATAAACAGACTGATGAAAATAAATACCGGCAGCATTAACCACATGACCCATACAGCTTTAAACAGGAAGAATGCACTAAACGGCTGATAATCCAATGTTCCATAGTCCCCTAGGAAGGTTCCAAGCAGGATGGCCGCCCATAGGCTGGTCGGCGCAGCCAGCTTTAGTTTCTTGGTGACTTGCGGGGAAATCCCCAAGGATTTAAAACCTGCTGCTTTGTTGATAACCTCTTGGGCTGCTCCAAAAGGGCAAATCCACGCACAGTAAATGTTCTTGCCTAGGAGGACTATAAAGCCCAATGTTCCGAAAATAAGCACATACCATCCTATATTGGTCAAGCCCGGTATTTGCAGTGTTATTAGTGAGAATAAGTTGCTGGCTGCTACGAATTCTTTTACGAAAAACCCCATAACCCCGAAACTTGCTAAAAGTATCCAAATCCGCAATCGCACGAGTTTCTTGATGAAGGCTGCAGCGAGCGCGATGATATAGATCACCATCATTGCCAAATCCTGCCGGTTAAATTGATAACTGTCATAGGGATTGCTCCAGCGCGTATTGAAGAATTTGGATGCGATATAGGCAGTTCCTTTATTGACGGCCTCAGCTACAGCATGAGACGATACGGTAGAACCGGTTACTCTATCAATGTAGTTATGGGTTTGTTTTTCATTCAGATAACCGGAATAGCCTGAGGCCCCTCCTAAATAAATGGGTTCTTTGACGGAAAGGTTTTTAAATTGATCAAACAGTTTTCCGGTATAGAGTCTTGTAAAGAAGATGGGGGTCTCTCCCTGCTGGGTGACAATTACTTTTTCCACCAAACCTTCTTGGTTGATAATGGTCATAGCTTCAATGCGGGATTGATAGCCTACTGCGGAGTCACAGACGGCATAATATTTCTTTCCTGCAGCATCAACTTGATAAGCACGTTGGGCCCCGATCATTTTCTCAATAGATGTGGCACCGGGAATGTTCTGCTGAATAACCGCCTCGTAATCAATGGTTTTACTCGTCCAAAAGATACCGTAAAAGATCGCTGCGATTGCAGTTATGAATAGTACGATCAGATAGCAGGACTCCAGGTCTCTCTTTTTACTAGCCATCTTTTTTCATCCTTCGCTGTTTTTGAGAATGAATATAATAGACGTAATAAAGTACGCAAGCCACTATGCCAAACGGATAAGTGGCTGGCGTATTTTAAAAGCATCTTATTCCTTCATTTATCTAGACTGAGGTGGTTGCAGAATTATTTTTGCTCTTCTTTTCTGAACGGTTTAATAGTCTATACGTAATAATACCCGGAATGAGCGTTGCACCTCCAAAAAAGACAAACCCCATAGAGACAGCCTGGTATTCATGCTCAAGAAGGCTGGCGTACGCCCATGCTAAAGTAAATATAAATAAGAAGTTCGTAAGAAAACCACAAAGCTGTATTGGAATCGTATTTTTTGCTTTGCTTTTTGAATACTGCCAAATACCAAATTGAATAAAGAGCATTAACATACCGAAAAACATCCAAACAAAGTCATTCGCAATTTTCATTTTAGTTTCCCTCCTTTATTTTGTTGGTTCTGTATCCTTCCAGAAGTCTTTGACCATATTCGCGACATAGCCGGACTCAATCCGTTCTTCAGGATTTACCGGGCCATTGTAGCCAAACCACTCGTCAAACTTACGGGCTGCATCTTGAACCAAAGGAATTTGGGTAGCAATTCTCGCCACATCGTGCTGCCATTGATCGATTTTATTCCAAGAACAGACCGAGATACAGTTTCCGCAATCTCCACCGTTATAGGCAAAGAAAGAGAGACAGCGATGAGAGTCGACATGCCATTTTTCCGTGTAAGGATTTTCCGACGGACCACAATCCTCAGGCTGCAAAACCCGTGCTTCTTTCTCGTGAGAGATGGCCTGTGACGGACAAGCATCCGCGCATTTCATGCACAAGCGGCAGAACTCACGCACACCGAAACTTCTTGGCTTATCAGGGACGAGTTCCAAATCTGTGTAGACCTTAGCAATACGCAGCCGGGGCCCGTATTTTTGGGTGATTAGCTGTCCGGTTCTTCCTGCCTCTCCCAGACCGGCTTGAATTGCAATTGGAATACTCATTCCGGTATCATTTCCCGACGGGATTGCATAGTACCCAATCTCTCTTAAGAAGTTTGCCACTTTGAAGGCCACTTCTCCCATGTTCGAGTAAGATTTACCCGGCGCGGCGCTGTGAAGGATTGACGGGGCCGTGCGGTATGCTTCGTAATCCATCTCGAAAACCATCGCAATGACTGATTTCGGCTTAAAACCGGCATATTTTTTCCAGTCCGCCTCAACAATGGTTTGCCCGAAAGTCTCTACTTCCCCTTTCATAAATTTATAAGGATCCGTCGGAAAATATTCAGTTCTTCCACTTCCATCCGGTAATTTGAAAGGTTTAAGGTTTGGCCGGGACCAGGTTGAATAGGTCCAGCGATCATCATAGGGCGCAATGCCGACCAGATCTGCCCCCAGGAAGCGGGCCGCTTTTTTCACAATTCTACTGGCCTCTTCACCTGAATCGAATTTCCATTGCCGACCTTGACCACGTCTCTCCACAACTTTGGAATTGTCCCAAGAATACATGCCCTGGATAACCACCGGTTCTGTCCCAGATTCATTGGTTACGGGATTAAATGGATAATGTGCAATGACGCCGCCGGGGCCACTCCCAGGTGCTGTAAATCCATTGAATTTATATTCTACTGACCAGGCTGCCACATCCAATGCTACCTCCAGTTCACGCCATCCCAACTCATCCTTGCGCAGTGGTAAAACCGTACCGTCATGATGGGAGAAAAAGATACCTCCCGTTTCAGTAAGGGTTGCATCGCGTCCTTTAATTCCTAGCGTCTCAGCGTTAATTCTGGGAAGTTCTTTCCCGGTGTCTTTTTTTCCTGTGATTTTAGAAACATCATCGTGCTTAAATTTAAGTGGGGATTTGTTTTCTTCCGGATCAAAGACCCTTTGGTATAAGAGCTTGTTTCCGGGCAAACGTTGGTATTTTGCATCCACGGTGTAAGGAAATTCCGAGGTCTCTTTGATTGGAGCTACGATCTCTGCCGCTTCAGCTGTTAATGGGCTAAAAGTTTCTTTCGCCGCTGCAGCGGATGCAACTGCAACAGCTACGGCACCCATGAGCGATGTTTTGAAAAAGGATCTCCTGCTTACATTGTGCGCCATGTAGTCTCTCCTCCCTTAATATGGAATTATTAATCCATTTTTTATTGTAGGCTATCCTAAATTATTGTCTCTGTGTCTAGGAACACATTTGCTAAACTATTGTTGAAAACATTTCTTAATGAAAAGAAAAATAGCAAAAAAAGACCACCTTGAATATTCAAGGCAGCCTAAAAACTATTATATAGCAAGTAAAGCACGCATCATTGCCATTCGGAGAGCTGCTGTCCTAAGTTCATGAAAATGTTCTAAGACCTTTTCCTATAAAAGGTAATCATAAGCTTGGTTTTTATTGCTAAACATTCAAATCTCTCTTTTGATAAGCTACATAAGTTACAAAAACCAGCACAGCAATGATCACGAACGAAAGGATCAGAAATACCGGTTCAAACCCTCCTCCATTCAATAGCCTTTCAGCCTTGAAATACTCAAAAGGCGTAATATACTTTAAACGATCAAGGCTGCTGTTCATATTAATGGCAGACGAAATGATGAATGTAACCAATAGAATTGCCGTAGCGACTGAAGCAGCAGACCTTGGATGCCTGCTTACAGCTGCTGTCGCTGTACCGATTAACAAGAACATCAGCTGTAAAATAAACATTCCAACCATCAAGATACTTATCTCACCCGTTAAATTCTCTCCTTTGGCGTACTTCCCCATAAGGACAACTGAAAAAATCAGGGTTACAAGGTTGAATACGATAATATTACAAAGTGAAGCAAGAAGTTTTGCCGTTATTACTTTCTGTCTTGAGACAGGCTTCACCAGCAAAAATTCCGTCGTCTTATCCTGCTCTTCCTTTGAAATGATGTTGGCGCCAAGTAAGGAAGCATGGACGGTCGCCAATAAAAGAAGATACAAATACAACATCCCATAAAATCCGCTGACTTTTGTCAGGTCAAAATCACCCATCCCCAATACTGCTTTAATCGAACTCGGGATTTGTGACAACAATGCATTCATTGACTGGCCTGTTTCAGCATAAGCGGTAAATTTGCCGACTGAGGAAACGATCATCAAAAAGATAGCAATGCTCCAAATAATAAGTGATCTTCGATGAGCCTTTAATTCTCTTAAAAAAATATTCATCCGTTATCCCTCCTAAGCTACATGGATGTCTTTTTTTAGATAGACCAGGTAGCTTCCTGCAATTGCGGCAATAATAAAAACAATGCCAATGACAACGAAAGATACTTCATAGGCGGCATGTTTGATAATATATGCCGTATCAAAATACCTGAACGGGGAAAAATACCTGACTTTTTCTTCACCAAGAAACGATCCAAGAGAACCTAAGATGTAAAACCCGAAAACAGTACTCAGGGATACTGAAATCACCGACTTTATTCTTCCTGCCATAACTGAAATTAAAACCCCCAGGGCCATGAATATCAATTGAACAAAGAACATCGTAACAGAAATCATAAAGAACACTTTTAGATTAAACGTGCCAACTAAAGCGACGGCAGCCGAAACCGTCAGCCCCAGATAAATGATATTTGTCATCACCAAAGCAGAAAATGCTGCTATCAGTTTGGACGTCATAATGTAACTACGGCTTACAGGTTTTGTCATTAAAAAATCTGCGGTTCTATCTCTCATCTCTTTTGAAACGATGGCCGTTCCAAGATTCATTGCCTGAATTGCTCCACATAATACAACAAATGAGAAGACAAAAGAGTAAAAGCCTTCAAGCGTAGAAATGCTGTCAATGAATATGTTGAAACTCTTTTTTATGACATCCGGCATGTTATTCAAAAAAGCTTTAAAATTTTCAATGTCATGACCAAGTCCTTTGAAAAGAAAAATATACAGCACCGCCAAAAGAGTCATGGAGCATGCCCAAATGATGATCGATTTGCGGTATGCCTTCAGCTCATGCAGAACTATATTCATGATCCTCATGCCTCCTTTTCATAATAGTGTATAAAGATTTCCTCAAGACTCGGCTCCTCGATCAAAATATTGGTTATTTCCACATCCGAGAGCTTATTTATCATTAGGTTGATATTCCCCTTGAATAAAAAGCTTACTTTGTTGCCTTTAATCTCAAGGTTATTTATCCCACCAAGTTCGAAGTAGTCTTTGCCAATTTCCTCTTTCATTTCAATTTTAAATTTTTTGTAATTATGTTCCGTCAAATCACTGATCTTCTCCAGCCTGATAATCTTACCGTCTTTGATGATTGCGACACGGCTGCACAGCCTTTGGACCTCGCTTAAAACATGAGAGGACAAAAGAATGGTTGCGCCTTTCTTATTTTCTTCAAGCAGCAGATCAAAGAATTTCTGCTGCATTAGCGGATCAAGGCCGCTGGTAGGCTCATCCAGAATGATCAGCTTCGGCTCGTGCAGCAAGCCCTGGACGATTCCAACCTTCTTTTTATTTCCGAAAGATAAGTCATCAATTCTTTTTTTCAGATCCAGATCCATTATTTCTGCAAGTTCTTTGATTCTTTTACTGCAATCCTTTTTATAGAAACTTGCTGCGTATTTTAAAAGGTCAATCACCTTCATCTTGTCGTAATAAAATACTTCAGAGGGCAGATAGCCTACTTCCTTGGCAATTTCAGGAGCAAACTTAATGCAATCCTTGCCAAAGATTGTCGCACTTCCGCTGGTAGGATAAATCAAAGACAGTAAAGTCCTGATCGTAGTCGATTTACCAGCCCCATTTGGCCCAATAAAGCCAAAAATCTCACCTTCTTCGACATTGAAACTGACATCTACGATTCCCCTGGACTTGCCATAGTATTTGGTAAGATTTTCAATTTCTATTACATTCACGGCAACAACCTCCCGTTAATATGAATTACTTAATATTATAATATAATATTAGTACCAGCATACACAATACTACGCAAATCCAACGCATAATCTCACTGGTAAATAGTTTGATTAATGCCTTAACCTCTTTAATCTATTAAAAAATAAGTCCTTTCAATTTTAACTTTTATCATTCTATGATACACTAACATACAAATGATGCTTTGTTAGAAACGGATGATTAAATATTACCAGACAACAAAATCAGCGAGTCGGAAAGATGTCAGCCTCAATGTCTTTGGCATTAAACCTATGTGAAAACGATTCTTTATTTTAGGAGGATAAAAGTATGGAAGGAAATAACTGCTTTATCTTCGGAAATAAAATAGTGCCTGGCATTTTTTTTGAAAGGGGAAATGAACTAAAATTTAAGCGCAATCAAATTATTTATTATCCCGGGCAGTTATTGGAAGGCATACTTATCGTAACAGAAGGCAGAGTAGAAAATTTTATCTATTCCTCTAATGGTAATTCCAAAATCTTTTTCATCTTTGGTCCCGGTTCGATAATAGGCGAAACCAATATTTTTGGGAATGTGCTGAATCCTGTTTATTATAAAGCATCCGATAATGCCAAGGCCTTATATGTAAGTAGAAATACGCTTGTCGATATCTTGAAAACGGATTATACTGCTGTTGAATTTTTGATGGAATCAATGGCTAAAAAAATAGTAACTTTCTATTACCAGACTCAGGATCTGACTTTTGGTGAGGCAGAAACTCGAGTATGCAATACATTAATTCAACTTGCCAGATATTATGGAGAAAAGAATAGTGACAATACTGTTAGTCTAAATATTAAGATCACTCATCAGTTTCTTAGTGATATATTGGGTATTAATAGGACAACAGCATCCAAAATAGCTATTAGCTTAAAAAAACGGAATCTCATTGATGTTAAAAGCGGAAAATACATTATTACGGATATAGATAAACTATCTGCTTATAATAAGGCTATAACAGAATAACTACGAAAAAATTTATCCACAAAGCTTATAAAGTACTAATATTTTAAAAGGCAAAGAAAATATGTAGCCTAGACAACAAAATCCCTGTTGTCCGGGCAATATGTTTTCTTTTTTTATTTTGCTATCTTTATCTCAAAAGAGCTATAGCCTTTCATCACAAACAAAATCTCAATGTCTAAAGGGGGTATCTAACAACAAAGTTAAACAAAACGATTAGGTGTCCGTAATCATGGCAGATCAAAAAAAGGGAGTGGTTTTTGTGTGGTTAATTTGGATGGCGGCAGGAGCTTTAAGTTTCTTTATCGCCCAAACATTCAACAAGCGCTTGAAGGAAAAAGAAATTATTTTAAAATGGTATCAATGGGGAGTTTTTGTCATTTGGTATGCCCTTGCCTTTTTGGCAATTGATATTGTCTGTCTCAGTATTGCTGAAGATGAAACAAGAGCTGCTGCAATTATGGGAGGGACTATTATAGCCATCATGCTGGTATTATTACCCCTTCTCAGGAAAATGCTTACCCCGGGTAAAAAGAACTCGGTCAACATGGAGAAAAAGGGGGAAGTGGCATGAAGACTTCAAGAAGAAATTTCTTAAAAGCAGCGCTAGCGGCCGGAGCAGCCTTAAGCGTTCCTGCCCTAATAGTGCCGGAACAAGCCCAGGCTAAAACCGTAGATAAACCAGTTTACGAGTTGACTAAGGATTATGGCCGTTTCGATCAGAAGAATACCATGTTCGCTCGCAAATTTTGGGATGCTGAATACAACGCCTGGAGAAAAACTTTACAGGCTCGCGATTTTAGTGTAAAAGATGAGCACGAATACATGGCTATGAACTTGGCCGCATGGCACGTGCATAATAACGGGGCATTTATGAACGCTTTTGGAGTTTCTGCCCAATCACCTTTAATGCGGTGGGACGATGCCGTTATTACCATGGATGAGAAAATCTCTGAAGCCTATAATACAGTTACTACTAAAAATACTGATAACCCCATGATTTGGGATGATACGATAGCTCCGAATGCTTTTCAAGAAGAGCCTGAGATATTTAGCCGAAAGGTCAAGAACGCAGGCTTATTTCTGGGAGCTTTTGATGTAGGCATTGCCAAATTAGACCCTAATTGGATTTATTCGCAATACTTTAACTTTAAAGAAAAAACGAGTAAGCCTTGGCCGAAAGATCCTGCACAGTTTAAGTATGCTGTAGTGGCAGCAATTGAGATGAAAAATGACCCAATTCGTGATCTAAAAACCTATAGTGCTTCAGCAAGTGCCGGACTTGGCTACTCTAACATGGTGGAAGTTGCTGACTCACTGGCTAGGTTCATCCGAGGTTTAGGATATCCGGCCATCCCTATCGGTAATGATACGATGCCAACAATTCCTGCCGCACTTGAAGCCGGTATGGGCGAATTAGGAAGAAACGGATTGTTGATTACGCCTAAATTTGGTCCCCGGGTACGGTTATGTGCCGTACTTACCGACGCACCTCTGATGCCAGATAAGCCTGTGGATATGGGCGTTAAAGCATTCTGCGATGTCTGCAAAAAATGTGACAGAAAATTGTCCTAACGGTTGTATTAGCTCAGGTGAACAAACAGCTGAAACACTCAACATATCCAACCGCCCCGGTGTCGTCAGATGGCCTGTCGACGGAAGAAAATGTTTTGACTTTTGGAGAATAAATCGTTCATCTTGCAGTGTTTGCATAGGAGTATGTCCGTACAATAAGGTAAAAGGAACAGCCTGGTTCCATGACATCACACCTTCGATCATAGAACATGCCTCACCACTTGATCGTTTCCTTGTCTTCGTGGATAAAACTTTGGGATATGGTGCAAAGAAACCTTTCAAACTTTAATGAAAGACGGTAAGTAAAATATAACCATAGGGGGAGTGTTAATTTTAGAAGCGCACTTCCCCTACCTTTCTGGAGATGTAGAATATGAAAAATTATTTGCTGGTTAAAAAGGTAATAATATTTCTGGCCATCGTTTCACTACTTGGGGCTTGGTGCTTTCTACACAAAGAAATAACGAGTGAAAAAACAGACGAGGCTAATCAATATGCTAAAGTATTAAAACAAGCGTATCCGCAAGCAGAAGAATTCGAAAAAATTTCCCCAGACCCTTTAACTTTTTTGGTAAGAGATTCAAATCAAAAAGAGATCGGTTTTGTAGCTTTTGGAGAAGCCAATGGTTATGGCGGTCCTCTAAAGATTGCAGTAGGTATAGATTTAGACGGACAAATTATTAGCACAATTATTGCCGAACAAAAAGAGACCCCTTCTTATTTAGAAGAAGTCCTTAGAAAAGGTTATTTGGACAAATTTAAGACTGCAAAAGTAACTTCCCCTTTTGTTCTGGGAGCAGACCTTAACGGAGTCTCAGGTGCCACCATCTCCTCAAAAGCTATAGCCAAAGCGATTCGCAACGCATCCCATGCTGTCGGCAGAGAAAATCTGAACCTTGAAGTCAAAGAAATAAGTGAACCATGGAATTTTGGAGCGGCAGAAGCTGCCGTAATGTTGATATTTATTTGCGCTATCATTTTTTCTTTCTTCAATAAGCAATTGAATCTTCTTATTAAAAGAAAATTAAATCTTCGATTTCCAATCATTTGCTGTAGTATAATCGTGCTTGGTTTTTGGCTTAATCGTCCAATATCTATGCAATATTTGACAGGCGCGATGTTAGGTTTCTTCCCTTCAATACGGGAAAATTTTTTATGGTATTTAGTCTTATTTACAGGAATTGGTTTGCCATTATTTACAGGAAAAAATATTTATTGCTTTTGGGTTTGCCCCTTTGGCGGTCTGCAGGAAATCATCAATAAACTTTGTGGGGTAAAATACCGTTTGAAAATTGCCAAAATCTTTAAAGTAACACGTTATTTCTTGCTATGGCTTGGTATTTTTCTAGTAATAATCAATAACAATCCGGCTTCAGGAAATATTGAACCGTTTGGAACAGTATTTGGCTTCAAAGGAACAGGATTTGATTGGATAGAACTTATCATCGTGTTGGTAATAGCGGTATTTAGCTATAGGTTCTGGTGCTATTTCTTATGCCCCATAGGTGCAGTAATGGACCTATTAAGTAACGTAAACCATGTGGTTTCAAAAGAATTATTACAACTATATAAAAGAATAGTTATTCACAAACCAGAAAGTATATCTTCAAATCCCAAACAATGAAAATAGTCAATCTCAAATTTTTGTTAGCAGCCGGGCATCTGTCGAACCATCAATTTCTATTACCCCGTATTCTTCTACGAGTCCCCTGTGAATAAAAAGCCTATTTCTTACAGTTTTAAGTTTCCCTGTATGTTTACACTGGCTGATCATTCGGCATACCGTACTCCGAGAGGCACTGATAATTTCCCCTATTCGCTCGTGGGACAGATTTACCGGCAACTCATACCAATCCCCGTTCCCGTGTTTCTTCTGTTCACCAGATTGGAGCAAGGAAACGAAATAATAGATCAGCCTCTGATTGGGAGTTGTCAAAGAAGAAAAGATATTTTCCCCTTCTAAAATTGACCGCAATCTCAATGTTACAATGGATACCATTTCGATTCCTAAATTAATGTCCTCAAGCATGGCCTGAATCAAATCTTTTCGGGAAATCTTATACGCCTCGCAATCTTCGATAGCTTGAATACTTCCGCTAACTGGAAGCTGATCGAATGCCGGTCCTAAGCCGAAAATCCTCCTAGGACCTACTAAAGAGGCAATCCTTTCTTCTCCACAGAGATTATTCAGATAATATGCAGCCCATCCCTTAATGACAACATAGGCATGCTCCGCAACACTCCCTTCCGGAATGATGATAGCGCCTTTTTTAAATGATACCCTGGTTCCATGACTTGAAGCGTATCTGATAACAGTGTCTTTAACCGGCCGTTCAATCCACTGCAAATACACAAGCGAATTGGCGATATACATGTTATCCCAACCCCCAAACATATTATTTTATAAAGTTATGGTTTTACTAAATTTGCCTCCAGCAAAAAATCCATGGCTGTTCTTCGCAAAAGTTGGGTTTCCAACACTTTTTGCTCTCCTGCCAGACCGACGTCCTGATCCTCTTGCCAGTTTTTCTTCAGTTGTTCTTTTGCCTGTTTGATTTCTTCATCAGTAAGTTGAATTCCTTCTGTTTGAATGACAGCATCCAAGATTTTTTCTCCAAGAATTATTTTCGCAGCCTCTTTTTTACACTCAGCAAGTAACTCTTCAGCCGTTATCTTTCTTTGCATTAAGTAATTAATAAGTTCTATGTCATGGCTTTTTTCCAGCTCATTAGCAAATTTCTGGTACAAATTTTCCGCTGCTTGATTTAAGATCTCCTCATCGAATTCATACTTACTTCCATCCGCCAGAGCCTGGAACACTTTTTCGATATTTGCTGTGCGTGCCATTGCTTCTTTTTCATGGTTAATCTCTGCTGCCAATAATTCCTTTAACTCCAGCAGCGTTTTTACTCTTGGGTCAATTTCCCGGACAATATCGTCCGTCAATTCCGGCTCTTTCATACGGTATACTTTTACAATCTCGACAGAAAAATTGATACGCTGCCCCCATGAGGCTTGGTACTCCGGCAAAACAGGCTGTATTGTTGTTGTAAATTTCACTGTCTCGCCCATTTTCTTACCAAGCAGGTTGGCTGAGAATTCTTGTAAGATGTTTTCGTCGCCCGATCTGAACTTAAAGCCCCTCTCCCTAAATTTGGGGACTATCTTTCCATTTTCCGTTCCTTCAAAATTTACAATGATATAATCTCCGGTTTCGATCGGTTCATCATTTTTTTCGACCTGGATTTCGTCCAAAGATTTTTTAACATAATTGAGTGCTTCGTTAAGTTCTTCTTCTTTGACGGAGACATCAAAACGATCGACATTTAATCCTTTGTACTGTCCAAGTTCGAATTGTTTCATCCTGTCTCTAACCTTTATGTTGATTGCCACTTGAAACCTCCTCCCCTTCCGGTAATTTTTTAACGGTCTGCCCGGATAATGCCGACTGATTGGAGCATTACGATGATGTGAGCTGCTCCTAGTATCAGTATTAAGGCAATAAATAACAGATCCTTTATTTTCAGGCTTTGTTGCTTTTTCTTTGGTTCTACCTTTGGTTCCCTATTCGGTTCCATTTTTGGTTCCCTATTTTGTTCCACATTTGTTTCCATACGTTCACCCCGTTATTCCGCCAACGATTGAGTAAGTTGAGTATAAAGCCGACTGGACAGAAGAATTGACAATAAAACCGGCTGATAAACAGACTGATGAAAATAAATACCGGCAGCATTAACCACATGACCCATACGGCTTTAAACAGGAAGAATGCACTAAACGGCTGGTAATCCAATGTTCCATAGTCCCCTAGGAAGGTTCCTAGCATGATGGCCGCCCATAGGATGGTCGGTGCAGCCAGCTTTAGTTTCCTGGTAACTTGCGGGGAAATCCCCAAGGATTTAAAACCTGCTGCTTTGTTAATAACCTCTTGGGCTGCTCCGAAAGGGCAGATCCACGCACAGTAAATGTTCTTGCCCAAAAGGACTATAAAGCCCAATGTTCCGAAAATAAGCACATACCATCCTATATTGGTCAAGCCCGGTATTTGCAGTGTTATTAGTGAGAATAAGTTGCTGGCTGCTACGAATTCTTTTACGAAAAATCCCATAACCCCGAAACTTGCTAAAAGTATCCAAATCCGCAATCGCACGAGTTTTTTGATGAAGGCTGCAGCGAGCGCGATGATATAGATCACCATCATCGCCAAATCCTGCCGGTTAAATTGATAGCTGTCATAGGGATTGCTCCAGCGCGTGTTGAAGAATTTGGATGCGATATAAGCAGTTCCTTTGTTTACTGCCTCAGCTACAGCATGAGACGATACAGTGGAACCGGTTACCCGGTCAATGTAGTTATTGGTTTGTTTTTCATCCAGATAACCGGAATAGCCTGAGGCCCCTCCTAGATATATAGGTTCTTTGACGGAGAGGTTTTTAAATTGATCAAACAGCTTTCTGCTATAGAGTCTCTCAAAGAAGATGGGGGTCTCGCCCTGCTGGGTGACAATTACTTTTTCCACGAAGCCTTCTTGGCTGACGATGGTCATGGCTTCGATGCGGGATTGATATCCTACTGCGGAGTCACAGACGGCATAATATTTTTTTCCTGCAGCATCAACTTGATAAGCGCGTTGGGCCCCGATCATTTTCTCGATGGATGTGACACCAGGAATGTTCTGCTGAATGACCGCCTCGTAATCAATGGTTTTACTCGTCCAAAAGATACCATAAAAGATCGCCGCGATTGAAGTTATAAATAATACAGCCAAATAGTAGGTCTCCGGATTTTTCCTTTTCCCTTCCACATCTTCATCCTCATCTTATATGTTTTTTTGAACTGTATGTTTGATGGCACGGACACGCAAGCCACTTAATACAATTAACAACATAAGTGGCTGCGTGTCTAAAACGGATTACATTATCTTAAATTATTCCTAAATCGCGTTAGTTTCACCTTTTTCTATGGTCTTCTTTGTGGAACGATTTGCCAGCCTATATGTGATAATGGCCGGAATCAACGCTACACCGCCAAAGAAAAGAAAGCCCATAGCAACTGCTTGATATTCCCCTTCAACAAAACTGGCATAACCCCAAGCGAAAGAAAACACCAAGAAAAAGTTTGCACCAAAACCGCCAAGTTGAAAACCAATCGTATTCTTTCCTTTGCTTTTCAAATACCACCAAATACCATATTGAATTAGAAGCAATAATATGCCGAAACTCATCCAAGTCAGGACATCTACAATCGTCATCATGATGGATCACACCTCCAATTATTTTACCGGCTCCAGGTTATTCCAGAAATCATTCACTTTGTTCTTAACATACCCGGACTCGATCCGTTCTTCGGGGTCTACCGGGCCGTTGTAGCCAAACCACTCATCGAACTTACGCGCCGCATCTTGAACCAAGGGAACTTGGGTAGCGATTCTGGCAATATCATGATTCCATTGCCCGATCTTATTCCAAGAACATACTGCTATACATACTCCGCAGTCATTGCCGTTATAAGCCCAGAATGAATTACAACGGTGAGCGTCAACCTGCCATTTTTCTGTATAAGGATTCTCTGAAGTACCGCAATCTTCAGGCTGCAGAACACGTGCCTCTTTCTCATGAGAGATAGCCTGAGCCGGGCAACCGTCCGCGCATTTCAGGCAAAGGCGGCAGAACTCACGCACCCCGAAACTTTTCGGCTTGTCAGGAATAAGTTCCAAATCTGTGTAGACTTTGGCGATACGAGCCCGAGGACCGAATTTTTGAGTAATAAGCAACCCGTTTCTTCCGGCCTCTCCGAGACCGGCTTGAACTGCAATAGGAACGCTCATCCCCGTGTCGTTTCCTGACGGGATTGCATTGTGCCCCAGATATCTTAAAAAAGTTGCAAGCTTGTTGGTCATCTCTGCCATCTTTGAGTAAGCCATACCTGGCCCAGCACTCTGCAGAATCGCTGGTGCTGTGCGAAAAGCCTCGTAACTCATTTCAAAAGCTACAGTAATCACGTATTTTGGCTTAAAGCCGGCATATTTTTCCCAATCCGCATCAAACCTATTCAGTCCGAAGACTTCTACTCCCTCATTTTTAAGTAATTTGTCAAGATTATACGGTACATATGCAGTACTGCCATTAGGTAGTTTGAACGGCTTGTGTTTTGGTCTGCACCAGTTGGCGTAGGTCCAGCGGTCATCATAGGGTGCAATACCGACCAGATCTGCCCCCAGATGAATAGCCGCCCTTTTTATATATTTTGTGGCCTCTTCCGCAGAGTTGAATTTCCATTGTCTCCCCTGATTTCGCCTCGCCTCTGCTAAACTATTATCCCAATTATACAATCCCTGGACAGCCACTGGCTCTTTCGCCACTTCATTTGTTTCGGGATTAATGGGATACTGATAAATTACTCCTGACGGACCGCTGCCTATTGCAGTAAATCCGCCAAACGACAGTTCCACCGCCCAGGCGGCTAAAGCCAATGCAGCGTCTATTTGACGCCACCCTTCTTCCCCATCGCGCAGTGGTAGAACAGTACCATCATGTTGAGAGAATAAACTTACTCCCGTTTCGCTAACGGTTGAATTACGCCCTTTAATCCCAAGCTTCTCGGCGTTAATCCGCGGAAGGTCTTTCCCGGTATCTTTTTTCCCAGTGATTTTAGAAACATCATCGTTCACAAATTTAATCGGCGTCTTATTTTCTTCAGTGTCAAATACTTTTTGATAATAAATCTTGTCCCCCGGCAACCGTTGATACTTTTCATCCACTGTGTAAGGAAATTCTGAAGTCTCCTTGATAGGCGCTACGATGTCTGCCGCCTGGGCAACCAAAGGATTAAATGTTTCCTTTGCCACCGTAGCCGTTGCAACAGCGGCAGCGACAGTACCCATGAGTGAAGTTTTCAAAAAACTTCGTCTGTCTAAGTTGTTTCCCATGAATGTATCTCCTCCTAAATGGTATTAATATTTCAGTTGTATTTTACTTCAGCTAAAATGATTGACTATATCTGGAGATACAATTATAAAAATATTTTGTTCGTCATTTCTTATTTATAATGCCAAACCTTAAACAAGATTTTCTTTTCATTTTTGCACATACTAAATTTCTTTAAAACATTTCATGCTAAAATATTACATGAAGAAAAGGTGGAAGAAGGTCTTCTCCCGTAATGGAATAAATTTAAGCGACGGGTTAAAAACCCGTCGCTTACAGTGCATTGTTCTATTACGAAAAAATAATTTTAATGAGCGGGAGAAGCCTTTGGGGCCGGAGCCGGAGGGATACTGGCAGGTATCTTATAAAGTTCCGGCCACTCCAACCACCACTTGTACTTCTCGATTTGTTCAGTGCCATAGCCGAACATATCGTCAATTGACTTGAGAAGCTTTGCATTGGCTTCCCCTCTGCTCCCAATCCACAACCCAGCTTCATGAAACCAAGAATCTTCCTTGGAGTTCCAGGGACAGACTTTCATGCAGCGTCCGCAGGAAGAACCTTCTTCATTGGATACACGGAATTCCGTGCACTTTTTCATGTCGCTGTTCCAACGTAAGTAACCGTTATATTCAATTGGGTCTTTGTCAGGCGTGATGGCTTTGGATGGACATTCATCCGCGCATTTTCCACATACTCTGCAGAAATCCAGCATGCCAAAATCGATTGGTTTATTGGGAAGCAGTGGCAAATCTGTGGTAACAGCCGCTACTTTAAGACGGAATCCGAGCCGGGGATGGGCTGCACAGTCTCCTGTTCTGGTTAATTCCCCCAACCCTGCCGCCAATATTAGAGGTGGCATAACGGCCATATAGTTTCTTGCGTGGTGAGCTCTGGCATTATAGCCGAGGCTTCTGATATATTTTGCTATTATAACCGCAATATTGCCCGTAGCATGATAGCTGCGCATAGATTGAGACGCACTGACTCCATCATAGCCAGTCGATCCCAACATGGTCTCCAGGTGTTGGTCAACCATTACGACGATTACATAGGGATAACGTTGTGTTACTGGATAAACACATTCTTCTACCGGTTGGTAAGCTAAATCCTTTGTGGGATATACTTTATGAGAATAGTAAGCATAAGAAGGCATTTTCCCAATGCCCACCTCATCGGCTCTCAAAAAATAGGCAAGGTCTCTAATATGCTGGGACATTTGCTCCGGGTCTGGAATCGGTAATTTTTCAGGCGCCGGTTTGCCGTCCACTGCATCTTCTGTGCCAACAAAACCGAGAGTCGCACTTATTGCTCCTCCCTGAGGATGTTTAGGAACGAAATTATAAACTCCTCTATGGGCTCTATCACTAATTAGCCCCCTCCGGGCCAAATTAAACCCCATATCAGCCTCATTGGTATTTTTCACTGTCCCAACAAGCTTAGATGTCCCTAACCATTGATCATTATTTTCCGCAAACGTAACGCTAGCTCCGCCATAGTTATGCTCGGGATGAAGTTTCGACCATTGCCCTTTGGCCGGGGCTAAGTAGTTAACACTACTTGGAACAGCAGCATTCGCCAATTTTGCCGGAGCCTTGATCGCTCCTATGACCCCCATTGCTGTTGCGGCCATTCCAGCTTTCAGAAAATTGCGCCGGTTCATTCCTAATTTTTGTTTTTGCTCTGTTTTTTCTACCATGTTATGACCTCCCTTCTAAGCTTGTACTGCATTGCTTGCTTTTTTTACGCCAATAAAACCTAACAGACGAGCCAAAACAACCGCAAGAACCACAGAAATTCCCAAGAATAAGAATATTGCCGTACTTGTTGCTTTGACATGGCCAACGCTGGCATTAATGTAAACAAAGGAAATACCGGTCCAAGTAATGGCATACCATAGTACAAATAAGCTCCAGTTGAGAACCGTTTTCCACATTAATTCACGCTTGGCACGGGGTTTAATGAAAATAATTCCTCCTAAAAATAACACACCGGCGATAAAAATTAAAAATGTGCTCATATTTTTCACCTCCTTCCCAGTTAAGAAATAAATTTGTTCATACAAGTACATTATATAAAACAACAAGCAATTGAATCTTTAAATCGGTTTAAAACTTCAATTGCCTGTTGTAAAATAATTAGGAAAAACTATATTTTTGTTGTTTTCTATTTTTCAATTATCTTATTCTTTTTCCATGTGTTACTTCTAAAACATGTGTTTCATGTGTCAGCATATATAGCTTTGGTAAATCGCGGATAATTATTTTGTTTTTCTTTTTTTCCAAGATATTCTGCCTTCTTAACCATCCCAATACTTTAGATACTGTTACATAGTGCGTCCCCGTAATTTCCGATATATCTTTCATCGATAGGTCAATATTAATCTCTATACAATCGTCTACTTCGATACCACTGGTAAGGCAAAGTTTGTGAAGTAACCTTACCACTCTGACAGTAGGATTAAAATAATTCATTTCTGTTACTTGTCTTAAATAATAATTTATTTTCGATTGATAGTTCTTAAGAACATCAATTACAATATCGTCATCTATACGAAAGATTTGTCTGATTTGCTGCTCGGTAAAAAAACAAACTTGGCTGTCTTCAGTGGCAACAGCATAGATGCGACTGAACTCTGTGAATAAAAGACTCAATATACAATACTTCCCAGCAAAATACATCAACTTTTCCCGTTCATCCTCAATGAACCTATTGATTCTAAGCCTTCCATAAATGACATAACCTAGAGTTAGCATTCTATCTCCCGGAAAAACAACCGTACTTCCTTTCGGATAGGTTTTTACAGACCCTAAATGAGTATACTTAACTAGTTTCTCAACTGGAAAGAATGTATCCGGAACTACTACGTCCAATTTTTTAAGATCTTCTTTCATACCCTTCTTCCTCCCGTCATTTTTTCAACCGCCGGGCAATATGCTGGTTAAATGCCTATCTCCCCTTTCCTCATTTTGTATAAAAAATGTTCCAAATGTTTGCATACATTAATAATTTTGTAAATATTTTATGGTAAACTAAGTTAAGGAAGATTGAAGTCACAACAGCATAATAAAGTGTTAATACTAGATTTAACCAAGATAATATTCTTATCATTTGGTTTGTATAGTGGCACGTCCTAAAGAAATAATTGAGAATTTATTAAGTGCTGCTATTAAGTGCTTTACTATCTTAGGAATGCAACTATAGCGCATATATTATACAATATAAACTTTTATTATTCTTTAATCCGCGTTAAGACGCTATGCCTGCTTTACCTTCGGAATCGTACTGTTGTTTTTTTCTCCGATGATAATCAACATCTTTTTTTCTTATATCTTCTAGTAAAAACAGCCAGGATGAACTGCCCCCTGTCAAGTAGACAGATAAAAAAACTAAAAACTTTATGCTGCTAAGGTCTGATTTCGATACTCTATCGGAGTCAGGCCTTTTAGATTTTTCTGTAATCTTCTCGTGTTATAGAAATCAATGTATTGATCAATCGCTAGTTCTAATTCCTCATAGGTATGGAACTTCTGCAAATAGTACATCTCAGATTTGATGATTCCCCAAAAGCCTTCCATCGGACCATTATCGATACATCTACTGACACGGGACATACTTTGCGTACCACTAATGCTATCAATCTTATTTTTGAACTGTCTATTGGTATATTGAAAACCTCTATCACTATGGAATAGTGGCTTTGCATCAGGATTGGCTGCTACTGCCAGGTCAAAGGTTTTAAAGACGAGCTGGTTGTTATTGGCATGCCCAAGGACATAAGAAACGATTCTTCTGTCGCCGAGATCCAGTATCGCACTCAGATAAGCTTTCAGCCCATTTGTAAGTTTGAATTCCGTGACATCAGTCAACCATTTTTGATTCGGTTTATCTGCCTGGAAATTCCTGTTCAGTATATTTTCAGCGGTTATCTGAGGTGTACTTGGGATATAGTTCTTCCGCTTCTTGCGAATGACAGACTTCATATTGACAGATTCCATCAATCGATAGATGCGTTTGTGATTGTACTGTTGGCTCATGATCCTGTTGATATTCATCGTCATGCGCCGGTATCCGTAAATACCATGAACTTCTGTGTATAGCCGAATCATCTCTTCCAGTATCAGTGTATTCCTTCTGTCTGTTTCACTTTCTGGCCGATTAATCCATTTATAGTATGAAGAGCGTGCGATATCAGCAAAATTACATAATTCTGCTATGGCATATCGCTCTTCTTCATCTGTAACTGCCTGCAATTTTATTGTATCAGGATAACATTTATTAGCTCTTAAAGTCTGTAGTCCTTGTTTTCCTTCTATTTGATATTTGCGAAGCCAGGCTTGAAAGGAGCTCTTATGAATTTGTAATTCGTAACAGATTTGAGATGTCCCTCTTTTGCCAGAAAGATAATCTTCAATTGCTCTCAATTTTTCCCCTATTGGAACTTTTGTTTTCCGTCCCATAAAAAATATGCTCCCTTCATAAAAACAGTTTTATTATTTTAACTGTCTACTACGAAGGGAGCATATCAGGTCTTTTAAGTCTTTCTTATTCTCTTTATTTTAAAAGAGCGCCAGGAAAGTGACATAGGCAAAAATCATTTCCTGTCCGATATCCCAGCTCATAGCCATTGCAGGATCCTTATCTGCGAGTTCCGGATGCTGTTTAACGATATCACTCCAAGAGATTAACAATTGTTCTTCCACCGTGAAGCACCTCCTATTTATAAATACCATACTCCATGACAAATTTGTTTACGGCAATGACGTTTTCTGCTTTAGCATCCTGCGGCGCGATAAGTTCCTTATCGGTACCAAAAATGTATCCTCCACCAGGTGCCAGATTATCCAATAATTCTTTTGCTTTGGCAATACATTCTTCCTTGGTGCCATATTGCAGCAGTGTCGCCGGGAAAAGTCCGATGATGCACATGGTATCTTGGAGCTTTTGTTTCATTTCTTTGGGATCTCCGTGTTCAAACCAGCCCATTGTTTTCTTAGCCGGAAGTTCTTGAAGATGATTGTAAAAACGTGACCAATCGCCTTCGTAGAACGGTATTACATAGACATTATGGGCAGCGAAAAATTCCATGATCATTTTAAACGACGGCCAGTAATACTTGTCGAAGTCCGCTACTTTCAGCATGGTAGGTAAATGCAGCGGTAAAAGAAGAGCTTTTGGGTTTGGGCTCGGCGGTGCCATGTGAACCTGCCCCATGCCAAGTCTGATGACCAACGGTGTAAACGCTTGGATAGCCTCTGACAATTCCGCCGGACGACGGCGAATGTCCCCGAATACTCCTTTAATGCCCCTGAAGAAATCCGCAATCCAATCCATTGGGTGTAAAATAATGCCGTCAAATAGCACGGGCATTCCTTGCGCGGCAAGTGAACCCTTAATGGCTCCCTTTTGGGCGCCAAACATCCCAAACTTCATGGCGCCTTTGGCAAATGCTAAATCCCTCATCGGTGAATCCTTAGCCAGCTCAGCGTATTTTCGCGGCAACACCTTCTCTACCAAGAACCTGAATGGATCTTTGCTGAATTCCGGATATTCATCATCTTTCATTATTTGGGCAGATTCGTCGGAATACTGGACAATATTGCTGTCACTTAAGTAGTGAAATGCCTTACTCCCCAACGCCTGATAAACGCCGCCTGGTCTGGCAAAAGGCTGATGAAGCATATCCATCGGAATATCATTCGCCATCTTCAGCATTGCTTTACCGCATTTATCCATGTCCCAATTCGTCTCAGAATCAGTATATCCTCCATAGTAAGCACCCCAAGTCCCATAAGTACCTAGCACTGGGACGCGATCCGCTTGTTCCAACCTTAAAGTTTTGAAGACACGGTCCAAACGTTCTTGATAAGTATTCATTACTTCACTCATTGATCAACCCACCCATCCTTGGCATATTTTCACACCTTCAGCTGCGTTTGTCGAGAAGGCGTCGGCACCTATGCTTTTACAAACAACCTCATTAACCGGTACTCCGCCGATAATCACCTTGACTGAACTTCTGAAGCCTGCTTCATTAAGCGCATTAACCGTTTCCTTCATACTATCCAGCGCCAAAGTCAATACGCCGCTTAATCCCACAATATCAGGATTAACCTCTTTAACCTTGTCCACGATCTGGCTGACCGGAACATTGATCCCCAGGTCGATTACCTCAAAATTTGCGGCTTCAACCATGGATCTGAAAATATTTTTACCTATGTCATGAAGATCTCCGAAAACTGTAGCCAGGACAATTTTTCCACCTTTTGCTGAGGAACCTGCACTTAAAGCCGGTTTGAGCTTGTCCATTACACTTTGCAACACTTCCCCGGCAAAGACCAAGTCTCCGATAAAGTACTCGCCCGAATCATAACGTTCACCTACGAGCGTCATACCTTGCTGACAGGCTTTAACAACTTCTTGAGCTGCGGCATTGTCGTCTTTGCTTAGTACTTCATCAATCGCCTTGTTTAACACGTCTTCGTCCAAATCGGACATCGCTTGAGTCAGGACTTTCAAATCCACCACTTCAAATCATCCTCCTTAAATTTTTTTGTTTAGTTTTGTAATTCTGAAATAATTTTTTTATTCCATTAACTCGTCTATACAAGTAAAGATATCATTTGCAAAAAACATATGAATTAGTGGGCGATAATTTGTTCATAGGTCTTTTGATTTTTTCCAATGATAATCGTTAAGTCTCCCCTTTATGATTAAGTAAAACGGGGCCGTTGCAAAACGAATTAAGATAATTCGTTAGCAACGGCCCCGTTTTATTTAGTCTTCCTTATTCTCTTTGTTTTAAAAGAGTGCAAGGAAAGTTACATAGGCAAAAATCATTTCCTGTCCAATATCCCAATTCATTCCCATCGCGGGGTCCTTGTCTGCGAGTTCCGGATGCTCTTTAACGATATCACTCCAAGAGATCAACAATTGTTCTTCCATCGTGAAACACCTCCTATTTATAAATACCATACTCCATGACAAATTCATTTACGGCGATGATGTTTTCCGCCTTGCCATCAGCTGGCGCAAGAAGCTCCTTATCGGTGCCAAAAATGTATCCTCCGCCAGGTGCCAGATTATCCAATAATTCTTTCGCTTTGGCAATACATTCTTCCTTGGTGCCATATTGCAGCAGTGTCGCCGGGAAAAGTCCGATGACGCACATGGTGTCTTTGAGTTTATCTTTTATCTCTTTAGGATCACCATGTTCGAACCAACCCCCTGTTTTCTTGGCTGGAAGCTCTTGAAGATGATTGTAATAACGCGACCAATCACCTTCGTAGAACGGTATTACATAGACATTATGGGCAGCAAAAAATTCCATGATCATTTTAAACGACGGCCAGTAATACTTGTCGAAGTCCGCTACTTTCAGCATCGTAGGTAAATGCAGCGGGAAAAGAAGGACTTTGGGGTTTGGTTTCGGTGGCCCCATGTGCACTTGACCCATGCCAAGCCTGATGACCAACGGTGTAAACGCTTGGATGGCCTCTGCGAATTCCGCCGGACGACGGCGAATGTCTCCAAATACTCCTTTTATGCCCCGGAAGAAATCCGCAATCCAATCCATCGGGTGTAAAATAATACCGTCAAATAGCAAAGGCATTCCATATTGCGCGGCAAGTGAACCCTCAATAGCTCCCTTTTGGCCGCCATACATTCCAAACTTCATGGCTCCTTTGGCAAATGCTAAATCCCTCATCGGTGAATCCTTAGCCAGTTCGGCATATTTTCGCGGCAAAACCTTTTCTACCAAAAACCTGAACGGATCTTTGGTAAATTCGGGATATTCATCATCTTTCATTATTTGGGCAGACTCGTCGGAATACTGGACGATATTGCTGTCACTTAAGTAGTGGAATGCACTGCTCCCCAATGCCTGATACACGCCACCCGGCCTGTTATAGATCATATGGATCATATCTACTGGAAGCTCATCTGCTACTTTCATTAGGGCTTTGCCGCATTTATCCGTATCCCAATTGGTTTCTGCATCGGTATACCCTGCAAAGTAAGAACTCCAAGTTCCATACGTGCCCAGCACAGGAACACGGTCGGCTTGTTCCAGTCTTAAGGTTTTAAAAATTCGGTTCAGACGTTCTTGATATAGGTTCATAACTTCACTCATTAATCAACCCACCCATCCTTGGCATATTTTTACGCCTTCAGCGGCGTTTGTTGAGAAAGCATCTGCCCCTATGCTTTTACATACATTCTCATTAACGGGTACGCCGCCGATAATAACCTTAACTGAATTTCTAAGGCCTGCTTCATTAAGCGCATTAACTGTTTCTTTCATACTATCCAGCGCCAAAGTCAGTACACCGCTTAATCCCACAATATCAGGGTTAACCTCTTTAACCTTGTCCACGATCTGGCTGACCGGAACATTGATCCCCAGGTCGATCACCTCAAAATTTGCGGCTTCAACCATGGATCTGAAAATATTTTTGCCTATGTCATGAAGATCTCCAAAAACTGTAGCTAAAACAATCTTTCCGCCTTTTGCTGAGGAACCTGCACTTAAAGCCGGTTTGAGCTTGTCCATTACACTTTGCAACACTTCCCCGGCAAAGACCAAATCCCCGATAAAGTACTCGCCCGAATCATAGCGTTCACCTACGAGTGTCATACCTTGCTGACAGGCTTTAACAACTTCTTGAGCTTCTGCGGCATTGTCGTCTTTGCTTAGTACTTCATCAATAGCCTTGTTTAACACGTCTTCGTCCAGATCAGACATCGCTTGGGTCAGGACTTTCAAATCCACCACTTCAAATCATCCTCCTTAAATTTTTCTTTCATACCGATTGTGCTTGCAGTTCTTAGCCTGGAACAATATCCTCATTTTATTCTATTGTCTATACAAGTAAGTATATCATATGCAAATAATATGCGTTATAGTTACAACTAAATCTTTGTTTATATTTTTAAAATTTTCTCGCATACACTGCAGAAATCCTGCAGACCAAAATCAATTGGTTTGTCAGGGGCAAGCGGTAAATCAGTGGTTACTGCGCCCACTAATTAAACAACATAAATAATGGGTATATTACCCAGCTTTTGTGATATTTGCTCTCTTAAGAACTGCTCACTCTGTTTTCGTATATGATCGCGATAGCAATATTTCCCTCGCCCTCTTCCTGTCATAAGCGTTTTATCGTAAAGCTCTATGGCATTAGGAAATGCTTCACTGTTGATTGCGCGATGAACATAGCTGTAAGTCATAAAAATGATCTCAATGAATATTTCTTTCTTTACTTTATCACTAAGTTCATCGGAGAGTTGTTCAATGAGCTCCGAATATTGAGCCATCCAATCATCTACTAATATAACGGGAGCAATTAAAAGCCCAACCTTATATCCTGCATCGCACATTATATTTAATGCTTTAATTCTATTTTTTAGTGATGATGTTCCTATTTCCGCCTTTTGAATAATAAATTGAGGATTTACGCTCATGCGCATAATGGTTCTGCCCCTATGATCTAATTTAAGAAAAGGTTCCACCATAGCAAACTTTGTTGGAAATGTAATAAATCCTTTATCGTTTTGTGCAAAGTTTTTTATTGTCCATTCCAAATTGCCGGTTATCGTATTTTCCAAAACCAAATCGCTGTTGCTTCCGATTTCAAACGTCAAATCGTTTGGTGAGGAATTCGCTTTTTTAAGCAATTTATCCATCATCTGCTCACGGTTAACAAAAAGTCGCAAATATGAGCATTTATTATAATTACACACCAGATAGCAATACAAACACATGGCACTACATCCAGAGGAAGTAAATGGTACCAGAAAATCAGACACCTTATGATTGGGCTCATATTTATGAGTCTTTCGTATGCCAATGATGAGATATCTTTTCATCCTTGCAAATTCTTTATTAGAATTTGAACGAAGCGGCTCAATATTGTTATGATTCCCAATCTCCACCCATGGAACATCCGAAAACTTGTCTTTTAAAAATATGCCTAGTTCATATCCAAGAGCCGCCGGCTCATAATATATTTTATCTGGAAACAAATCACCATCCCCTTGAATTAATAATCAATTATAAGAACTTCTTCAGCTGCTGAATATTATTCTCTTCATATTTCAGCAGCTTTTCCATAAGATCCAAGATATCCCTTTCAGCTCCCGGGTATTTCTTAATGTTTTTTACAGCATCGATTACACCCATATTGCTTCCGATTATTAGCATTTCTGAAATATGAGAAGGCGTTTTGTCGGTCACAGTTTGTATGTTGATCATCAAATAGGTTTTAGTTTTATCAAATGTACTAATGCCTTTTTCATCATAACCGTTTTTGTTTAGCAGTGACTTTGAGGCAGTATGGATTTCTTGGTACTCATTCAACTGAGACTCTAAATGTTTTTTAAATTTCTCATCGTCGACAACTCCAATCAATTGTTTTATTGTATCTACGCCCATTTCAGAATTCTGGTAGATATAGTTTAACAGTTCTGCATTTCCATTCATTGCATATCATCTCCTTTAGATTAACGTTCCCTAGTTTTAGCTCAAGTATTCGAGTTCTCTATATCCCAGCGTACTCTTATTATTTTAAACAATTATGGCTTCCACATGCCTTGAGGTTACAAAAAAGATGCCGACTGAGCCGGTGGGGCCTAGGTGTCAGGATGTATTTCAAAAAAAAGCCTGTGGATGCAGCAGTGTAAAATCTTAATAAATTCTTATGAGAACTTATTATTTTCTTATACTGTTGTATACAGCTAATGCATCGGTAATATTATACTGTTCCGAATGCTGATCTCCTTTTGCACCAGCTGAAATCAGAATATATTCTTGTTTATCCACTTTGGCGAGACTCGCGAGACATAGACCGGCCTCATCGGTATACCCAGTTTTCCCTCCTAAAATTCCCCCACCGATAATGTTTTGATTGTTGAGTTCTTCAAACATGGTATTGTAAAAGGTTATCCCGCCAGGATGCTTATTGGTAGGTTGTGTGGAATGACGGGACGAAGTAAAAATCTCCCGGAAAGTATCATTTTGCAAAGCATAGCATAGAAGAATAGCCAGATCTTTGACTGTTGTGTAGTGGTTTTCATTGTGAAGTCCGATCGCATTTTCAAAATGGGTATTGTCCATACCAAGACCTGCCGCCTTTTGATTCATTATTTTTACAAAATTCTGCTCTGATCCCGCAACCTGATCAGCAAGTCCAATACTACACTCTGCGCCGCTCGGCAGCATTACTCCGTATAAAAGATCGATTGCCCTGACCTGCTCACCCGGTTCGAAACCTGCCATTGATGCATCTGCTTCGTACAGCCCCTGAAACGTAGAATTGGTAAGTTTGATTTCTTCGTTCAGATCAGGTAAATTTTCTATCGTAACAATGGCTGTCATCATTTTAGTCAAAGAAGCAGGATAGATTTTTCTTTCGCTGTTTTTTTGCATCATGATGGTATGATCTTTAAACCGGATCAAAATCGCATTAGGACTGTTCAGCTTGTCGAAAGATATAGAAGCAGAAGAATCGGGGGTTATCTTTAAAGAAGAATATGACGAGGTTTTATCGTCATATTCTTTCTCAAATATTTGGTGGTTTCCTGGAGTAATGATTGATTTGTAAGCCAAAGCGGCAATGACAATTATTAATGGAAATGTTACAAATATACGTATTCCTGACTTTTTCTTTTTTACTTTTCGTGCCATACCCTAAAACAGCTCCTTATTCTGTGCTGATATTATTCAACCACAGAACAAGGAGCTGTTTTGGAATTCCAGCTTATGAATTTCTTAAGATTTTCTTATAACGGTATCTGGAGTTAGAGTAACGGATATTGATGATTTACTGATGAATACGCTTGGAGCGTTAATCGGATGGGTAATTTTTAGGCTGCTGAAAGAACATTTATTAAAATTACAGGACAAGGTTGCTGTCCAAAGTACCAATATCGAAAAAACCCCCTTACTCCTTCGAGAAGAGGCCTGTTTTTCTATGGCTTGCGCATTCGCCGGTATGTTCTTTGTGTATAACCCATTTTTAATTTACCCATTTTTAAGATCTTTATTAAATTAACAAAAAGACAAGCTATCTGACTTATGCAGATAACTTGTCCTTTTCTTGCTTTTGTGGAAGCACGACAGTAAAGACTGTCTTTTCTGTATTACTTTGCACGAAAATATTGCCTCCATGCGCGTTTACGATTTCTTTGGCAATAGCCAATCCAAGCCCGGCGCCGCCTGTATTGGCAGAACGGGATGTGTCCAGCCGAAAAAATTTCTCAAATATCGTTTCCAGTTTTTCTCGTGGGATAGGATTACCTTGATTCGTAAAAGTAATAACAATATTTTTGTCCTGCTGTTTGGCAGAAATGTCAATGACGCTGTTTTCATAGCTATAGGCTAGCGCATTTTTCAGAATGTTATTAAACACCCGGGCCAGTTTGTCTGCATCTCCCCACAGGGTAAGTCCATCGGGCACATTGACGGACACCTGCTTTCCTTTTGGAGTCAACATTGGATAGAATTCATCCGCCATCTGCTGGAGCATGAACTGTAAATTGATTTTTTCTTTATTCAAAACAATCGTTTGAAGATTAAATCTTGTAATCTCAAAAAACTCATCGATAAGCTGCTCTAAACGATAAGCTTTTTCCAAGGTAATACCGACATATTTTGCCTTCTGCTCAGGAGGCATATCAGGAGCTTCATCCAGAAGACTTAAGTATCCTATAACGGAGGTCAGAGGTGTCTTGATATCATGAGCCAAGTAAACTACCAAATCATTTTTGCGCTGCTCGGCCTCAAGCGCGGCTTTCTTTTGTTTTCCCAAGTTGTTTTTCATCTGATTAAGCTTATTTTCCATAAAATCCAATTCCGGTGCCAAGATAATTTCAGCATTATATTCCTCAGCAAGTTTATCCATTCCGGCGCTGATTTCATCAAAATATTTTGTGAACCATGAAACAAAAAATCCAAAAAGGGTAACTAAAAAAATCAGGCTTACAACAAAAAGAATCATATCCATATTGTTGCGAATCACCAACTGATAGATCGTCAATGCGTCCGAATAATTAAAATGAAAAGCATTGACTAAAAATTGAACGATAAGATCTCCGAACTGTCCACGCAGGATTTCGCGCAATAGATAAACAGTCACAGCGGCGGTAACTGTGATCAGACTGATTTGCAAAAATACTTTCCTTTTTAATTTGGAATAATCATTCTTTCTTTTAGCTCCCTTACTCTTCAATTTTATAGCCAACCCCCCATACCGTCTTGACATATTTAGGATGCTCCGCGCTATCTTGCATTTTTTCCCTTAAATGCCGGATATGAACCATTACCGTATTATTGCTGTTGCTGAAATACTTGTCTCCCCATACCTCTTGGAACAATTCCTCCGAACTTACCACCCGTCCACGGTTGGAACAAAGGACCCAAAGAATGGAGAATTCCGTAGGAGTGAGAGAAAGCCTTTTTTCATTCAGGGTACATTCATGGGTGTCCATGTCCAATACCAAGCCGGAAAAGGCAATCAAGCGTTCTTCCTGATTTCGCTCTGAAGAATTATATTTGGTAAATCTCCGGAGCTGCGCCTTGACACGGGCAATAAGCTCCAAGGGACGAAACGGCTTGGTGATATAGTCGTCCGCGCCTAAGGTCAGTCCGGTGATCTTATCGATTTCTTCTTCTTTGGCTGTCAGCATGATAACCGGAAAATTATGCTTTTCCCGGATTTGCTGACAGATAGAAAAACCATCTACATCAGGAAGCATGACATCCAAAATGGCGAGATCCAATCGTTCACTTTCAATGCAGTTAAGGGCATCCTTGCCGTCATAAAATTTTAAGACATTATAATTTTCGTTTTTCAGATAAACTTCTACCAAATCGGCAATAGCCTGTTCATCATCAACTATTAAAATATTTGCGGCCAAAAGCGTCATCTTCTTTCTTTTAAGTATATATCCCCATAATTATTATACCGCAAAGCAATAATCCATTTTATAGCTTCTTACTTATTATAATCTTAAGAATTTCTGAATATCGCAATACTGATAGTCTTTTACTTGTGGTCCAGAATCATCATCAGCGGAACTCCTATTTCCAGAGACAAAGTCCGTTCACTCTTGCCATGATAGGCCTCATCCTAAAAAAGATGTCCTACCCATCTGGTTTCCCCTTAGCTGAAGGTCATCTGCTTGCCGCTTAGCATCCGTTATAGATGAAATTTATTATCAGAGCAAACGCTATTGACAAAGCATCTACTATGTCTTACTATATAGCAGTAGTAAGTAATACTTTATACTGGTCATACCGAATAGCAAGGGGGTGCTTGTGCTGGAAAACCTAACGGAAATGCTCAAAGGCGTGCTTGAGGGCTGCGTCCTTGAAATTATAAGCCGCAAAGAAACCTATGGCTACGAAATCACGCGGCGGCTGAACGCCCTCGGCTTTCCAGATGTTGTGGAGGGAACGGTGTACACTATCCTGATCCGGCTTGAAAAAAGCAAGCTGGTAGAGATCACCAAAAAGCCCTCCGACATGGGGCCGCCGCGAAAGTTTTTCGCGCTCAACGACGCGGGGCGTGAGGAGCTGCGGAGGTTCTGGGAAAAATGGGAATTTGTCGCGTCGAAAATCAACCAATTAAAGGAGGAGCAGTAACAATGCTTGATTCTTTTAAAAAACTGATAATAGGCGACATGGAAGAAAAACGGGCCTATAAACAAATGATGAAAAGGGTTGACGCCCTGCCGAAAGATTATCGGTTTGCATTTCGCAAAATTCAACATTATATGTATAGCGTTGGCCCCTCTGGTGGTGACATGACGATATTTACAGACTTGACGATGTTTACGGACTTAGTGGATTTATTCGAAGCAAGCGCGGCAGAGAGCAGACATATTCTTGATGTCATAGGCAATGACGTCGGCAAATTTTGTGATGAGTTTATGCGCGCGTCGGTTGCCAATACTGAAACACTGCGAGAAAGAATAAACAAAGAGGTCATGGAAAAATTTAACAAGGAGGGGCGATAACGATGCTGGAGCTTATCAAAAAGATGATCGGGGACAAAAAAGAGTATAGGGAGCAAATGGCAAGAGTAGAAGCGCTGCCTGAAGACTATCGGTTCGTATTTAAAAAAATCCAGGGATACATGTGGAATTTCGCGGGAGGAGACGGCTCTGACATGTTGAAAACTCAGTACGAATTGATAGAGTTGTTTGAAGCCAGCGCAGAGGACGGCAGGCACGTTCTCGACGTGACGGGCGAAGATGTTGTCGGGTTCTGTGACGAGCTTTTGCGCGACACGAAAGTGTGGACCGATAACTTCCGCCAAAAATTAAACCGTGACATTATGAACAAATTCGGAAGGGAGAAAGATTCTAAATGAAAGACATCGCAATCCAAGTGAAAGGACTGCAAAAGTCTTACCATAAGCTTCATGTCCTCAAGGACGTGAATTTGGAGGTGGAAAAGGGCAGTATTTTCGCCCTGCTCGGCTCCAACGGCGCGGGCAAGACAACGATTGTCAAAATCCTCACCACGCTGCTCAAACAGGATAGCGGAACTGCCATCGTCAACGGCTTCGACGTTGCGGCAAAGCCCGACTATGTACGGCAATTGATCAGTCTGACCGGGCAGTTTGCCGCCGTGGACGAGATTTTGACCGGGCGGGAAAACCTTATTATGATCGCCAAGCTCCGGCACCTCGACAACCCACGTCAGATTGCAGGTGATTTACTGAACCGCTTCGGTCTGACCGAGGCCGCCGACCGCAGGGTATCCACTTATTCGGGCGGTATGCGCCGCAGGCTCGACATCGCCATGAGCCTGATCGGAAAACCGCAGCTTATTTTTCTCGACGAACCGACCACCGGGCTTGATCCCGAGGCGCGCATTGAGGTTTGGAAGATTGTCAAAGAACTTGCTAACAGCGGCACGACGGTATTCCTGACCACGCAACATCTGGATGAAGCTGAACAGCTTGCCGATCAAATTGCCATTCTGCATGAGGGCAGGATTATCGCGGGCGGCACACTCGCGGAGCTGAAAAAGCTGTTCCCGCCCGCCAAGGTGGAGTATGTGGAAAAACAGCTAACATTGGAGGAGATATTCCTGGCCATCATCGGCAAACGTCCACGGATGGACTAATACCGCGGTGCCATGGATGGCAAAGAGCGGTAAAAAGGAGGAGAAATAAATGGAAACAATCAGGAAACACTTTTTCAGCGATATGAGCGTTATGCTCAGACGTTCCATGCTTCATATTTTCCGCAGCATGGATACCATTATCACGGTCACCGTCACTCCGGTCGCGATGATGCTGCTGTTCGTTTATGTGTTGGGCGGCGCGATTCAAACCGGCACGGATAACTATGTGAATTACCTGCTACCCGGCATCCTGCTGATTGCGATTGCAAGCGGCATCGCCTATACGGCTTACCGTCTGTTTATGGATATGCAAAGAGGCATCTTTGAACGGTTCCACTCCATGCCGATTGCGCGTTCGGCCGCACTGTGGGGGCATGTGTTGACCTCTCTGGTATCCAATGCGATTTCGGTTGTCGTCATCATTCTCGTAGCGCTAATAATGGGTTTCCGCTCGTCGGCAGGCGTATTGTCATGGCTTGCCGTGGCTGGTATACTCGCGCTGTTTACGCTGGCCTTGACCTGGATCGCGGCGATTGCCGGACTGTCCGCAAAATCGGTGGACGGTGCAGGCGCCTTTTCCTACCCGCTAATCTTCCTCCCATTTATCAGTTCGGCGTTTGTGCCCACCGAATCGATGCCGTCAATCGTTCGTGCTTTTGCCGAAAATCAGCCGGTTACTTCGATAGTGGACGCCATCCGCGCGCTCCTGTCGGGGCAACCTGTCGGAAATGATATTTGGGTTGCGCTCGCGTGGTGCTTAAGTGTACTGATCGTCGCATATCTGTTTGCGATGCGCGCGTACAAACGGAAAGCAGCTTAATGTTTGCAGGCATTGAAATGTTAGTGGTCAACAAAAACATCAAGTAAAGGGATGGTCGCGTGTGTAAATACGAGTGGATATTATGCCCGGTGAATTAGTTATATTTAACTAACTGTTTACCAACTCCTGCCAACGCTTGCTTTTTTTCATGTAGCCATATGTTTCCTCATCTCTAAAACAAGTCAGCAAGTTCTCATGTAGTTCTTTACAGAACTCCTCGTTCGTTTCTTTAAATTCCATATGTTGATAAAGAGCCGACTTCGTAAAATCGCATATTTTTTCAAAAGTAGCTATCATTCGCTCCATCGTTTCTATCGTTGCTTCTATATCTTTCTCTGATGTTGCCAAGTCAAGTCCACACGAAGCCTCATGGTATTCTCCCATTTCAAAAATGCTCGCTAACTCTCTTTGTTTCTCAACAAGCATATGGGCTTTTCCCATGTCTTTATCCCGCATTACTAGCATATATATGCTGTGAAATACCATGCTCATCATTTGATAGCCCGAAAATAATAATTCTTCATATGCTTTATATGCCTCGTTCACTCGATTTGTTCTGCTGTAAATAACCGCCTGCTTTCTTTTCCTCTCTGGATTCTGTTTTGAATAGTAAACCAGATATTCCTCTGCTTTCGCGTACTGTTCCTTTCTTGAATAGAATCCAAACAAGGAATCGGCAGCACTGGTTCTAATATTCTCATCTTCACTATCCAATGCACGAACATAGCAATCATTAATGTAACTGTCGTATTTCTCCGAATCCGGAATATCTTTTGTCACGCGCCATGCATCAAAAATTACAGCCATTTGCCAAATCAACTGTTTACAATTAGGATGTTGTTCCATTTTGCCTTTTGCCCACTGAAACGCTTCTTCATAGGTTTCACATTTTATTTTAGCATGAGCTTCATATACAATACTTTTTATTTCTTCTGCTGTAAGTTCTTTCTGAAAGGACAATAGCGTATCCAGGGTAATGTCAAGCAGTCTGGCAATAGGAGCCAATAACATAATATCTGGCTGCGAATTTCCATTTTCCCACTTATTGACTGCTGGTGCCGTCACTCCAAGACGATTTGCCATTTCTTCCTGGGTTATATTTTTTCTTTTTCTGTATTCCCGTATCACTTCACCTATCTGCATAGTAAACGACCTCCTGATTCTGTTTCAATAATCAACGTCTTTTGCTGACATAATCATATCAAGAGGCATCATATCTAACAACTGAATATGTGTTAATTATTCTTAAAAAAAATTAACTACCATTCATATCAGAATATAACTCTTATACAAAAATCTTTATTTTCTGTAAATCTGTATCAGCGACAAATTCCTGTTTGTCTATACGTTTTGTAAAGACAAAGCATAATTGAGGCAAATCGTCTGGAACAGTTTGCGGAAAGCCATCTAATTTGCCGGCAGACCCCTTGAGTGTCAAGGGGTCTGCCGGCAATTTTTTTGCATGCTATTTATTTTTTTGTTGTTCCTGAAGTTCTTTCCAAACGTTTTCAGGCGTTAATGGAAGCTTTCTAAAATGTATCCCTGTCGCCTTTGAAACTGCGTTTACAATAGCCGGAGCTACTGGTGCGGTACTGCCTTCACCACACTCTTTCGCACCAAATGGGCCTTCGGCATCTGGTTCGCCGCAAAGAATCGTTTTTATACGGGGCATATCCAACGCGGTCGGGAAACGGTAATCCCGGAAAGAAGGATTGAGCAATTTACCATCTGCAGAAATCTTGCATTCTTCAAACAAGACATATCCAAGTCCCATTTGTACAGAACCCTCAATCTGACCTTCTACAGCACGTACGTTCAATGGACGTCCACAATCATGTGCAAACACAAAATCCTCAATATCTACGATGCCAGTCTCTTCATCCACTTTGACTTTAGCTCCTCCGGTGCTGAAGCTGTACGCGGGTGCGAAGTTGGTTTTACCCTCCATATAGATTTTCTTATCGCCTTTGTGGGCATACGCACCGACACCAACGACCTCTTTGCCTCCGTTTTCTTCTTGATACGCAAATACGGCTTCACCATAGGACATTCCCTTTGTCGGATCCGCTTCTACAAAAATACGGTGGTCTTTGCAGATAAGCGCTCCTGCGTCAACACCAAGCTTACGCGCAACCGTATCGATCAGTTGGCGTTTGGCGTCAACCGCTGCACGCCGGGTTGCATTTCCAGTAAGGAATGTCACACGGCTACCATAGGTTCCTGAGTCAAATGGGGACAACGTTGTATCTGAAACCACAATTTTAACCTCATTCATATTTAAGCCGAGCTCTTCTGCTGCAATCAGTGTCATTACGGTGTCTGAGCCTTGACCGATGTCATTGGAGCCAGTAAATACAGTAGCATACCCCTGTCTGTTGAGTCTCACGATAACGCAGGCAGAATAATAAGCTGGTGTATTCAGAATTGGGAAACCAGTGCCGGAGACAAATCCGGAGCCACCAAACCCGATTCCTTCGCCCTCAGGCAGATTGTTCTTGTTTTCGTTCCATTTCAAGTAATCTGAAGCCGCATCCAATGTTTCAGTGAAAGCACAGCTTGTAACTTCCAAACCGGCAGGAGAATCATACCCCGGTGTCATTGCATTCATTTTGCGAAGCGCGATTGGGTCAATCTCCAGCGCTTCAGCAACCTCATCCATGTGAACTTCATTGGCAAAATGCACCTGTACTGCGGAATAGCCGCGCTGTGCCCCAGCAACACAGTGATTTGTGTACACACGTTTTGCAAAATAGTCCATATTGGGTATTTTATACGGGCAGGTTGCCCATTGAAGCGAAAGAGCGGTTGCAGGCATTCCGGTACCGCCATAAGCACCGCCATCCAGTATGTGATCACACCGCTTTGCCAAGATGGTTCCATCTTTTTTAAATGCTGTTTTAATGCCAATCTTAATCGCATGTCTGGTACGGCTGGCAAAGAATACCTCCTCGCGGGTCAATACCATCTTGACCGGGCGTCCAGTCTTCTGAGCCAGAACGCAGCAGCAAGCCTCATGCGGGTATTGGTCAAGCTTACCACCGAAGCCGCCGCCGATAAATGGCTTAATAACTCTCACTTGAGTCTCCGGTACCCCCAAAGCATTCGCAATCCAGAAGCGACAAACAGAAGCGGTCTGCGTAGTGGACCAGAGCGTATACTCACCGTTCTCATAGGTGGCAACAGCAGCATGCGGTTCCAGCGCAGCATGCACAGCAATGTGTGTATCGTATTCGTATTTATCGGTATACTCGGCATCCTTAAAAGCTGAATCAACATCACCGCATTTTAGGGACGTTGCCATACCAATATTGTTTTTTACAATTTCATGAACATGGATAGTCGGTGCTTCATCTTTCATCGCTTCTTCTGGTGTAATGACTGCCGGAAGTACTTCATATTCTACTTCAATAAGCTTCGCTGCTGCTTCAGCGGTCTCTTCATCGATCGCTGCTATGGCTGCAACTTCATCACCAATCAAGCGTACTTTTCCTTTTGCAAGGGGATATTTATCTGCTAATTGTATTGCAAACTCCGCATTACCAAGCCTGCCTGCGTTGAAATCATCTCCTGTTATAATGGCCTTGACGCCAGGATATGCTTCAGCCTTGCTTGTGTCGATACTGATGATTTTTGCATGCGCATGGGGACTGCGTAGAAATTTACCATAAAGCATTCCTGTCATGTGAATATCCCCAGTATATTGTGCATGTCCTGTTACCTTAGCCTCTGCATCAACTCTTGAATAATTTGTTCCCACAATAGAGAAGTTTTCATCCTTTTTTTGGTTTGCACTCATCTTATTTCACCCCCCAATCCATTTCTTTAGCAGTTGCCTGAATCGCTTCCACAATCTTTGCATATCCTGTGCAACGGCAAAGATTCCCGGCAATCGCATCCCTGATTTCATCTTCCGTCGGATTCGGATTCGCATCCAGCAAAGCTTTCGCAGACATGATCATACCCGGTGTGCAGTAGCCGCACTGCAAAGCCCACTTATCAATGAACTGACGTTGCAGTGGACTGAGTTGACCATTTTGGGCTATCCCTTCAACGGTTATGACATCCTTCCCCTCCACCTCTCGTGCAATAACCAGACAGGAATTAACCGGCTTGCCGTTCAGCAATACCGTACATGCGCCACATTCGCCTTCCTCACAGCCTTTTTTGGTTCCGGTGAGTCCAATGGTGCCACGAATAAAATCCAGTAAAGTAAGATTGTCCTTTACTAGCGCTTCTACTTTTTCTCCATTTAATGTAAAGTTAATTATATGTTGCATAATCGACCTCCTAACCTCTTTTTTGACTTTCTAATGCTTTTTTAATGGAACGGACTGTAAACACCCTGATCATATCCTTCCTGTATTCCGCAGAAGCACGGACATCGGATATGGGCTTGCAATCTTCTGAAGCTGCTACTCCTGCCTTTGCAATCAACGCGTCTGTGATCTTCTGTCCAATCAGAACCGCTTCTGCTTTGGGAGAACGAATCGGGGTAGCTGCCACCGCGCCCAGTGCAATACGGGCATCGGTACAAATACCATTTTTCACGATTAACACCGCAGCAACACCCACAATCGCCAAATCCATAGCCTTTCGGTATGCGTGCTTTATATAGGCGGCATAGGTATTTTCACCAAGAGCGGGAACCTGTACTTCAGTAACAATTTCACCCTGCTCCAATGCTGTCTTCTTCGGTCCTTTAAAAAATTCGCCGATTGAAAGCACATACTCATGGTCGGCACCAGTTATTTTTAGCTTTGCTCCCATAGCCAGTAAAATAGGCGCAGTATCTGCTGAAGGTGAAGCATTGCACAGGTTGCCAGCGATTGTGCCTTTACAGCGTACTTGAGTGGAAGCCACATAGTGCGCTGCATCTGAAACTGCAGCATATTTTTCTTTCACTAGCGTAGATCTTTCAATCGTTCGCAGGGTCGTCAGCGCACCAATTTTCAGTCCAGTTTCTGGATTATAATCCAGATAGTCAAGCCCTTCAATCTGTTTCAAATCGATAATATACTCCGGGGCGATTACATGATCTTTCATCAGAACGATAATGTCCGTGCCACCTGCCATGACCATGCACCCTTTTCCTAACTCCGAAGCAAGACTGTTTGCTTCTCCCAATGTCTTTGGGGCTAGGTATTCGAATTTAGGCAATACCATTTTCTTCTCTCCTTTGCTTTTATTATTTATAAAGCATTCTACCTAGTAAAATTGCAAAATCTATGCCAAGTACCGTACGAATCAAAGCATGATAAAGGTTTTATACTCTGAACGATCTAAACTCGTTAAAAAAGTTTTTTATTGATCCGCGTAAAATAATGCTGCAGAATTCGAGCAGACAATAAACTAGCCAAATATGGCTTTTTAAAATTGCAGTTTCGCCATAATTGGCAATTTTTTTTTCAGAGTACCTGTTGTCTGCTTAACTATACGATTAATTTTAGCGATTATTGGTAAAAAATAGAAAGCCGATTGATAACCCTTATAACTGATGATAAAATGGAATCGATTATTTATTCAGGGTATTCTCATATCAAGACGGGGCGTAACAAAGTACCGAGAAGAGCTAAACATCGTAACAGCTATGACAGAAAAAATCCTGCTATAAAGGCAGAACTCCTGGCGTAGAGGGAGGATTTTTAGAGTGGACGATTCTGAATTTGAACTTTTCCATGAAATAGCAGCACGAATTTGCAGCAGCCTTCATTTGGAAATCGCTATGTCAAGAACTTTGATATATATTTCAGATTTTATTCCTATCGATGAAATGTATATGGCTTTGTTTGACAACAAAAAAAAAGTTTTTCGCCTGATTGCTCGTGCTTCACGGACTGATGGCATCATAATGAATCATGAAATAACATCACCTCCTTCCTATCTTCATGAAGTGGAAAGGTTTGACCGCAAAAAAAGCCCTTTAATTGTCAATTCACCGAAAAATAATCCTTTAATATCTTCACTCTTCCCTCAGCCTAAAATGAGAAACAGTTCCGTTCTGATTCTTCCTTTAACAGTTGACGAGAATCTTATCGGCGTTTCAATGATGTTTGCCTATGGAAGTAATGTCTATACCCCTCAACATGCAAATTTGCTCTCGAAGGTGACAAAACCATTCAGCATCGCACTATCCAACTCGTTGGAGCATTTAGAGTTAGAAACACTGAAGCAAGACCTCGTAAAAGAAAATATTTACCTTCGAAGAAAAATCAATGAAAATTCAAGCACTGAATTTATCGGAAAGAAAACAGGTCTTAAAAATGTCTTCGAAATGATTCACAAGGTGGCTCCGCTGAGCAGCACTGTGCTCGTACTAGGTGAAACTGGCACCGGCAAAGAATTGGTTGCCAATGCCATTCACACAGCTTCCAACCGCCAAAACGGACCCTTTGTCAAGTTAAATTGCGGAGCTATCCCTGAGTCTTTGGTTGATAGCGAACTTTTCGGACATGAAAAGGGGTCATTTACCGGGGCACATACCAAAAAGCTCGGGCGATTTGAGCGGGCAAACAATGGTACACTTTTTCTTGATGAAATAGGGGAATTACCAATTGATATGCAAGTCCGACTTTTACGCGTTATACAGGAAAAAGAAATTGAACGCGTCGGTGCTGAAAAATCCATTCCAGTCAATGTCCGCATCATCTGTGCTACACAGAGGGATCTGACCGCTATGGCGGCGGAAGGCAAGTTCAGACAGGATTTGCTTTTCCGCATCAATGTCTTTCCAATAGTTCTCCCTCCTTTGCGTAAGCGAAAGGAGGACATCCCCTTATTGGTCCATCATTTTATTGAGAAAAAGTCAGCGGAATTCGGATTGCGCACACTTCCAAAAGTCCGTCCAGAAGATATGCAGAACCTCATGGAATATTCCTGGCCAGGCAATGTGCGGGAATTGCAAAACATCGTTGAGCGGTCCATCATCCTGAGTCGAAGTGGTACTTTGGTTTTTGATCACATTCTTCCTGCTCTTTGCGAAAAATCTAGTTTGCAGGAAATTGAACCTGTAGTGAAATTAGATGATTCAATGCGAATGCATATTGTAAACGCTCTTCATCAGACCAAAGGACGCGTCAGCGGTCCTAACGGTGCCGCCGTGCTTCTTGGTATCAACTCCAGTACATTGCGAAACAGAATGAAAAAACTTGGCATTAATGATTGAATCTTTAAAGGGTAGGGTCAGAGCTTGGAAGATTTAAGGCAACAAGCCACTATCATTCTTGTTGCCTTTCTACTTTAAGTACACTTCATGGAATATTTCTCGATTTCCGTGATATGTGTATTGCAGCACCATGCGGTGTATTTTTTGCCACTTGAGTGGGTACGACGCTTAAATGTAGCACCGCACTGACCAGAAAACATATACCACCGACTTCCTCACAAAGACACGAGTAAAGAACCATGGCCTTGTTCCGCAGTATTACGCTCTGTGGAAAGGATACCTTCCTCATCACCCTGCAGAACAAGATTGAAACCGTCCTAAGCTATGAAGATGACACCACCCTGGCTGACATCAACAAGCGGCTGGAGGACCTTCAAACGGAGCTTATGAAACTGGCTAACTCCAAGGCTGAATATGATAAAGTAGGCGATGAAATTTACCGCCTACGTGACGAAAAACAGAAAGTACAGCTCGAAATCATTGGGCAAGACGAACTGAAAAAACGCATTGCCGATATGGGCGGCTTCCTTTCGGCTGTGCCGGAACCACCGGCTGCCGCGAACAGTCACACTGCCGTACCGTTTCCATCGCCATTCCCGCCCGGAACGCACCAACTGCTCTCCCTGTCGCTGGAGAAAATTAACCAGATCCACTGAATTGGCCCGCTGCTTTTGTTTGTCCGTAAAATAAATATATGGCTTTGTCGGTCGTCCCCATTTACGGGCTTCCAGGATATAGTTGCAAACTGGATTTCCATGAAATTTGGTTAAGCAGAATTTTGTTGATACGAAGAAATTGAATACATATTCAAATCCCTCTCTTTTTAAAATAAAAAAAGACAGTCTCTTACGGGTTCACAAAATGGTCAAGAATAGCACCTCCAAAGTCACCTCCCCAATCTTGCCATGCCATCCTGCCGGTGATAATTGCGAGCAGAAGATTGTAGTCGCTCGTTTATGCCGGGCATGGATAATCTCAAGAACGTCACTCATCATTATAGTTAATAATCATTTTCAAGCGTAAATTTGGAGACAATCATTAAATAATAATCTCCCTCTATCCAATCAAAGTAGAAGACCACTCGAATTTAGAATAGGCAAGAATATGACAGCTCCTTCCGGTAAAAACCTTAGTATATATTCCACGGAAGGAGCTGTAAAAATTATTTATATATAAGCTTAAGTTCATCGCTTCGCCTTATGTCAAGTTAGAGATGAAGGCGAATTTCCCGTATTCCCGACGTAAGCGTAAACTCCGTAGGCGTGAAAAGGAGTCCACTAAAATCCAGCAAGGGAGTGTCTGGCTCCTTCGGCAGCTTTTTCCCCGAGGCTGCGGGCGGCTTTCAGATATTCCGGATAATTCCGGATATCTCCCTTTTTATCAATACTCTTAATAAGCAGCTCACCGGCGGCTTCATAACCTGTCGCATCATAGAAATATTTCATTACAAGTTTGGCGCCCTCAAATAACCGTTCGCCTTTTGTTGCCCCCACGCCAATGAAGTAGGCCTTTTTATTCACTGCAAAGCTAGGTTCTTTTAAAATATACTTTCGGGACCAGAGGGCCTGGGACCTATCAATTGCGCTTTTAGCCCACCCAGAGACCGTATAAAAATACATTGGGGAAGCAAAGATCATCACATCGGCTAAGGCAATCTTTCCATAGATTCCCTGCATATCGTCCTTTTGAATACAAATTCCTGCTTTTTCACAAGCACCACAGGATAAACACGATTGGTACCGGCATGTTGATAAGATAATCTTTTCTGTCTCTGCCCCCGCTTCATGGGCCCCTGCCAATGCTTCATCCAACAAGGTTTCCGTATTACCGCCTTTCCGCGGACTCCCCGATATTCCTAAGACTTTCATTCTAGTTTTCTTCCCTATCATTTTTTATTTCGATATCCAAAAATTCATCAGAAATTATTAAAGTTCAGCTGCTAAATCCTTCAGCTTTCTAGCGGCAATACGCAATTCATCTATATTTTCAGTATTTTCTTGAATCGCTGCTAACTGCTGCTGTGAGATCGCACCTGACTTCTCAGCCGATTAGAACATATCTACTACAGCAAAAGAAATCGATTAATAATTGCTTACATTTTTATTCCGGCTGTTGGTCGCATATAATAGCGAGTCAAGATTTCGGACCAGGTCTTTGGCGATTTGTGGTTTGTTCATTGTGTAAATATGAATGCCGTCGACCCCGTGGGTCAAGAGATCGATGGACTGTTGCGTGGCGTAGGCAATCCCGGCGTCCTTTAATGCTTCTGCATTGTGTTCAAACTTATGAATGATTCGGACAAGATTTTTCGGCACCGTCGCATTGGACAAGGCGAGCATTTTTTCGATTTGGGACTGATTAGTAAGTGGCATGATGCCGGCGATGATCGGAATATCAACGTTCGCTTTTTGCAGTTTCTCTTTAAAACGGTAAAGAACGTCATTATCAAAGAAGAGCTGCGTCACCAGAAAGCTGACTCCGGCATCTAATTTCCAAAGCAAATTCTCGATATCCTGTTCGGGATACGGGCATTCTGGGTGTCCTTCCGGATAGCAAGCACCGCCGACACAGAATACATGATGCTTGCGAATATACTCTGCAAGATCGGAAGCATATTGAAAATCTCTGATCCGGTTACGTTCCTCTGCCCCTTTGGGAATGTCCCCGCGCAGGGCAAGAATATTTGAGATATTTTTATTAGGCAGATCATTCAGCATTTCATCCATCTGCTCTTTGCTGGAGTCGATGCAGGTCAGATGCATTAAGGCATTAAGGTTATATTTTGTTTCGATGAGGGACGCAATCTTTTCAGTTGTCTTACTCGTACTTCCCCCCGCTCCGTAGGTGACACTGATGAAATCCGGTCTTAAAGGCGCCAGAGCGTCAATCGTATCATAAATACCCTCAACAGAAGAAGTCTGTTTTGGCGGGAAAATTTCAAACGACAGGACTTTCTTTTCCCTAAGCAGTTCACTAATATACATAGGTAAATCCTCCCCGATTAAATAGAAAGAACAATCAAACATATAGGCTGGTACAGAATGGATCCGAAAGGATGATTACGAACGACAACTTACCCATTCCCGGCAAATTTTTAGGCCTTCGGCAGCGCTTGATGTGAACGCATCGGCTCCGATCCACCTACAGGCTTTGGCAGTTAAAGGGGTTCCGCCGGCAATGACTTTGACCTGCTTTCGAAGTCCCGCTTCTTCCAAGGATTCGACCGTATTTTTCATCGCTTCCAACGTCAGTGTCAGAACACCGCTCATGCCCACAATCAAGGGTTTTTTATTATCTGTTAGATCGCTCTCTATTCTTTCATTGACAACTTTGATAAACTTACCAGGCGGCTGGTCGATCCCAAGATCCCATACCTGAAAACCTCCTGCCTCTGCCAACTCTTTGAATACATTCTTACCGATGTCATGGATATCTCCGGATACGGTTCCAAGAATGATCGTACCAGCCTCCCCCGACCGACCAGACCCTAAGACTGGTTTTAAGAGTGCGATCGAAGCTGCTAAGAGATCTCCGGCATTGATCAAATCGCCCAAAAAATATTCACCCTGATCATAACGTCTTCCAATGTCAGCCATACCTTGCTGGCAAGCTTCCACTGCTTTCTTAGCTTCATATTCTGAAGGGTCGTTTCGAATAAAGTCACTGATTATGTTGCGTACAACTGCTTCATCCAAGTCCGCGAAAGCAACTTTCAAACTATTTAGTTCAAACACTTTTTACCGCCTTCCGATAATATAATTTTTATGAGTCCTGCCGCAAATGCCAATAACGCACCCGCTAAGGTCTTGCCAAGAGCGACTGAAGCAATGATGATATGACAATTTCATGGAAGCAAAAAAGAAACCGCTAATATAAAATGATAAACCCAACGTATTTCATTGTCATTGTTTATAGTTTACTAAAATTGCACCAAATTTTCGTTATTTATGCTCAATAAATCATTTTGAATGACATCATAAATCAGGAATCTCCTTTAGCCCGTGCCCAAATGCGTTTGAATACATTCCATACAGGATACATTGGTTAAAAAGGGCTTGCCGATCTGCTTGGAGATTATTCTCTTTTTGTAAAGATCTATCGGCGATATTACCCGGCCAGGGGCAAAGAATCATCGCGTTCTTTGCCCCTGATCTAATCCGTGATAAAATGTTTTGCTGATGAGAACTAAAATCGGCCTCCGGTGGCTTTACTGCCCCATTATCGTTCTAACGCTGTTATACTATCTTACTTCATCTTTGACAAATAAAGCTGCTGCAGTAAGTATAAGCGGAACAATTACAAACACTGCAAAATTCGTTGTCAGAGAAGCTTTTTGCGTAATCAATACCCCCCAACCAACGGGCCGAATGAACCGCCAAAACGCCCCATCGCAGATGTCCATCCTAGGCCGGTGGCACGAAAAGAATTGGCGTAATTTAACGTAACAATCAAGTAGACCAGAGATATTATCCCGTAAACCCCAGACCCCATAAAAAACAATAACATAAGACTATTTGTCAATGGATATCCTGCTTGTACCATTAACTTTGGAAGCCAGGTAATAATACCGTAGTGTGTAAAAAAAACCATCGCGAACATGATCCAAAACAGAACCGTTTTTTGTACTAAACCGTTTTTGAACAGACTCAAAAAAGGAGCCTGATTGAGATTTCCACTATCGACTACATACTTGTCCTCTTGAGCGGGAATATACGCAGGGTCGACTTTTGTCAATGTCTCACTAATTTTTTCTAACTTATTATATTTTATTAGCCGATCCATCGATTCAGGGATTGAAAAGCTTACAAACACAACAAATATCAAAGGAATAAAACCAATCCAAAACATTGGCCTCCAGCCATAAACAGGCAGAATACCCATCCCAATTAATGCACTTATCATCGTCCCTATAGGTATGCCGAGAGTACTGATTGTGACAAGTTTAGACCGATGCACAAAGGGAGAATACTCCGTAAGCAGAGCGACTGTAATCGGTACAACCCCGGCCAGACCTGCTCCGGCAATAATTCGGCAGACGGAAAAAAAGGCAGCGGATTTCCCAAATCCCATCAGTCCTGTAAATAAAGCATAAACAATAATACCTAATATCAGAACTTTCTTCCGTCCTATTCTGTCCGCAAGCATACCTGCTACGATTCCACCAATCATCATTCCGTAGAGTGTATTACTGCCGATAAGCCCAAACACTTTGGCACTGATCCCGGTGTCCATCATAAGAGTAGGAAGGGCCACTCCATAAACCCCTTGATCATACCCGTCAAATAGCAATATGCTCATACCCACCATAAAAACAATTATAAAAAATCTATTGACTTTACTATCTCCAATCATCTTTCCAACGTTAATCGTTCTCATTTGACACCGCTCCAAACTTTTTACGTGATTTTGTTGAGGGGCAATGCAACTTAGTACTGAAAATACGCTAACACTTAGCGCAGCTACAAACAGAAATCCCACAGACATTTCCAAACCATGACGTACTGAATGTTCACTGTTGGAACGCAATAACATTACGCTTAGGATTTCTGTTTGCCTAACGCTGCTGTCAAAAACAGCTCACTTATGTATTTTGTGTGTGGGTGTATTCATACAAGTATTATTCTGCCGCTTTTTTTGCTCCGCCTGCAAGCGCTGCGCAAATTACGCCAAGAAATGGCCCGGCAGCCATAACTGCCCATATCGGGGTTGAAAAAACGCCTTTCGTCGAAACGAGCATTGCGCCAATGACAACGGGGCTGATTTGCGAAGCAAACTGGAAAACAAAGTTAGATACACCCGTTGCTGTCGCCGCCATTTTACTTCCTGCGTAATCAACGATGAGGGCACTCAAATGGCTGTTTGTTGTAAATGAAATAAAGCCCAATACAAAACTGCTGATGAGTAACCCCGTCAGCTGTGTTTGCGCTCCAAAAATGAATATCATCACGCCAGTAATAAAATAGCCGAATATTAGGAACTTTCTTCTGTCAATTTTAAATTTATCGACAGCAGTACCGGATAATAATGATGAAATGATTCCGCCAATAGCTATCAAAATCCCAACTGTTCCAATATTTTGAGCAAAACCCAAACTCCTTGCATAGCCAAAAGCCCAGTTATATAAAGCCAATTGAAACCACATCAGACCAAATCCGGACAAGCTGATCAACAATACCCCTTTATTCGTGAATAATACTTTAAAGCCCCTTAAAACATCGCCCAAGGTTTGGGTCGCTTTTTCCGGTTTATCTCCTTTCACAAAAAGGAAGATGAGTACGGCAACGATGATGGAAAAAATGGCGGCGAATTTAAACCCTGCTTGCCATCCGTACGCATGCAGAATTTTCGGGCCGAATAAGCTGGCAATAAAATATCCTGCATTAGGACCGGCCAGTATGATCCCGAAAGCCATACTTCTTTTTTCCATGGTAAAATAATTACTGATTACTCTGGCACAACAAGCATAAATTGTGCCTGCACCCAGCCCGAGAATAATTCGCAGTCCCATCGCTTGGGCCGGAGTTGAAACCATCGTCATGGCATAAGAAGAAAGTCCGCCAACAAGCAAACTGATACTCATAATGAATTTAACGCCAAATTTATCTGCTAAGACACCGGCCGGTATTTGCGTAATGATATAACCCGTGAAAAAAATGGAAAAAATTGTTCCTGCAACTGCTGCATCAATTCCGAAAACCTTCATCATTTCCGATTGCATCGGAGACCAAATGAATCGGGTCACGAATGTAGCGACAAAAGCTAAGAGCATTAAGAGCAACATAAACCATTTTACAGATCCCTTGTTTTGTTCCATATAGTAGCTAACCTCCCTCGTTCATATAAAAAATATTTCGCACTGTTTACCGTTTGCCTTCTTCTGAAGAGTTCAAGCCACCATTCTGACTGAAAAACAGGATCATTTGCCTTATCAATCAAATCAGCAGGTGGCTCAAACCGTTCCCAATGGTCACTATTCTTGTTTTGTGTTCATCGTTATTTGCATCACTGTTTAGTTGCTTAAAGTACTTTGTGCAAATCGCCTTTTGATCCGTCGGGTTTATAAGGAGCCGGGGCGACTGTTGCGCGTATTTCCTTCTGCGGATGGCCGGGAGCCCCCCATACAATCGTGACTTCATTGCCGATTTCTGCCTGGTCAATATCCAGGACCGCCAGACAGAGCATCTCACGGAAGTAATAGCTATACCCATATGAGGATGTTGTCCCGACTAGTTTTCCGTTTTTCAGGACCTTGTCGACATACATCCCGCCTCTCTGATATCTTGGGAATTCAATGAAGTCATAATGGTCGCCTTTTTTGAACATGGACGCATAGACATCAACAACATCTTCCACATTCCAAACCAGAGTTCGAACGATCCTCTTTGGATTGGCTATTTCCTGTTCCAGTGCTTCGCGCCCCAAGAAATCATGGTCAAACTTAACAACCTTCGTCCATCCTAATTCGACAGGGCTGCGATAGTAGTCACTGATATCATTTCCTTCAAAACTGCCATAAAGATTTAATGTGGTCATAGAAGCAGGCATTGATGCTTTAAAGGTTTCTAAATAGTCACTTAAATCACTGCTAAACATAGCTGGAATATAGTCAGTAATGATCGTTGGGAAACATGCTTCTAGATGGTTAATAAAAACTGTTCTTCCGCCCAAACGACGGACTCCAAATGCATCTTTATACTTCAACAATTCCTGTATGATTTCTTCTTTCCACTCATGAGGTCCAACAAGCTCATAACCTGGTTCTCCTGCCATACCCTGCCGAATCGCATAAAAACTTCTGCCGGCTATCTCAATTTTTATCATGTGCATATACTTGGTATCGCGCAGATTGGCTCCACTGGCTTTTTCCAGAAGAGCTATAGCCTTAGGACCTGATACTTGCAAATTGAACCAATCATCCGGCTCTGATATAACATTATAATTCCCTTTTTCCAAATTATAGTTCATCCAATAGCATCCGCGGCCGAACAACAGGTATTCCTGCTCACCCATTTTGGCCAAAATTCCCTCATGAATGACTTTTCCGTCGACGTTGGTGTGAACGCAGTGCTTTGCCTGGCCAATATCGAACTTTTTAAAGCTTGTTGTCGAAAAATCAGAGAACAATTTCTCTACATCAGGACCTTTAAACCAGCGTTCCCAAAGAAAGGACCAGTCACCAATGTAACAGTTTTCCTTCCAGGACATACTTTCATCCATCCAGTCAGTATACTCAGGTTCTCCAAAGCGTACCGTAAGATATCCAGGTGGTGTAACTCGGTACCGATTCATGTCTTGGTTACCCATGGATAGTTATTCTCCCTTCACTCGCCATTTTTGACTAGTTTTAAGACACCACTCATCAGCTATTTCTTCTTACTCTATAAATGCTCTCCTTTCACAAGATTTTTTCAGCGTATAGTATCATACGCTTACCTGCTATTACATTTTAAGAAAATGATCGAAGCTGCTGAGTGTTAAAAAAATTACAAATTTAATTTAACATTAGAATCAAGTATTGTATTTGGTATACAATACAAATAATTATCTGATTATTTAGTCTACAGAACAAATCAAAATGAGAAGGTTTGTTTTATCATAGTCAGAAAGAGGGATAAGATAGTTTATTTTAACTTTAGGAGTTGGTTTTGTTGGAATCAACGCTTATCTTAGTCGTAATACTGGCGGTGTCAATCATAGGAAAAGCAAGCTCTGTCTCTGTTGCTACTTGCCTGCTTTTAATGATAAAGCTTTTACATGCTGATCACTATATTTATCCCGTCATCGAAAAAAACGGAATGTTTCTGGGGTTAGTCATACTGATTGCTGCGATCCTGATTCCGATTGCCAATGGAAATATCACCATTATAAACATTAGAAACGTTTTAACCTCCTGGATTGGCCTAACTGCAATAATACTATCATTTTTTACAACCTATATAAGTGGACTGGGTTTTCAATTCCTTTCTGTACAAAACCATAGCGACATCATGACTTCGTTAATTATAGGCGCCGTTGCGGCAGCTGCGCTTTTAGGGGGCGTACCGGTAGGTCCTCTGATCACATCTGGAATACTTGCAATTATTGTAAAGGCGTTTAATAATTAATTATATGAGTTAAGAATCTTCCCCTAAACAATGGGTGACCATACTATAAGATAGAGAAACAGCTTATCATTTCGAATTTTCCAGTGATCTGCATAGAATAACCGGAGGTGGTTGAAATGTCTTTATCTATTAATGATTTGTCGTCCGTGTTTAAGAAATTTGATATCTGCCTACCCACGGATCTGAATGCAAGTTTTGAGGCTGTTACCCTGTTGGCTGACAAACAAAATACAATTGAGGAAGATATTCTTTATGTCGCTACATTGGACAGCCTAAATGGTTTGAGGCATCAACCCTTCCAGGCCAATCTACTCCTTATTTTCAGCCCGCTGGAGTCTTTTGACATATCTGGCTTTTGCCAACATAACATCACCGTGGTGACCACCGATATCAGCTGCGTTGAAGCATACGCTATGGTAAAGAAAGCCTTGAAGGATCGCAAAGACTTCGAAGAAAAATATCTGATGATCTTGTCCATTCTAACGATGGAACTGAACTATCAGCAAATTGCCAATAAACTCTTTCAAATCTTAAACCATCCTATCGCGTTTACTGATATATCCTTTAAAACACTTGGCTTCACCGACTGTGTCGAGATCAATGATTATGTCTGGCAACATTACACAACTCAGGAATACGAGCCGGTTGCTTACCTGAATATTGTGAAAGACGCCGGGCTGCAATCGGTCTTTGATAGCGAAGACCCGGTCTTAAATACCGAGCCCCTCAAACTCCCTCACCGCAGGCTGGGGTGTAAAATAGGCAACGGCGTCAACATGCTGGGCTGGGTGACTCTCATTGAATACTTTCAGGAATTTACCCCTTATGACTTCCAGCTTTTAAAATTGGTTTCCCAAGTGCTCCTGACGGAATTCAAAAAAGACTCCAACTACAACTATTCAAGGGGGCAAGTTTTTGAATATCTCATTATCGATTTATTGAACGGAACAATCAAGAAACCTTCTATTCTGCAAAATCGGATCCAGCAGTTGGACTTTACCATTCAGGAACATAAACACGTTCTGGTTATCAATTTGAAGTCAAAACATCGTGATTCCCTGGTATTAATTCGTAAGGACCTTGAATCAATCCTCTATGGGAGTAAGACATTGATCTACGGCGATAATTTAATTCTCATTCAAAACAAAAAAACCAAAACCCGTTTACCGATATTGAAAAAACACTTTTAGAGCAATATATTGAGTCAAATCATCTACTATGCGGTATAAGTCAAGAATTTAGTGATTTGGCAAACATCCGCCAATATTATGGGCAAGCGCTTAAAACCGTCGATATTGCCTTGAAACTTGATATCGGTAAAAGTCTGTTATTTTATGACGATGTCATGCACTATCACATGATCGATGAACTCCAGAAAAATTTGGAAGTGAACAATTTTTTTGACCCGCTCGTAAGAAAATTGATTTTATTCGACAATAATTATAAAACGAGCTTTACCTATAGCTTATATACATTTCTAAATAATGAAAGTGATTATGTTGAGGCTGCGCGAATTCTGCAAATCCATAAGAACACTATGGTTTATCGGATTAAACGAGTAAAAGAAATCCTAAATACCGACCTGAACAATAATAATGCCATCCATCACATGATGCTGACCTTTGATTTATTAAAATATTTGCATGGTGAAAATTTTTGGGAACATATCAATGCCATTTCTGTACAATAGCTGTAGCCTTCAAAAATATCATCTGGCTCAAAATTGACTAAACCGTAAATCGGTATACTTTGATCTTTACAGGCAAGTTCTATTTACAATATTTTCAATCTGTGAGAACATGAGTTAATTCTTATATATTCTTACGGAGGTTGGTTTCTTGATTGATTTTTATGCTCTTGGTTTGTATCTCAGAAACTGGATCCAAATAATTACTTGCTTTTTCCGCACGAGATTAATATCTAATCTTGCCAAAGACATGGAGATTCTTATCCAAGCTCCTGCCTGGTTGGCAATCAGCTTTGTTCCTCGTTAAGCCGGAAACGGTAATTGGCTGGCATCGGAAGTCCTTCAAGCTTTTCTGGAGACGGAAGTCCCGAAAATCCGGCAGACCTAAGATCTCTCCCGCAACTATAGCCCTAATCAAAAGAATTCATCGGGAAAACCCTTCACATGAAAGATGAAATAGACATTTCTCAGTGCACAACGTTTGAAGAAATCCACCAAGCGATCAGCGACTGGACTGATTATTACAATATCGAGCGATACCAATGGGATTTGGCAAGATTAGCTCCACGGGAGTATTACAAGTACCTCGTTACAGGAGAATACCCTTTAACAATACCAAAAGCAAAAGGTAAAAATTGAAAGTAGGTGGGGCTCTGCCCCACACCCCGAGGTTTTTCGCTTTGGTTTCCAGGGAGGCAGTGCTTACCTTCAAAAAAAAGAAGCGGTGCTAATACGCATCGCCTCCCTTGTAAACCCACACGGGCGCTCGGGTCGCTCCTCAGCGTTGCCCTATCCTCCCTTGTGGTAAAGCACGGTTAGTATAACATAAATACCTATTTGATTGGAACGTTAAAAACCCAAATTGTCCTTGACATGGGGTACACATTAAACATTCTGTATGCCTTGTTTCGATGATTCGGATTAATATTTTGAATTGAAGAATGCCTTTAGCTTCTTAACTCAGTCTTTCATTGTCATAGGGATTTTTCTTTCAGTCTGGCGTTCTGCACAATCAAATCAAATGCAATGTATCTGTATTATCTCTTGCCCGATCCACCGCAGGAAGGACAGATCACTTGCCCGCTGCCACCGCATCTTGAGCAAAACACAGTTCTTTGCGTCTGCTTATATTGTTTTGAAACGGGGTCATATGCCTGCTGATATTCAATTTTACTTCCTGTGCCGCTGCAATAGGTGCATATACTTCGCCCCGATCCGTTGCAAGTACCGCAGTTTGAGCTGCCGGTCGAGCCTCCCGAACTCCCCTGGCCGTTGCCGGCGGAAACAACGCCCGAAGTTCCGGCGCTTGGAACGCTTAGCCCTGCCGTACCGGAGGCAGCAAGGTCAATCGTTGTGTTTGTGTCTAAGGTGGCGGCACTGCGGTCACTGGAAAAATCAACAATGCCATTGTCGAATATAGACAGAAACAAGAAGCTCGGTACATAAAGACAACCGTCGATACAAACAGCAGTCTCCGTTCCTACTGCCTTAATGCTTTTTCGTCCATAGGTCATTTCCGCAACGCCAGCCGTTACCTTGAGTACGCTGCCATTAATCTTGGTGGTCAGTGCGCTTTTATCTTCGCTGCAAAAGCACGCTATCTCTATATGGGCCAGCACATCTTCTAATGGGTAATACCCACATTTAGGACTGTCCGGATAGGTAAACGGCAAATTATCCGTTGACACCTCGTTGCCGTTTATCACTAAACGGTAGCGCGTTCTGCTCTCGTCATCCTCAAAGGGAAACGTTTGCTCCTGCTCGTTTTCCAGCGCTGCATTTTCTCCAGTAGTTGTTTGCTCAGGTGATGACTCAACGGGGTTTTGGTTTTGATTACAAGCGCTTAGTGTGACACAAAGCATTGCAGCCAAGATTAACGCCAAAAATCTACGTTTCATATTCATCACACCTTTCTAATTTTTTTGTTTTCCTTGTTCTCCTTGACATCAAATTTACCCTCCTTTGGACAAGTTACTCTCCTTCAAGCGTATTAACACATCCTGCAGAATAGCCGTTACTCCGCTCCGGTTGCCGATGAATCCTTCGCCCTGCGCCCACAGAGAATCAAAGTGAGCTTGAAACTCCCGCACAAGCAAAAGTTGGTCAGAGTGGATCATCACCGGCTCTGGCCCGCTCCAATGATTTATCGCCACATGATGATTTTGCTTAAGCTGCCAGCAGTTGTTGGCATGAAGCAGGGTAATGTCATCGAGAATCAATAAATTGAAATTCGGAACGCAATTGAGGTAGTGGACATAGCCGCTTAAAATAGCGGCACAGCCCTCGGCGTCCAAGATTACAAAGCCCTTGTTCATAAAATACAGTCCCGGCATCCGACAAAAGCCGTCCTGCGCAATTTTGTTCAGTCTTGCCAGGGAAAGTATCTCACGGAACACCGCACCACCTTTCAGCGTTTCGTCCATACCGGACTTGAAGCGGATAAACTCCGCACTACGCCACGAAAGTTCTTCCTCGTTGTGCCCCTGGGTTCCCAAAAAGCGATCGTAGGCATACGGGGTCATATACATAGGGTTAATATTATCTTTGACCACATCAAGAGCGCCGGGGGTGGCAAACTCCGAATAGATGATTTCCAGGATGTTGCGGGAATAATCGTCGCCGTAAATATTCAGCACCGGTTGGGCGTAGCGAATCGTCTGCTCAAAGCTCTTTTGCGTTTCCTGGACAAAAGCCGCGTCACTAATGATCATTGCCACGGACGGAGCTGCATTTTTCGGTGTTTCGGTAATCAGCACCGCGTATTTTTCGGGAATGATAAGGTGCATCTGATTGGTGACGGTCTGCGTCAGGCCATGCACCACCGACAGCCGGATATGCCCCGAAACCAGCGATTGCATATAGGTGTCGATCAGACGGGACATCGCCTGCGTATTGCCCGAAATGCAGACTAACAGCCGGATGCGCAGTTTGCTCTTGGCAATCATGTGCAGGAGCAGTCGGGACACGTCTTCGCTGACCACAGTGGCGATCTCGTCATTAGAGAGAAAAATATCCACACCGCTTTCATCAGCCAGCTCCGCTAAAAGCGGCTCCAGACCAAGGGCAATATCCAAATACCCGATTTTGACCAAACTTTCGGAATCATTGACGGAGAATGTCCGCGTTTTTTTCAGTATGCTTTCTTTGGTGACCAAAGCAGACGGTGAGCTTCCAAGATTGCGGCGGAGAGCTTCGCCGTCGCTTGCCAACCACATGATCAGGTTTTGCTTGGTACGATACACGGTGGAAATATCGGTGGGAAGCCCGTCTTTTTCAAACTGTGCTTTTAGCCATTCGATGTCATAGACGCGCTGGCTGCGTGCCAGTATGTATTCGGCAAGCGCATCCATTGGTACGCTTGACGCCTTAAGCAGGCGCTGCCCGTTCAGCCACCGGCTGACTAGAGAGGGGTCAACCATGAGCGCCTTGGCCAGTTCATTATTGGAAATGCCGAAATAGTCCATCATTAATTTTAGTTTTTCGGTAGGTTGCATCATGGCTTCCCTCTTTCCTCAGCAAATGCCGTTGGCTACAGTCTTTTTTCTGCTTATCGGTTATTTTTTAGCGAGTATTGGTTAGCGATGATCATTTAGCGTTCCTGTTCCTGTAATCTTGGCAATGTCCCCACCAAAATAAGCATACAAGTCGATTGTCCCGTTATTTATCAGGGAACCGGTTTCGTTATATAAACTCCCGCCATCCTTGACGGAGATAAAGCCGTTGTTTGTCAGGGTGCCAAGATTTTTAAACTCCGAGCCTCTTTCAATAAGCAGTTGTCCACCATTATCCACGATATAATTACCGTTATTGTCGGCACTGCACATACCGGAACTGGCCGTTCCGCTGCTTCTTACTGTCACCGAGCCGTTGTTGATGAAACTGCAGATACCGCGATTAAAGGTACCCTTTACGATGATTGCCCCATCATTTGTAATAGAGCCTCCCACCGGAATGAATTCGTCGCTGATGGTGAGTGTAGTTCCTTTTTTGATATATATTGCCAGGTCATCTTCGCGTTCGTATTCGAGCTTGCTCGTAATTTCCATATCAGAGCCGACATTGATCACCGTAATCTTTGTATCTGCCACCGCAGTCTGAAGTTCGGCAAAGCTGGACACAATGATCTCACCGGAATCCTGTGAGACAGGTTCCGGTGACTTCGTGGGTTCCGGCGTTGTTGCTTTAGGCGTTGCGGCCTTCGGCGTTGTAGCTTTTGGCGTTACAGCTTTCTGAGGTGTCACGGTTTCGATTGGTTTTGTGGCTTTAGAATCACCTGAAACAGGTTCCTGAGTCTTGTTCGTTTCCGACGTTACGACTTTCTCGACCGTTCCTTCGGCTTTTTGCGGATTTTCGGTTTCCGTTGAAGCAGGATTCTCCGTAGCAGCGGGATTTTCCGTATTGGATGCCTTCCCGCAGCCGGTGAACAATATGGTCATTAGGCAAACCAATACTAAGATTAAAATTGTCTTTTTCATGATCATTCCTCCAAAATTTTATTTATTTTTGTCAACCTGTCATTGACAAATCCATCATATCAAGCGATAAACGGGAAAAGGTGTGCTGGCTGCACACCTTTTCCCGTTTATTTTTGAAAGACTTCTCCAGTTCGTCAAAACCGTCCAAAGACGTAAGAGCAACTACGTGATTTCCGAGAGTTTACCAATGATATATTTTGTTTTCAAGGTTTCATTTTCATTTCTACGGCATTCTTTTTGCTTACAGAGTGCCAAAATAAACACAAAGCCTGTCAGTCCGAAAAGTGCCAGCAAAATACTGATCAGGTACAGACTGCTTTCATGGAAAATGCGAACCACGCTAACCGAAAGAACAATATAGAATACGACCATAGCGGAAATCAGTCCCACGCCCCACGGGAGAATGTTCATGAGCCCCATAATATAAGCTGTGACCAAGAGTCCTGCTGATAATACGGCAACAATCCAATGTTTCAGGTAGGAGGCCGTAGGGATTTCACCGACACAGCCATCACAAAGGGCGGCTCTGACACTGCCTTTTTTCCTGAAATGCGTCCTGTCTGCCAAGGTGGAATGTTCATATACCTTATGCGTTTGCAGACCATACTTCTCAATTACGCGGCTGTCCGGAGAATATACAATCTCGCGGCGGGTATAGATATCATATTTGTCTATATCGTCACACCAGCATTCCTTTTCTTCACCACACTTTCCGCAGCGTGTGAATTCCCGATGCAGTGTTTTCTTCTTGAGCATATCACTTTCCATTTGTTTCGTTTGTTTCATGTTTTACCTCCGTTCATTTGCACCATACGCATAATCCTGCCTACAGCCAGTCCAGCCATAGCTGTTTTGACATAGTTCAGCGCCCAATGCTTGATTGTATTCTCTGCTCAAGAATTGCGGTGTTCCTATTTCAAATAATATTGACATATTTATGTATGAGGTTGTATCAAAGTAAGGTAACGATCACCATGATCGTCTTCATCGCCGTGGTCGACATGCATTAAATACGTCCTGTGCTGTTGTGCCTGGGCCTGCTCTCTATATTCGTCAGGGAGATAAGGGCTTTTATACAGTTCATGGAGTAACGACATGGCCAGGATGTTTTCTTCGGTCACCTTCTCCCGGCAGGTATCCTGTGCTACAACGAAAGATTCCAGCAGTTCGATAAACTCTACGTTAATTAAGGGGGCAAGCTGATCCACGCCGAGAGGATCTCCGTAATACACCGCACTTCCGCTGTGATTACTGATGATTTTACTGATCTCATAATATGGCGCATTGAACTTCCGGGGGCGCAGTTCGTCCAATTCCGATAGCGCCTCTCCACGAACCGCAGCGTTGGTTGACAACGCCTGCCTGATGCATTCCCGGATGCGGACGGAACAATCCTGTCGCGTACTTTTCTTTTTCTCAAAAAAATCGTCGTTTTCCTCCAGGTCAATCTCAGCTTGAGAGTGGGCGTCATAATCGTGCCTTTCGGCGAGTTCCTTTTGGTAGCACATGATCTCCCGCGAAGCATAATCAAAAGAACGATCATCCGCACTTATCTGGCGCAGCACGTCAATATTGCCAACTCTTCGCAAAAGGTCGGCCTTGAGAAGCAAAACCTTGCGGCGTTTTCTTTTGGTATAGCATTTGGGCAGCAGCTGATCCACTAAAGCTAAGCACCTGACGCGCAGCCTGGCGGCATTTTCTATGTCTTCCTCATCATCGCATACCCAGGCCGCGCACAAATAATTGCGGATACTGCCGGCGAGGTCTTTTCTTCGCTCTAAATACAGCGCGTATTTTTCAAAGGTAAGTGCGAGCTCCGGCAAAGTATCCGACCCTTTAGTCTCCGCATAGAGCTGCCTGAGTACCGTTTCCTTCAGGCGGGGCTTTTTCCGGATGTCAGCCGCCACATAGCCGCAATGGGGACATTCCTGGACCCAGACTTTCATCGTAGAGCGCAGCATCTCCGCGGGACGAAAATCCAGATCCGGCTCTCCGAACACGCTGTAGGAGCCAAGCTCTGTCTGCACACTCGCTTTCCCGCAGACGGCACAGACTACTTTTATTTCCATAAATGTGGACATGGCGGCACCTCCATTTTGGACAATAGCTTGGGATGTTCCTCAATACTGTGGGCTGCTTCGTCTGCCAGCAGCGCAAGCTCTTTTTCAAAAATCAGCTGCCAGCGGTCGCGCTCATCCAAGGCATCATCTTTCTCATTCATCTCTAGTACTGCTGCAAACCTGCCCATACGCCGTAACAGGTCGGCTTTCAACAACACATACCGGCATCTTTGGCTTTTTAGCACAGAGCTGGCCAGATCATGCGCAAAATCGAGGGCAAAACGTCGCATGGTACGCGCGCGGGTGGCCTTCTTCATATCGTCATAGACCCAGGCGGCATAGAGAAAATGATCGCAGGCATCGGGCGAATTCCCTTCATGCGAAAGGTAGCAGGCATATTTGGCAAAACGTGCCGCCAAGGGAGCATCGGTCAGCTCGTCAAACGGTTGATAACACTGTTTAAGTTTAGCCGCAGTCTTATTTGCCGGCAAAGTGATGTTCCTTTCGATATATCCGCAGTTTGGGCATTCTTGAAGCCAATACTGCATCGTATAGCGCAAGGACGGCGCCGGTCTGCCGTCCAAATCCGTCCCGCCATCGGTACTAGACGAGCCGAGTCCGGTTTGCCGGCTTTTTTCGCCGCAGACAGCGCAAGTAACTTCATACTCTGCTAGGGTACTCATTGTTGGCGCTCCTTTTCGTTTAAAGCAATAAATTCCAGCGCGGCTTGGTCGGTCAGCTTGTTCACTGTGTCTTGATGAACGTCGGAAATTTCCACCGCATAGGCGTGGCGAAAGCCGTCGCACTGCTTGGCTTGCTCTAAATATCGTTCTTCGCCCGTTCGATAGAAAAGGTGAAGCCAGATATACTGCGCCTCCCAAAGCTCCGGACAGTCCTTAAAATTGGGGGTGTAGGGGTGGATGGCGATATCCAGGAGCAGTCTTGCCAACAGCTCATAGCTTTCGGCGGAGTCCTTATTCTGTACGGCCTGTCTGGCCATACCCAGTGCCACGTCATACTTTTCAGCAGCATCAGCAAACAGGTCTCGGGCAGCATTACTTCTCGCCATCTCATTACATTCGCAGAACTCGAAGTGTTCACAGCCGTGACAATCCACGGAACCATATTCAAAGCCGCAGGATAATGATCCTTCCCTTGGTGCTTCTTCCAGCTCCCGTGCCCTTTTTTCACTGCCTTCGGCCTCCGCAATCAATTCTTTCAACGAACTATCAGGCATCATGGGGGTGCCTCCGTTTCTTGGTGTGGAAAAGATTTGTCAGATTCTTCGTTAAGAAATATATAGTCATGGCGTTTTCCGCAGCGCTTACAGACACAACTATCCCATTGATGACCAAACAAACATTTTAACGACATACCAACACCTCTTTCTCCCGGACGTGTGTTTTATTCATCAGCAGCTTCAAACCCAAGCGGCACATAGTATTCCGCTGCGACGTTTTTATCGGTGTGCGAATCATCCTCGTACGCAACCTGATAGGAAGACCACTCGAAATAACAAGCTCCGTATGACGTTTCATCGATGTGCCGGGCTTCTGTTTTGGCATTATGTTTTTTGATGTAGGCGCGCCACGCGCCGCTGCAGTACATCGCCTGAATATAGTGTGCTGCCTGGAGATTTTGCTTTTCTTTGACCAGATAGAACAGCATTTCAATAATATGGTTGTATTCGCCCTCCCACTGCTGCTTTTGGTTTTGATAATCATCTTCCGCCTGATTGACGATTGCTCTGAAGGTGTCGTCCCTATAAAAATCCCACAACAAGCCGGAGATTTTCGATAGTTCTCCCCAATACCGCAGATCCATTAGCGCGTCAATTGTCTCTCGGCTGCAATACGTTTTCCATCTGTCAGGCTCGATTGTTTTAAGCATTTGCAGGACGGCCGGCATATTCTTTTCATTGGAGTTCCTGGCCTTTTTAGTAAGCACCGCCCGTAAACCAGCAGGATCCACAGTATCACGCAGCTTACTGAACGCTGTTGCTGAAAAATGGATGTTCGCGTTTAAGGCAATATTGAAGAGTAACTCTGGTTTTGTGATGCGGGGCAGCAGACTGCTGTCCCCATTGACAAGGGCTAACTTTGCCAGCAGGCTTTCGTCGGTTATCTTGGTGATAGCTTTATGACGTTCTTCATGTAAACGCGTATGCAGCGCCACCTCCATTAACTTGCTTTCGTCGGAAAGCCTTTCGATGGCCGCCAAGCGGGCACTGCCATACGCTTCCAGTGCCGCCTGCTGCAAAAGTTCCTGATCATCCATTTTACCGATGGCGGCAATCGCTTTTTTCTCGTTTTTGCTTCTCCATGCAGGTCCGAAGAAATTCATACTCCCACCCACCTCTCATCACCTTACATTGCAACCTCTTTTACAGTCTTTCTGCCAGCTGCAGAAGCATCGCTTTTCTTGCCGAGCAGTCAAATTCGCCGCTGTCGGGGTTTTTCTTATCCTTGACCCACGCTTTGCACATCCCACCGCAGAGGTAACGCACCCGGCATCCTTGGCACTTTTCATTGGTATCCACATGGTGGCGGGAGAGATCTTTAAACGCTTCATTTTGTAAAATGCTCTCCAGTCCGTCCCGGATGTTCCCCAGCCGCTTATCCGTACCGCACCAGGCATAGCATGGATAGGCGCCGCCATCCGGCTCAATATAAAGATTTTGCCCCAGCCCGCAGGTATACCGGGCGGCGAAGGCACTGGTAATATCGCTCTCTTCCCCACAGAGAAAATCCTCTTCGCTTGGCGTATTTAGCGTATTTGATGTACTCGGTGATCTTAGTGTGCTCTCCGATCGGCCCAAGGGCAAAACCGGACGCAGGCGGACTTTTTCTATCCCCAGCTGCCTGGCCAGCGCATAAACGGCCGCTCCTTCCGGGCCGTCCCGCTGACTCTTCGCCAGGGTGGCGCAGAGCCCGACTTTTTTGATGCAGCCCAGTTCTTTAAGGAGCTGCAGATTCGAAACGGCTTTTTCGTAGGAACCTTGGCCGCGCCTGGCGTCGTGAGAAGTCTTATCGCCGTCAATGCTGACAATGATCTCCGAAAACACCTCGCCCAGAACCGCCAGGCGATCCTTCCCGATATCAAGGCCAAGAGAAGTGCGCAGGCTGAGGCGCATTCCTTTAAGATTAATATCGCGGAGCCAGGCCAGCACGTTATCGATATCACTGTGAATCAGCGGTTCGCCGCCGGTAATGACGACAGCGTGGAAGCCGTTTTGCCGGGCAGCCTGTACGGCAGACCAAATATCCTGAGCCCTCATCTCCGGCATTTCCCGTTCGCCGCCGCGGGCGTAACAATGGTCACAGCGCAGCGGGCAAGCGAAGGTAATATGTAAATACAGCTTATTCAGGCGGTCTTGCCGGATATAATCGGGCGCCCACTTTTGACCCCATTTCAGTGCCCATTTGCGTTTATAGCGGTTTACCTCCTGGTCGAACGGATGCGGAAGATCGCCTGCCATAGCAAGCATTGGCGCCTCCTTTTCTGAAAGCCGCTTGGTCATGACACCGCCCATCTCCAGAGCCATCCCCTGTGAGATAGTATCATAGACCGCTTGATAGGCCCCGCAGTATGGATCTTTTTCGCTGCCCTTCGCCAGCATATTGTAAAGGCAGCCGCCATGGCAATACGCCGTATGCGGACAAGTGCCGCAGGTGGTCTCGGCATTTTGTTGCTTTTCAGCCAAACGCCGGAAAGCGGCGCTGTTTACGATATTGGTCTCTGACGGGAGCTCACGGACATTCCCAAGCGAATATTCCTCTTTCCCGCAAAACCGTTGGCAGGAATAGATCCCGCCGTCCGGGGCGATAGCGGCAAACTTGCCGAGGCAGTTAAAGAACGTGCACACGCTGCCTTTCCTGTCAAAGCAGCCCTTAACCATGGAATCGATTGTTCCGACCCTGTTGCCGGATGTCCTTTCCCTGTATACAGCTAAGGTATCAAGCAATACCTTGTCCATATCATCCACAGAAGCGCTCAGTTCGCTTGGGAGAGCGTTCATCGGCTGCACTGCGCCATGTATCGCGTAGGGGATATGTTCATACGCAAAAAATTCAAAAACTTCCTTGGCTCTGTCAGCAAAGGCGGGCGTGAAAGTGCAGATGCAGTGGGTATTGATGCCGTTTTCACGCAAACGCCGAATCCCCGCCATCGTTTTTTGAAAATATTCCCTGCCGCGCTGGACATCGCACATCTCTTCGAATCCGTCCAGGCTTGTGCCGATACGGATATCGTATTTCCGGATCAGAGCGATCATCTCGTCGGTGAGCGCCCAAAGATTGCTCTGCAGGGAGAGCCGCAGTCTTAAACCAAACCGCTCGCGCAGCATCGGCAAAATGTACTCGTAATAGCCTTTTTCTGCCAACAGCGGTTCACCGCCGTGAAACGTAAGATTTATGCTGCCATCTTTGGGAGCAATGTTATCTATAAAGTCTATGGCCTCTCTGACGCACAGCATCGTTTCGCCCCGGTTTGGCCCGAAGCAATAACGGCAGGATGCCTGACATTCCATCGTTGGCAGGAGCATGAAGTTTCGCGGTCTGAATTCAAACATCACAATCCCCTTCTTTCAAATCGGCGATCGAAAAGCCATACTTCCGGCAAATCCACATGCAGCCCGGGGTCATTTTTATCGCTTTTCATTCGCGGCCGAAACGGCTCTGTTTCATACTTCTTTAAGACATCATGAAATAATCCCGCCTGATAGATTTCCCGCAGAATAGCCATATCTCCCTTTGCTGGAAACAAATGGTCTTTATTTCTGGCGATTAGGGTTTCCACGAGTTCCATTGTCAAATACTCCTGCCAGTTTTCGCAGATTGTGCGAAGCCGGTCAAACGCCGTTTGGGGAAGAATATCTTTTTCCATCAGTGTAACAAGCGTTGCTGCATCACGCAGTTTTTGAATCGCCAGATAGTCGCCTCTGCCGCCGTTTAAAGCGACCTTTGCCAGACAAGCCTGATCGTACAGTCCCTCCATGGCGCTAAGTTCTATCAGAAAATCATTCGTTCGCATGACGATATCCGCTAGCAGCTCCTGCTCAGTAATCTCTTTAAGGGCGGCTTTCCTGATCCTCTCGTGTTGCGCGTTTAAGACCACATCGCAGATTCGTTTTTGATCTGTCATTCCTCCCAAGGCCAATAAACAGTCGTATTCAGTCGTCTCGCTCACCGCTATCTCTGCCAGGCGTGCATCATCCTGCAGCCGGAGCAGGGCGTATAATTGTTCATCGGAGTTGCCGTTTTGGGCATAGTGCCGGAATACGCTCTTATCCTTAATCCTATCGCGCAGGTGTTTGTACTGAAGAAGTCCGCTGTTCTCCATCACCGCATCACGCAGCTTTTCATCGTCCGTCAATTTTGCAGCGGCACTTTCCCTGTCTCCTGCCGCTTTGCCCGCTGCAATCCGATACAAAAGCTCCTGATCGGTCAGCCGTTTCATCGCCTCGATACGTACCGAGTGGAAATCGCTGCCGGTCAATTCAAAGAGCCTGTCTTGATCGGCGGTTTTCATCTCTTCCCAAATCTCGTCTTCTTCAATATAGCGTACGGTAAATTTGTTGGGCGGAAAGTCCTGATGATCCTGGACGTCGCCGAAGCTTACGTCTTCATGCTCCCAAAGCCCGCATCCTTCATAAGTACTGACCTTCTCCCGGAAACGCCTGGACCTGTATATCCGCAGCAGCGTGTCGCGTGCTTCTTTGCTGTAAAGGCCGGAAAACGCCAGCCTGGCCAGCTCATCAATACGCTCATCCGTAGGAAAATTGAAAGCCTGCTCAAAATATTCCGTGTCATATTTCTTCGCTTCTTCCGCAAAATGCGCCCGTCTGAGAAAGTCTGCGCTTCTGTCTGTCATCATGTTCCCCTCCCCATTACTATCTGTTATAAGGAGCTAGCCTAAAGTCGGTAGAATCACCATCCAAAATTTCTTTTTTCTCATTTTTATATATATGCTGGCAATATTTGCACTTTTGCTGATAATACTGTGTCGTCATCGGGACATAATAGTCGTTGCCGATATTATTGGAAAGAATCAATCTTTCTCCGGTCTCCGACCATGTTTTACTTTCAATTACCTGGCTTTGTCCGCAGAGCGGACATGAATCACCGTCAATAAGCTCTTTCCCACCGTTTAGTTTTATCACAGCTGCTTCACGCGCCTGTCGGCATTCACCTTTCATTGCCGCTTGAACAAGCGTTGCCTGGTCGGTCAGCTTTTCAACGGCTTTCAATGCTTTGTATTCATTCTTGCTCAGCCAGTCCTTATTTTCGTTTTTTCTCATCCATATCTGTTTAAATATTCCCATCATGTTTCCCCTTCCTCCTTCGTTTCAGGATATTCCATACTTATTTATCTGTCAGTATTTCATAGGATCTTGGCAGTCTCTCTTTGCTGTCGGAATCAATCCGCAGTAATGAAGCAGCGGGAATCACCACCTCTTCTTCCGCCTGTCTTTCCAGCACCAGCAGCTTCTGCCGCAGCTCCTCTGCTTCGGCTCCCCGGCTGTCGGCATAGTTTGCTAATGCTCCCAAAGCGATAACTATGATTACTGTCATCCCCAGCACAAGTCTTTTCATGCCTTCATCCTCTTTCAGGCCTTTATTTTTTCTTCGAGTAGTTATGGCTCTATTTATTGTCGCTTGACGTCATCTGTTTCGTTTAGTTTTCGCCAATCTCTTTGTCTGGGTTACACTTGCGGCAGCGCATATGGTACTGCTGCGTTTCTATCATGCCACCAACGCCGCAAAATTCACAGTCCAGCAGCTCATTCCCCCCGCAATGCGGACAAACCTCCTCTACCCACACGTAATAGCTCTCCCAGTCATGATTCTCAAAGCCGCATATGGTGCACCTGCACTCGGTTTCATCCCAGGCGTGGACGCATTCTTTTTGCCTGCGAAGCCGCTTTCTTTCCTTGGAAAAATCACCGATCTTCTCGACAAAAAGTGTTATTTGTGAAATTACCACAATCAGTACTAAAAATCCTGCTGTTCCGATCAAAACGTATTTCAAGATCTATCACCTCACATACGCCTCGTAATATTACGCTATGCTCTCCTATTTGCTCTCGTTCTTGACACATTGTCATTGACAAGTAAATCATAACAAACAAAAAAAATAAAAAGGTGTGCAACCTGCACACCTTTGATAAGTTTTTACGCTTAATCTGCTTTATTCATAGATGATCTCGAATAGTGCTTTTGGCGCAATGGCTTCCGCTGCCTTTTTCATGGAAGTATCCACTACTACCTGCTGTAAACCAGGAAGCGACAAGAGCGGCGAAAGGTCACGGACCCTCGTTCCGGAGACGTTCAAATAGACCAGACTCTCATGAGCTTCAATACCGGTGAGGTCAGTCAGCTTCGTCTCATTGAGATATAGTTCCTCTAATCCTTCCACTCCGGCCAGAAAAGTCAGCGAATCAAAGTCCGTTTTCATAATTTTGAGTGTCCTTATCGTTTTTCCCTTCAGATACTTATACGAATCCGTATCATTGGAAATATCCAGAAAGTCAAATTTTGTACGTCCGGCCAGTACCGCAGGATCGTAATGGTCTGCATCATTGAGGTCAAGCAGTTCCAAGCCTTTCAGGTTGATGACCGGGGAAATGTCGGCCACCATTGTTCCGTTTAAGCCAATTGATTTTAGCTTTTCAAGCCCCGCTAACGATGAGATATCCGAAACCGGATTATGTCTCAGTTCAATTCTTTCCAGTGACGCGAGCCCTGCAACCGGCGAAATATCACTGATATTTTGTGCCGAAAGGCAAAGTTCCCGCAGATTGGGAAGAAAGGCTAAATCAGAGAGCGATTCAATTGTCCCGTTGTTCTGATTCCAACCCTGCTGCAACCGCTCAAATTCCGTGACATCTGCGGTACTCTTATCCGCAAATATGTATAACTCGGTGACAGATTCAAGGTCGGCGGACGTCAGCGTGTCTCCAGCGCTTTTTCCAAGTTCAGTGCGGACAGCCTGTTCAATGAGAGGTTCGGCAAATTGTACAGAACCAGCAGTGGGTATTACTTTCGCGGGAGCATAGGCTTCATTTGATGCAAGAAATGACGGCTTGGTAATCCATCCCTGCCAGAAACCGATTCCGATAGTCAATACGAGCAGCCCCGCAATAAGACCTGCCGTTCTTCGCCATTTGCTTACGTTTTTATGTAAGAGCGCGCGTTTGAGCGTTTGGGCGTCACGGTAACGATACTCCGGAGAAAAGGCCGTACATTTCTTGATAACCGCCCCCAGCCAACGGTTCTTAATGCTTACCTCGCCGGGCTTTGTTTCTCCGGTCAACATCCAGCACAAAACCACGCCCAAAGAAAAAATATCGGCACGGCAATCCGTTTGGGCAAAGCCGTACTGCTCCGGCGGAGCAAACTCCATTGTGCCAAAAAACACGGTGTCCCTGCTTGCAGTTTCATCATAAACACGGGAAATGCCGAAATCGATGAGCTTGATTTTACCATGATCATCAACAACGATATTCTGCGGTTTGATATCCCTGTGGATAATGGGCGGTGTTTGACCGTGCAGGTAGGAAAGAATATCGCAAAGCTGTGTCCCTATGGAGATAATCTGTGGTTCGGAAAGCGTGTTGCTTTTTAAATACTCGTTCAAAGGAACGCCTTCGGCATAGTCGCGTACGACACAAAGCATCGCCTCGTTTTGATACTCTCCCACAAATGCCGGAAGTCCATCATGACGGAGCGCCCTTAACAAATCGCTTTCATTTTTCCGGGAAAGAAGTGATTGATCCGTATAGCATTTTGCCACAAGGTAGACATCTGATTGACGATCTCTGACCAGCAATGTTTCACCCATTTGGTTATGCGCCAAGCACTCCATTTGTTCATACTTTTGCAGGAAGTCTTCGGGGAAGCGGCTGTCGTCAAAGCTTAGCAAAAAACCGTCAACAGCCGACTTATTCATCTTTTTTCTTTCTCCCTAGCAGTGTAATTCCGTGAACATGCAATGTTTCCTGGGTTTCCATATAAGTCATGTGATGTTCCAGACAATATATAATGGCGGCATCCCGGTCAATTTTGGGATACAGCGCATTACTCCGGGCAATGCGAAGCAATTTCTGGGTGTTTTCTGTGTCCATTTCAAAACCGATCGCCAGTTGAATTGCCTTTTCCCTCGACGGTTTTCTTGTGCCGTTAAAAAGCTGATGCCCGAAGGTGCGTTCAATACCGGCTTTGTTTATGATACGTTCTTTGACCTCGCCTCTTTCCGCACACAAAGCAGTTATATATTCATGAAAAGTAGGAACATCGACCGATTTTAAATCTTCTTTAATAAATTTCTCCAGATTTGTGGCTTTAAACAGTCTGCGAAGCAGGGTAATTGTTCCGACCTCTTTTTGTTCTTCATCAGCCATCAGTTGTTCCTCCTTTTCCGGAGCGCAACTCCCTCAATGCGCCCATCTCTGCAAAACTTTTGTACCCCGTGTTCACATATATTCCGTTATCTGCGACATTACGCACAGAAATATAACCTGTTAAAAAGACCTCAATCTGTTACGTCAAATACACTATCACAATTCCTATTATATACGGTTGTCAGTAAACTTTTTGCTGTTTTTTGAAAATTTGGGGATCTGGTTCATAAAGACATGAAATCTTGGATCATAGCTTTTTCATAATCACCTAAAAGATTCATTATTATTTTCGTTTTTTCGACATAAGTACACAATTTTCCACATGCCTTGAGTAGACAAAAAAGATGTCGGCTAAGCCTGGTTAGGCCTTGGCGGAAGGGCTTATTTCAGGAAAAAGGCGGTACAGTGCTATCAGATAGTTTTAGCCAAACGGAATCCCAAGTCATCAATGCAAAATGACGGATGACCACGGCGACGGCATGTAGCGCCGCATCCTCTAGCCGATTCGGCCCAACTCCCTCCACGAAAAATACGGTATGGACCATATGTTTTTTCATCATACAAATCCCAGCACCATTCCCATGAGTTTCCTAACATATCGTATAATCCCCATTTATTTGGCTCTTTTTTACCTACCTTGTGAATCCTGCTTTCCGAATTTTCACTGTACCAGGCAATATCCTGAATTTCCCCATACCTGTATCCAGTTGATCCCGCTTTACATGCATACTGCCACTCTGCATCTGTTGGCAATCTGTATCCAACGGCATTCCAATCACAAAATACATTACTGCCATTGTGGTCAAAAGTATAACACTCTGTCAATCCACGTTCCTTTGAAAGCAGGTTGCAAAATGAAATAGCATCGTACCAAGATACATTCACCATTGGAATAGAATTCAACTCTACGTTGACCAGTGCTTTTTGGGTTATTACTCCATATAGACTTTTTGTCACAGGATATTTGGCAAGAAAAAAAGGTTTTATATCGACTTTTCTTTCTGTTTCTGTCAAATTGCCTTTTAGCCCAGGTATGCTCATTTTGGAATCTGTACTAATCCATTTCTGTTCATCCCAATAATCCCTTAAATGCTCCATACCACCAGGAATAGGTACCATCAGGCAATCTAAATAATTCTTTATATTGCTATCCATCAATTAACTCCTATATTATGAATGTCATAAGCATACTTATGTTATTCTATCAAAATCTTACATCAATTCCAAACAGCAAACCATCAATATCTTCCGGTTTCGCAGTATCTTTCCTTCGTCTGTCCATTCTGGAGTCGGAACATCATCTTTTTTATACTCTCAAGGGTTATCAGAATCAACCTTAAGACAAATACGCCACAATCCTCTATTCATCAGCCTTTCAGTCGTTCAATCCTTGCAACCGATTCTGTATGCCTCGAGGATACAAAAAAGATGCCGTATTCCTCTGGTACCCCCTTGGCGGGTGCATATTTCGGACACATCCGGACACCGATTCCGGCAGTATCCGGACAGCGTAACGGGCACATCCGGACAGTAAAACGGAATTATCCGGACAGCATTTCGGCAGCATCCGGACACCTTGTCGAGTTAGTAAGCTAACTGGTACCCTTTCTTTAGAAGAAAGAAAGGGGCAACACGATGAGGAGGCTGGAAGTGCTGAAAGTCAAAGAAATCTTGAGATTAAAACATGAAGTCGGTCTATCCTTGAGAGAAATCGGAAAATCCTGCGATTGCGGTAAATCCACCGTATCGGAAGTGCTTGAAAGAGCGGAAGATGCCGGAGTCACATGGCCCGTAACACTAACGGACAAACAATTGCTGTCACTACTTTATCCGCCGATAACCAGTAAACATACAATGCCCGAACCGGATATGGAATATGTTTTCTATGAGATGAAGCGAAGAAGTGTCACCCTGATGCTTCTCTGGGAAGAATATAAACATAAGCATCCTGACGGTATCATGTACACGCAGTTTTGCGACCGGTACCGTAAATTCAAGAAGGCCAATCAGCTCACCATGCATATCGAACATAAAGCAGGCGAAGAAATGCAGGTCGACTGGGCCGGCCAAACCATGTCTTATGTGGATCCGGAAACCGGGGAAATCAAAACGGTTTACCTTTTTGTAGCGGTACTTCCGGCTAGTGCTTACCCCTTTGTCTATGCCTATGACGACATGAAGCTGCCGAATTGGATTGATGCTCATATCAGAGCGTATGAATACTATGGCGGTGTTCCGAAAGTGACGATCCCGGATAATACAAAGACTGCCGTCACCACACCTGACCGGTTCGATCCGGTGCTCAACAAGAGTTACAACGAAATGGGACGATTTTACCGCACAACAATCATCCCAGCCCGGGCAGCCAAGCCAAAAGACAAAGCAGCGGATGAGAATATGGTCGGCAATGTCTCCAGAAAGATCATCGCGGCTTTAAGAAACACACAGTTTTTCAGCCTGTATGAGCTCAACCAGGCGATCAAAGAAGAACTGGCCAAGTTCATCGTGCGACCTTTTCAAAAGATGGAAGGTAACCGGGTAAGTGCCTTTGAAAAGATCGACAAACCTTGTTTACAGTCACTGCCTGCCGGGAAATATGAATTTGCCGAGTGGAAAGAGACCAAAATCCAGTTCAATTACCATGTGGATTATGAGGGATTCTTCTACAGCGTCCCCTACACCTATGTTGGACAGAAATGTTCCATCCGGGCCACCTCCAAAACGATTGAAATTTATGTGAGCGGCGAAAGGATCGCCGTATTCCCAAGAAACCATAACCCTTACAAGCGGTATACGACACTGCCGGATCATATGCCGGAGGGACATAAAGCCGTCTCGGGCTGGAGTTCAGAGCGTTTTCTGTCCTGGGCCAAAACAATCGGTCCGAACACGCTGGAACTCATTAAACACGTCCTTGAAAGCCGGGAATATCCGGTACAAACCTACCGGGCTTGTATGGGTATCATGAGACTGAGTAAAAGCTATCCATCTGAGTCTATGGAAAGAGCCAGTGAAGAAGCACTTGCTAAAAGGACGTATACTTTCAAGTACTTCAACATCATCCTGAAACAGGTAACCGCAAAAGTTCTAAAGGCTGACGATTGCAAGATCGTTGCACATGCTAACGTCCGAGGAAGCCGTTCCTACGCGGGAGGTGGCATCCACAGGCTGTGTAAAAACGTAGAGAATAATGGATAAATATGGTATAATTAAGTAAGAAAACCGAATCATAAGGGGAATAATTATGCCATATAAAAACGGAATAAACCGCGAACAAATTACACTATTTCCGGAAAGCATAGATGATTATATAACAGAGGACAATGAGGTTCAGTTTATTGATGCATTTGTAGATAATATAGAAACAGAATTTAAGTATTCCAAAACAAGTGAAACGGGGCGCCCTCCATATAACCCAAAGGATCTGCTCAAACTATACCTGTATGGGTACATCAATGCCATAAGATCGAGTAGAAAGCTTGAAAAGGAATGTCATAGAAATCTAGAGGTAATGTGGCTTCTAAAGAGTCTAAGGCCGGATCACAAAACGATAGCAAACTTCAGGAAAGACAACAAAGAAGAAATTCCAAAAGTATTTAAAGAATTCACGCTGCTCTGTAAGAAACTATCAATGTTTGGGGGAGAAATAGTATCGGTAGATGGAAGTAAATTTAAAGCAGTAAACTCAAAAAAACAAAACGTTGTAAAAGAAAAAGCTGTTGCAAGGATAAAAGAAATTGAGAAGCAGATAAACGAATACCTGAAGGAAATTGAAGAAAATGATAAGAATGAAGAAGACACAAAAACGATAACGAAAGAAGAGCTGCAAGAGAGAATTGAGACAATTAAAAAACGCAAAGAAAAATATGAAACCCTAAAGGCTAAGATGGAAGAAACGGGAGAAACCCAAATATCAAGCACAGATCCAAACAGTAGACTAATGATGAACAACCGTAAAATGGAAGTCTGCTACAATATACAAACGATAGTAGATGAGAGAAACAAACTGATATTAGACTATAAAGTAACAAATGAAGTAAGCGACATAAATCAACTGTCTATCATGGCATTAAAAGCGCAGGACATACTGCAAACTGAAAACATAGATGTTTTAGCAGACAAAGGATATTACAAGTCAACTGAAATCAAAGCCTGTATAGATAATGGAATGGTTCCCTACGTATCCAAGCCAGAAGTAAGTGGCGGAAAAGGCTATAAGCTCGAGAAATTTGAGTACATAAAAGAAAAAGACATATACATATGTCCAGGGAAGCAAGAACTAACATACAGAAAACAAACAAATAAAAACGGTAAGATAATAAGGAGCTATTACACAAAAGGTTGTAAATATTGCAAAATCAGAAGTCAGTGCACAGAAAATAAGACCGGAAGAGAAATTCAGAGATGGGAACATGAAGAAATATTAGAAGAAATGCAAAAACGATTAAAGGAAAATGCAGAAAAGTATTTCTTGAGAAGATGTTTATCTGAACATCCATTTGGAACAATAAAACGGACAATGAATGCAGCATATTTGCTGATGAAAGGCTTTGAAAAAGTAGAAGTTGAAATCAGTTTGATAATGCTGTCTTATAATATTAAAAGAGTAATAAACATACTGGGAGTAAAGAAATTGATTGAAGTACTGGGGTAAAAGACCTTTGTATTTTTATATTTGTAGTACAACAAGAGCAATTATTGGTAAATCAATTTTATAACTGTAAATTAAGGATGAGTTTTTACACGGTCTGTCCATGCTTAACAATCCTACCGTGGAGAAACTGAAAAGTTTAAAGCTAAAAGTCATGGCCGAAATGGTCAGTGATCCGGATGTCCATTTAAGAGAGCTTTCCTTCGAAGACCGGCTGGGACTCATGGTAGAACGCGAGGTAAGCGCTTAACAACAGAGTGCCTTTAAATATCAATTCAAATAAGCTATAATGGCAATCCTCAACCGGAGCGGCGAATCATTTTTTACACTCTTCCTGTACTCGAGGCGACCAAGGCATCAGTTCTTCCAAAGCCTCCGGATTATTTCGATAATCTGTATCCGGCATGTACATGAGCAGATAGCTCAGGTATGTATAGACACTAAGCCCATTCGCCTTAGCGGTCTCCACAATACTGTACACAGCAGCGCTTGCGGAGGCACCCTTTGGGGTATCGGCAAATAGCCAGTTTTTTCTTCCTAGAGTAAAGGGACGGATGCTGTTTTCGGCCGCGTTATTGGAAATGGAACACCTTCCATCAAGTAGGTAGTTCTCCATATACTGTTTCTGGTTCTTTGCATAGGTCACTGCTTTGCCGAGGGCAGAGCTCTGCAGTATATGGAGGGAGTCCAGCCAGCACCAAAAGGCATCTAGAACCGGCCTTTCCAGCTCAAGACGCTTGGCATATTTTTCTTCCGATGTAAGTTCGGACAGCCCATCTTCGATTTTAAACAGCCGATTGCAATAATCCCGACCGATTTCCGCATTTGTTAGCGGAGAATCTTTCGCCCGGTTATCCGGGATGGCCTCTATGAACTTGCGGCGGAGGTGAGCCCAGCAGCCGCATCGAACAATTTCTGCCAGCTTATTGTATCCTGAGTATCCGTCGCTGTGCAGGAACCCGCTGAATCCCTTCAGATATTCGGCGGCATTTTCGCCGCTTCTTGTTGTCCTGTAGTCATACAGGATAATGGGCTCCTTCCCGTCTTCTCTAGTACGGTACAGCCACATGTAAGACTTGGACTGTGGCCTTCGGCCATTCTCCTTCAATACTTGGACCGGTGATTCATCACAATGGAGGACATCTCGCTTCAGGAGCTGTTCCCGAAGGTATCTGGTAACGGGATACAGGTAATCCTGTGAGCACCGGATGATCCAGTTGGCCATCGTCGCCCTTGAGAGGGAAAAACCAAGCTGCTCCCAGTCCTTTTCCTGGCGGTAGAGTGGCATGGCATTCACGTACTTCTGGTACATGACATTTGCTACCGTGCTGGGCGATGCCAGAGAATGATGCATGAGAGAAGATGGTGTCAGTGCTTTTTCTATATAAGGTGTATCCGTATGCTTGCATTTGAGACACTCATAGGACATTCGCACATACCGGATAATCTGCAATTTTGGTGGAATGTATTCCAGTTCCTCACGGACGGTCTCTTTACCAATCGGCTTGAGCGTGACTCCGCAGTTGCCGCAGTAAAGATCTTCCTCGGGAATCTCACATAAGATTTCTTTGACAGGAAGATCCTTAAGTAATACCTCCCGTTTCGTTTTAGCCTTTCGCCGCTTATAGCCGTTTACGTCCTTTACGACGGGTTCAGGGACATGAGGATCGGCTTCTAACTCTGCCTCATTGAACAGGCTAAGTTGGTCACTGATTTCCTCACGCGGCGTTTTTTCACTGGAACTGCCAAATTTCCCTTTGCGGAGAAGGAGCACCATCTCGGTAAGGTTACTTACCTGCTGTTCCAGGCTCTTTATTGTATTTTCCAGCTGCTCGATGTAGGTGTCCTTTGAAACCATAAAACGGCTTTTCTCCCAACGGTTTTTATGGTTTTATTATACCACAAAAATGGGCTAAAATCCAGTAAATACGGCACTTTCAGCCGTTTTAACCTCAGCAAAAAGCGCCTGGTTTCACCTTCTTTATGGCTCTTGGCTGATCTATCTCCAGACCTTCCATCAGCCACTTGAACTCCTGCCATGTAAGAGACCTCACCTGATCTGCAGACCTGGGCCATTTAAAGTTTCCGTTTTCGAGGCGCTTATAAAGAAGTACAAATCCGTCGCCTTCCCAGAGCAAGGCTTTGATACGATTCCGACGCTTGCCACAGAACAGATAGAGACTGGATGCGAAAGGATCAATGCCGAAGGTTTCCTGGACAAGGGCTGCTAGTCCGTCAATAGATTTACGCATATCCGTATAACCGCAAGCGATGTAGATCTCTTTTGCTGCTGTAATGTCTCCTAACATAGAGATTTTAAAGCTAGCAAAACGGCTTCAAGAGTTTTTTGGGATGTTCCTTCCTTGACTTCAACCGTTGCGGATGGAAGATGAATGATGACGGCAGCACCAGTTCTTAATGTATCCACATGAAGTTTTGCAAATTCGACGGGCTTCTTGTTTTCAGGCTGTGTAGTCGGAAGTTGATGTAAATATGCTTTCATGCGGATTTGTTTCAGCCAGTAGTAGTATGCCGATTCACTTATATTATTCTGTTGACACCAAGATTTTACGGTCATACCACTAGCCTGAAATTCCTTAATCAACCGCACCCACTGTTCCATACGGAACTGGATTTTAACTGGGGTTATTTCATCCATTGTGATCCCTCCACTATCGTATTTCAGAGTACTTGAAAAACTTGAAAAACTCTGAAAACTTTGAAGTCTATTATCACATGGATCACCTTTTTACATAAGGCACTCTGTTGTTAAGCGCTTACAACGCGAGTGGTTGTCAAAGAAAAATGCCCGGATCGGGAGGCTCTTGCGCCAGGCTACGCTTGGCATGGATGCTTGCATTGAGGATATCGACTACACCGTCGATCGTACTATTGACAAAAAGGTTATCCAAACCCTGGCGACGTGCGCTTTCATCGAACAAAAACTTAACGTTGTAATTTCCGGCAAAACGGGAAGCGGTAAATCGTACATCGCCTGCGCCTTAGGGAATAGTGCCTGTCGGCAGGGTTATCCTGCTAAATACTTCCGAATGCCTGAATTACTTTTAGAAATTCAGGAAGCCAAACAGGAAAACCGGTATAGCCGGTATATGTCAAGCCTTCAAAACATCAAGCTCCTGATCCTAGACGACATTGGTCTGAAAGCTTACTCGCTTGAAGAAAGCCGAGACATCCTGGAAATCGCTGAAAGCCGTTACAACAAAGGTTCTATGGTGCTATCCGGCCAGGTTTCTCATACACAGTGGTATGATCTGTTCCCGGATCCAACAATTGCTGATGCCATTATGGACCGTGTGATTCATAATGCGTACATCCTGCCTTTGGATTCCAAAATATCTATGAGAGAAGTGACTGCCAAAAAGATGATCAAGGATCTGTCGTTTTAGAAAACAGGTTGTGGATAGTGCCGCTTTGGGGACAACCCTGCGCTTACGCTCCAGGTTGACCACAAAGCTTGGACAGGCAGCATGGGGTATTCCTTAAAAGAGCCTGACCACACTCTCCACAACCACGACGGCGAAGGTTCTTGTTGACCATATCCATAATTTGGGGTATGCTTCAAGGCATTGGGGCTACTACAAATTACATGAACAACTAACCGACAAAGTGTCCGGATGTTCCCGGTTTACTGTCCGGATAATTCCGGAACGGTGTCCGGATGCCTCCGGAATGCCTGTCCGGATACGCCGAAATACGCAAATACCGAGAGGTTTTTAAAAGCCTCCATCGGCTGGATCAGATACAAGCCTCTCTTGCTTTATATTACGCAAAGAGCTAATTACGAGACAGAAATCGCAAAAATGAAAAAGAACTTAGAAAATGTCATCCCTAAAATTTGTGATTATTTTGAGAATGATGACTTTAAAGCTATATTGACTGAGCTGGAATTTTATCATACGCATGTGCAAGAGCATTATAATGATTTTGAAAATACGAAGTCGGCTTGGCTAAAAATAATAAAATTTCTCAAAAATACTGAAAAAGTATACACAGAAAAAAGTTGTCCTCAGAAAAAGGGGAGATATCCACAAGTCAAAGGAACGGATTTGCCTATCGGCGCATCGTTTATGACTGTAAAATGGCCCAATTGAATACGATATTTGCTATGATATGTATACTTCACTTATTCTTTCGACAAAAGACAACAAATTTCGACATGCCTTGAGGATACAATAATGATATCGTGAAGACCCATTGGTTCCTTGGTGGAAGTGTATTTTTAAGAAAAACAAAGATTATTCATCTCTTTTCTTCCAGCTTTATGGTGATATACAGCGCAAACTCTACTGAAATATATGATACAAATTTAAGAACAATATAAGAATGATCAAATATACTACCTGAAATAAATTAACTGGATTTTACTTAAACTCAATATCTTCATTTACTTTTTATGAATATCAATTCTATTTTTAACATCAATTCTGTTAACCAGCCAACCATTTAAAGTGCAATTTTTTATAAATTCGTCAATTCTATTAATACCATTAGTTTCTTTCAATGTAACTATAACGCCAAAACGAATCCCCATTCCATCTTTTGGATCTAATCTATTGTTTGTTTTAATTTCCATCCCCCAATTTTTATTATTATATGATATTTTGGGCATCATTCTATCTTTAGGTCTTTCAGCAACATATTTTACGTTGTCCCATTTTCTAAATCTGTCTCTTGCTTCACCTTCTAGGAGATAGTTTTTCTCGGTATTTAATGCTTCCTCTTGATTTTGCTTATCACCTTTAATATCGATTACCTTTCCCTGATTATTGATTCTTCCGAAATGAAGATTAAGTTCTGTATTAGTATAATCAACACCTTGCGTTCTATCACACATAGGGAAATAACACATGGTTGCTCTTGCGATATATGGGTATTTATCATCTTTAATCGGAATCGGGAAATGATAATTATAAGTGTTCCATTTTTCGCTTACATCAGATACTAAAAATTTAATCTCATCTTCTTTTGTTTGAACAATATTGTCTATTTTGATAGGCACAACACCATGTCCATAAAGAGCGACTTCTTCCGGAGTTGGCTTTTCATTCCAATCTCTTGCAGCATCAATAATCATTGCTTTAGCAACTTCTCTGCTCAAACCTAAAACATCAATTAAATAGGATAATTTACGGGCAATCCAAGGAGAAGCAAACGAAGTACCAGCAACATTTGCTGCACCTAACGGTTCGCAAACTTGAATATATTGCTCCTCACTCCCGCCATAATAACTAATATCAGGTTTTGCAAAAAATGATAATGCAAGCCCTTTTCTTGCATATTTTGTTGATAGACCTTTCCTAGTCACCGCATTCACAACCATGCTGTTTATTGAATCAGCAGGCGAACCAATTTTCACAATATCATCACTAGGTTTATTTGTTCCTGCTACAACAAAAATAACATCATTTTCATACTGAATTTGATCTAATACCGTAGCTTCTGCGGAAATAAAATTATCATTAACTTCTTGATTACTCCCAAGTGAAATATTCCAGACTTTTATATCTTTATTATTAGCAATAATATTTTTTATTTGCTTTATAATTGTAAAAGATGAGAATTTTGAGCCAGTTGCAACACCAAAGTGGCGTACTTTAAATCTACCACATCCATCATCCAGCCATGGATTTAACCTAGCACCATCTACAATAAGCGAAGACACAGCCGTACCATGACGATAATCATTTGTGCTTTTCGGAAGATTATCATCAACCATATCATAATATTCTACCCATTCACTAAAATAAACACGTTTATCAAACAAGGTATCAATGACTCCAATAGTTGGTTCAATGCTCGGAGAAGGGATATACAACATACCCTGCTGGTATTCTTGAATAAAATCTTCGGGGGATAATTCTGCTAAATCCACCGTTGCCATTGAAACAAGGTAAGGAGCTTTTTCAAATAAAAGCTTTAACTGATTTTCGTCTAAAAATACTGTCTGGTTATCTAGTATTCTACTTGTTAGAATATCAATTCCTATATTTTTAAATAATATTTTTGTATCTGTACCGGTGTTATATATTGTAATAATGCTTTGCTTGAGTTGGGGGGGGGCCATCTCCACCTCAAAATCATCGATATATGAAACATCCGCTACCACTTGTTTAAAAACAGATTTGCTCATTGAAAATTGTTTAAATGGAACTTTATCGATTATTTTATTGTCATCAAAAATAGTTTTATTTATACCATCTTGAAACCTAGAGTTTAAAACATCACTTGCTTTAGAAAGCAAATCAATACTTTTATCTAAATCTATAATATCTAGAAAATAAGTAATTATATGTTTACTCTTTTCGCCATTGAATTTAGCCCCAACAATAGCAAAATTAGAGTCTTTTCCTCTAAACAATCCAGATATCCGATTACTTTTTGCAACTATTTTATTGTAATAAACACTAATTAAGATGCCTTGAAAAGGTTTTTTTCTAGTTCCCAAAACTCTTTAATTTGACCTAGTTTAGATTTCAGTCTAAGCAATTGCTCACTTGACACTACTTTTTTACTGTTCAGGGCAGCTCCTCCGCCATTGCCGCTTTTTGAAGCTTGAACAAATCGCTTACCTTTCAGTTCTAGTACATTATTCATCTTGATCTTCCTCCTTATTCAGCTTTCTTGATACAGCACTTTTAGATTCCCCTTTAAGTTTTTCTATTTCTCTCACTGTAAAACCTTGTATATGAAGTTGGGTAATGTCAGTTTGTTCGAGATTACCGATTAGATTATTGTAAAGTCTTCTTAAGTAGTCATGCTCAAAATTCACATCACTAAATGCTAAAGATGTTTTTATAATATTTTTTAGTTCTCCAGGATACGGTAGGTTATCTGTTGCTTTCAATATTTTTTTAAATAACCTTGTATCTTTTGAAATACCTTTAAAATTTTTAATAAAAGATGAGAAGTAATACTCAGCAACTTCAATCAAATCTTCCTTACTATATCGATTAAAATTAATGACTGCATCGAAACGCCTTGTTAATGCTTTGTCAAAATTTGAATATAAATTTGTTGTTGCAATAATTACTATTTCTTTATTTAAATCAGTCAACCTATCGAGTTCTCTCAAAATAGTTGAAGTAACTCTGCCCATTTCACGTACATCATTAGAATTAATCCTATCCAATGCAATTACATCTATTTCATCGAATAAAATAACAACTTTATTTGAATGTGGAATCATATTTATTTCATTAAATACGCTTGTAATATTTTTATTAGTTTGACCTAATTTACTGTCAATTAAGTTATCAAAATCAACATAAAACAATGTTCTATCCAGTAACCGAGCTACATGCTTAGCAGCCTCTGTTTTCCCACTACCAGGCAACCCTTCAAACAAAAACTTGTTAATTCCTACATTATGATTTACAGCATTAATAATACCTTTTATATCACCAGATATCTCCATAGGTAAATTAAGTGGTTCCATCCCTCTAGTATCTAATTGCTTTAAAAACTCACTTACAAAATCACTACTTTGAGGCGTATACAAATTTGATTCTGAAATTAAACTCATAATATATTCAGCTAACTGATAGTCACCAATACTATCAAAGTATCTTGCTATATTAATGGATTCATTTCTAAAAGCATTCTCGTTTCTTTCAACATGATATTTTATTAAATTTAAAACGTTTTGCTTTTTCATAATATCGGCCCTCCAATTTCTTTTCTTATTATATCATGTAGCGGGACAAATTGTACATATGTGGGACAAAAATTGTTTAAGTCATTATATTTTGCTTTGCAAATTATGATACTTATATTTTCTTCTAAGATTTTTCATAATAATCTTTTTTCCAAATATAAGAATATAAAGAAAGCCGTGAACTGATTTCAACTCACGGCTTTTGCTAATTTCTATTCTATTTCACCACGTTGCAACAGGCATACAACCTCACTGTGACTTGTCTCGTTGTTTTACCCACCCATGCCTGCGTTATCTCATCAGTTAAAATTGCAAAATCACGTTTATCTGTTATGTAGCGTTTTTCCCATTCATCGATCCGTTTCTTTCGAACTTCAATTGTATTCAAACGCTGGTTGATCCAATTACGAGAATATCCCTTTTTGAGATAAGTTTCCAAAGCTCGGTCAATAGCAAGCTCCGGATCTGCTGTTTTGTCAATCCGCTCGCTACCCACTCGAGCCCACCACAAATTTAAACGGTTATCCGCTAAATAGCCCACCGCTGTCTTTTTTTGTTCATATTCATTTCAAACGATACTAAACAAAAAGACCTTGCAAAGCATAAAACAAGCCTCTCAGCTTGTCTCTTCTGCGTTGGACTTTACCCCAATCAATTTTTGTCGAGGCTTTACCCTCCATTCTTATTAATAATTATTAGTATATCACAGATTCAGTCATTCTAGAATGAGCTTTCCTCCTGTGACCCATTCTTGCAGATAACCAGGATAGATGCATCAAAAACCTGGATTTTATCAACTTCATTCCTGATTATGCCTTCATCATAAACTCCGTTCGGGCAAACAGCCGTACTCAGAGTATCCTGTACCCGTCCTTCATCAAGAGTAGGGGAATGGGGACATGCCTCCTTGCCTTTCTCAATCCGGGTCGCGCAGCGCCAAACAACTTTGCCTCTTTCCGTTCTTCTTCGATAAGATGCGCCGCAATCGCCGCATACAAGCAAATTCCCCAGAAGGTATTTGCCGTTATATTTACTGCCGCTGATTTCCACGGTGCCATCCTCATTACTGATAACCCTTGAACGCTTGGCCATTTCCTCCTGAACCTTGTCGAATACTTCAGCAGAGACAATAGCTGGATGACTGTCTTTCACATAATACTTGTTTCGCTGCCCATCATTTCTTCTTTTCTTACCGGTCATAAAATCCTCGGTAAAGGTCTTTTGAAGCATGGTATCGCCTTTATATTTCTCGTTCTTTAGCATGTCACGAATCGTTTTCACATTCCAATCATCTTTGCCTGTTGCTGTTTTAATCCCCTGAGATTCCAGATAAGCCTTTATTTGTCCCAGTGACAGGCCATGCAAATATAAATCAAATATCTTTCTGACTACTTCTGCCTGGTCCGGAACTATGACAATCTCACCGTCAACGCAAGTGTATCCCATGAAATTCTTGTACTTCGTGTAGATCTCGCCCTTTTCAAACTTGCGCTGAATTCCCCATTGAATATTCTCGCTGATATTCCGGCTTTCGTCCTGTGCCAGCATGCCCCTCAGCGTAATCTCAAATTCTTTATCTGCCTCGATTGAGTCCAGTTTCTCATTTTCAAAATGCATATTGATCCCTCGCTCTCGTAAAAATCTTACAATCTTCAAAACCTCCAGCGTATCCCTCGATACCCTGCTGATTGACTTTGTGATAATGTAATCGATTTTACCTTTTTCTGCTCTCCTGAGCAGTTTATCCAAACTTTTTCTGCCGCTTCGTCGAAGTCCACTTTCGATATCATAGAACACACCGGCAAATAGCCAGTTGGGATGGCTTTTTATCATTTTCTTATATGCGCTTATCTGAATCTCAAGGCTGCGCATCTGCTCTGGCCCGGATGTGCTGACTCGGCAGTAGGCGGCAACCCTGAGCTTTTTATTTTCTTTGGGTTTAGGCGGTATGATTCGAACATTCTTCATCTCAACCTTTTATTTGTGTAAACATAAACTGGATAAGACACCCATACAATTACATTTTACAAAACAAAAGACGTGAAAGATAGCCTTCACGTCAAAAACACATTTCTGTGTTCGTCCTCCTAAACCCTTTATACATCAGCGTTTCAGCCTCTGCAACAGGATTATTACCTCCACATGCCTTGAGGATACAAAAAAGATGCCGTATTCCTCTGGTACCCCCTTGGCGGGGAGGCATCTTTCAGAAGCAGACGCCTGGTTAGGGCATTTTTTTGCAAATTTAGCGTCTGAATTTGCGTTACAGTTCAAATGAATTGTAAGCAATAAAACCTTCAAAAGCGTGTTCATCTCTTGAAGGTTTTATTGCTTACAATTTTAGTTCCAACCATTTATAATTTCCACTAAAGCATCAAGCGACTTTTCATCCATTGGCAAGTCGATATCTGTGATTATCCAATGTTCGTTGGAACACACTCCTATACGATCCATTAGAACATGATGGTTCCCACTACTCGGGTCTTTATCTGGAGGTTGCAAAGATACTAAAAATTCTATACCGTCTTTTGTTATTTCAATCCATTTCCAGTTAGATAGATCGAAGGGCTTATTTAAACGACCGCCGGATTTATATTCCTTCAGACCTTTTCCGGCGGAGCCACGCTTTTTAACCTTAAACCCTTGTTTTTCAAGGTAGTTAGCAATCTTTAGTCTTTCGGCTTCCCGACATTCTGTATATACCTGTTTGATTAGTTCAAAAAGTTTTTCATTCATATACCTATTGACTCCGTGATTTTATTTGCGAGTTTTTTTACGAAGTATTGATTGCTTGTACGTCCATTTTGCAAAATATGTTGTCCTATATCGGTCTTGATATATTTCATTTTTGAAACCTACCGCAATATTAATGCCTTCGTATTACTATCCGCATTTACCATTAAATAACATAACCGTACCAGAGCGGCGGCTGCATAGCTTTTAGCGTGAAGAAGTTCTATAAGTGCGACAATAGCATAATACAAGGTATCTGAATGTTTATCCTCGCCAACCGACAATATAAAGTTTATCGGTTCAACTAATCCTTGTCCAGTTCCCGGTCGCTAATCCAATCCTGAAATATTGGATAATTTTTAACTTGTCCTGCCTTCGCCTTCAGATTCTCGATGATTTTCTCCTTCTGCTTGTCGCTCATGGAATCGGAAGCTTCCTGCGCCGTTTTCAGTATGTTTGTAAATTCGTTTCCGACCACGCTTGTGATATGCTGATCTTTTGCCTCAATACGCCCGTTGCCATTTACAATCTGCGTTCGATCCCAATTTTCCCTGCTTCCTTTACTGTAAAGCGTGATTAGCATTATGCCCATCATATTTGTGATGGTTCCATATGTCCGATCGTCTTCATAGCAAAAGGTGTAGCTTTGGATTCCTCTGTGGAAAGTGGCATGTGGTCTCACCCAGGTCACTTCTGTGTTACCGGATATTTCTTTTATCTTTTCAAAAAAGAAAATATGATGCTCGATTGTTCCGATGTCGCTTCGCTTATTTAGGAGGTATTCCCGCATGTTCCATTCACAGGAAATCAGATGTTCAAAGGCATCAAGGCCGACTACATGGTTCCCCGTAAAATCCAGCAGATCCAAATAGAGGCTTCTCCAGCTTAAGGATGTCAGAAAGTAATGTAATCTGGAATCGTAATCAAACTGAATGCGTTCTTTCTTTTGGTACGGATGGAACAGGGTGTTTGCAAAGTAGGTCTCTTTTTCACTGAATAAGTCCTCGCAGCTGGCACATAGCATATGGTGCTTTTCGCTATCTTGTGCAGGGACATTCGGATTATCCATGTTCCTGATATTACCGACCGCAGTTTTCTTCAAAGCGCGCATCACCATCTTCGGAACGATGTGACTCAGCTCAAGCTCTGTTTCAGTGCCGCAAAGCGCACACTTTTTTAATTGATACATTCCATCACCCCCCCAAATATCGATTCTAATTATACTAGAAGAGAGAATATCTTCTCACATCTCTGGTATCCCCTTGACGGCTACGTGTATTTCAGAAACAGCCAGTTGCAGGTTGAATTTTGCCATATCAATGACTGCATTTTGCTTTACAACCTATGTAAAATTGCAAGCAATAAAACATTCAAAAGCGTGTTGTCCTCTTGAATGCTTTATTTGATACAATTACCTGAGATATCTATTTTTCTTTGAAAATTACTTGACCATCTTTATTAAAGGTCCACTTTTCAAGCTGTTGATCGAAAATAACTGTATCTATAGTTCCATCGAGCATTTTATAAAGAAGAGTCGCTACTTTGGCTCCCTCGTCGATTACTGTCGTACATACTGATTCGTGACTGTTAAATTCATAGTCGAAGCCGCGAACCGGAACTGTAACTCCACACAGATTAATATATCTTATCTCCTCAAACTCATATTTACCCTTTGTTGTTTGGCCCGTAACCCTTTTAAATGAATTAAATATTGGAGACAAAACTTGCTGGAATGTTTCAGTCTCATCACCATTCTCGTTATAAAAATATGTTTCAGTCGTATCCGTTTTTTGCTCGTTTCCAAAATTGCTTCCTAATGCTGCAGTTATCTCATCCCGCTGAGAAGGATCAGCTATAAGCCAAGCTGTAATGCGAGGTGTATCCATAAAGATCATCCTCATATTAATAAAACAGTCGCCTTAATCTTCCCTCCCAATCCTCTTCATTAAACTCTTTGAGAATAGCCAACTTTATATTTTCATCTTTGGCAAACTTTACTGCTCCCTTAGTAAACCCTTTTGTTGTAACGACTATTGCATCATCAGGTTTTATTTGAGCGACAGCTCCATAAAAATCGCGAATGATGCCAATTCCAACAATGTCGTTATAATCCTTACATTCAACTAAAATTCTTTTTTTATTACCTTGCTTTTCGATTGTAACGTCAATCTGATGCTCGGCGGTTTTTCCTTTGCCTCTTAAACGTAAGTCGTGGATTACTACATCATCTTCTTCAAAAATCTTATAAACCACAGCAGCCAGTCTTTCATATTTTGTGCCGACTTTCAATTTCTCGTTAGTGATATGCCTATCATAAATATTATCCAGGTAATCTGACATTTTCCCCTATCTCCTTGAAGCCTATTGGTAATTGCTTAACCCAAAAATGAGATATCATTTTTGATTAACAATCTACCAATTTCATATATAGCACCTAATTCAAAGTTCCTGACCTCTTGGATAACTTGGTTACTTTCATTATCCCTGTAGTGGATTCCATCAAATCTAGCCTTTTCGTATAACGGAGCTAAGTCAACCACCTCTGTTGGATGAATAATGCCTTCTCTTTTTATAATACCGCTTAAGATTGAATGATTACCATTATAAACAATAGTAATGCCAATAGGTAAAAATAATATTGACCTATGATTCAATTTATCAAATTCAAATGGATCCTCGCAATCAGCACCTATTCTTGTTATAGCACTTTCAAATCTATCGATATTCCAAGCGACTGGAATTACTAAGTTATCTTTTAAGCTTATTGACATTTCTCCATTATTTTCGATAGAAACGCTTTTGTATATATATTCATTATTGTTGTCTTTTACATCACGACCCAAATCAATAAACAATACTTCTACATCGTCAACTTCTTGTCCTGTAAAAAGTTGCATTAGAAGTCTCTGCAAAACCGATAAACCAATTCCATTAATATATCTGTAAATTGGGTGTAGAAAATTATCGGATGTTTCCGATTTATCAATAATTCTTTGAGCTATACCAAGAATACTTTTTAATTGTTTTTTTCTGTCTTCATTCTTTTTATTTATAAAAAACATCTTTTTATATCCCCATTGTGAATGGTAAACTAAACCATACCATTTTACGCCAATGAAAGCATACAAGTTTCTGCCACAAAGCATACAACATTTCGCCAACGACCATACAACTTAAATCAAAGACGGCTCTCGTACTTTGTTAGAATAGAACTAACAAAGAAGTCAGGAGCTGTTAGAATGAAAGGATTTAAGATGTATAAACAGATACAGCAACTTAAGGAGATAGGATTCACTCGGTCTCGAGCAGCCAAGCAGCTGAACATAAATCGGGAAACCGTAACACGGTATTGGAATCTGACGGCGGATGAATTTGCCATACAGTTGTATAGCATTAACCGGGAGCTGTTACTTTCAAAATATGAGGAAATTATCATCAGCTGGCTGAGACAATATCCAACAATGACAGCTGCGCAAGTATGCGATTGGCTCAAAGAGCATTATGGAGAAGAATATATCAAAGAACGTACTGTCAGCCGTTATGTCAAAGGATTACGAGATAAATACAATCTTAAAAAGTCCAACCATCCCAGGGATTATGAGGCTGTAGAAGAGCTCCCAATGGGTCAGCAGCTACAAGTGGACTTCGGTGAAAAGTGGATGCAATCCATTGATGGAGGACGTGTAAAGGTTCGCTTCGCAGCCTTCGTACTCGCTCATGCCCGTTACAAATGGGCCTTCTTTCAAACTCGCGCATTCACAACAAGCGATCTGGTTCGCAGCTGCCATGAGTGCTTCAGATACATGGGAGGAATGCCGCTGGAGCTGGTATTTGATCAGGATAGCATTGTCAGTGTTTCAGAAAACTATGGAGATATTATTCATACCTTTGAGTTTGAGAAGTTTCGGCAGGAATGCAATTTAAAAGTATACCTTTGCCGCGCAGCTGATCCGGAAAGCAAGGGTAAGATCGAAAATGTCGTTAAGTACATCAAATATAATTTCTTGGAAAACAGACTCTTTGCTGACGAAGACATTCTCAACAATTCGTTCCTGAATTGGCTGGATAGAACCGGCAACGCCAAGACTCACGGTACTACTAAAAAGATACCGGCTAAAGTGTTTGAGGATGAACGAGAACACCTTAGCCCCCTGCTGGACATACGATCAAACAGTGATGTAACCATCTACAGGAACGTTCGAAAAGATAACACCATCGTTTACGACAGTAACCGATACTCTTTACCTCTTGGTACATACAACAAGCAAAAAGAGGTCAGCATTGAGGCGAAGAGTGAAAGATTGATCATTATGACCGTTTTCGGTGAGTTTATCTGTGAACATCCAATCGCAACCGGCAGAGGTCAATTAATAAAAAGCACCAGTCACTCCAGAGATGTTACCGACTCGATGGATAAAGCTCAAAATACGGTTGATGCGTTGTTATTATTCAAGGCAACAGATTTTCTGCAGACAATCCGAACAGAAAAAGCGCGCTATGCCCGTGATCAGTTTCGTCTGCTGCAAACATTATGCGATAAATATGGGATTGATGACGTGCTAAATGCCATCAAATATTGTGAGGTGAGCAAACTCTACGGAATAACTTATGTAAAGGATTTTTTAGAGCACAGTGCCAAGCCAAAACAAGTAATCGTCCTCAATGCTATTCCGGTTAGCAACAGCAAGTACCATGTAACCACTGAGAAACGCTCTCTGGACGTTTATGCAAAGGCAGGTGGCAGCCATGAATGAACGGATTGAACGTGTCAATGCATTGGTGTCTGGACTGCATTTGGCCCCTGTCGATTTAGAAAACCTTTATGCTAAAAAGAACAATCTCACACCTCTGGAAAGCATTGAGGTTTTCCTTTCAGAGCAACAACGTCTTCGGACGGAAAAACAAAATCTAATTCGTAGAAGAAGAGCAAATCTACCCGCCGAAAAAACTTTGGAAACCTTTGACTTCGGATTCCAACGCAGCGTATCCAGAGAGCAGATGCTAAGGCTGTCCGACATGACTTGGGTCGAGCAAGCGTTCAACATTTGTTTCTTGGGGCCACCCGGTATCGGAAAAACACATTTGGCCTTATCTTTAGCGGTACAGGCTTTAAACTTGGGTTATGCCGTAGCTTTTACGACCTTGGATGAACTCATGATTACACTGAAAACCTCACAAATCTCAACAGCCAGTAAGAGACGCATTAAAATACTCAACTCGGCAGCCCTGGTTATTATTGATGAGGTTGGTTTTATGCCGTTATCTACTACAGAAGCAAATTTGTTCTTCGGCTTTGTGTCCTCCATGTCCGAGAAAACATCACTGATTATTACCTCAAACAAGGGTTTTGATGAATGGGCTGACTTCTTAGGTGATGCGACGATAACAACTGCAATTTTAGATCGGCTTATCCACCACTGCGAGATTTTAAACATGACAGGCAACAGCTACAGACTTCAACACAGGAAGACAATTACTCAATGCTAAAATGTTGTATGGTTTGTGGCGAAAAGTTGCTGGTTTTACTTGACTGCTTACACCCATATTATATTGATGGTTTATTGTTCTGCTCAGACCAGCGAAATTACTTTTGCTGGCACCAAGGCTAATCACACGTACAAGCTGATAAAACTGATAGATTTCTGATTATCGTTTTTTTGTTTAGCACAAGGCAGAGGTTTGTACCTCGATACAGATATCATCTGGTGTTCGCAAATCGCTGCTTTCCCAAGAGGAGCTTATTCCCTCCGCAGTATCAATAATTAAACGGCATACCCTCTCTAATTAATCTGTCTCGTCTTTCTTTTAATTGCCCATTTCTTTCCATTCAAGCATCATTTTTCTATTAAGTTTTGCGATATCACAAAAATACTCATTAACTGCTAAAGGATCCCCCAGAGGGTCTTCATTTGCGTTTCTAACCATACACATGGTACAAAAATCTTTATCAGGACATTGAATACATTTAGGAAAATCTTTTCTTCGCAAGCCTCTTAGATATTGTATTCTTTCAGAATTATTCCAAATATCTTCGAGAGAAGTTTCTTTTACATTACCAATATTATAATCCTGCCAGCCAGCACATGGATATACATTCCCGTTGTCAGCTATGAAAATGGATGAATGACAAACGCTACAAACAAAATCGTTTGATGTAATATTCTTTTTCTTCTCCGCTTCCCTTTCCATTTGCTCCATATAACTTGTATCAATCACAACAATATCGTTAATCACTTCTCTGATTTCATTAATGGACAGACGGTTACTAAGATTTTGTGTTGTATGATTATATCTTGCTATGATGACATAATCATCTCCGACATGAATCTTATGTTTTTTCGCCCAATTTTTAACATCATCATAACAGTTTTTGTTTTGCTTCATTATTGGACAGCTTATTTGTAAAGGTATATCGTTTTCAATAAGTTTCAAAATTGCATTTTTTGTTTTTTTAAAACTTCCTTTCATTTGGGTTATTTCATCGTGAATATTGGAATCCATTGAGTATAATGAGACTTGAACGCCTAAAAGAGGGTTTGTTCTCATTTCTTTGATAATTTCATCATTAAGTAAAGTTAAATTGCTAAGGACATTTACTGAAAAATCGTATTCTTTGCATTTTCTTAAAAAATCGCAAAAGCTTTTGTGCAACATTGGTTCCCCACCACTTAATGTTAAATGCAATAACCTCATATTTTTACATTGTTCTAAAACATCATAAAACAAATCAGCTTCGATATCGCTTACTTTATTCTCATGTGGAATATAGCAATGTACGCATCTTTCGTTGCACTTGCTTGTAATTTCTATGTGTAAATTTGTAAGTTGAGGTTTGTCTTTAAAGTATTCTTCTAAAAATTCCTGTGAGGATTTTTCAGGATGCATAATAGTCGGAGAATAATCTTTTTTTATTATCTCAGGTTCTAGGGAAACACTGATTAAATCGCCCCCCGGACAAAAAAATGGTAAAATTAAAGAAAACAGTAACAGGTGGTAAAAATGGGGCAACAAACCTTTTCGGATATAGAATACTCAAACCGACGGAAGAAAACGAAACGAGAAGAATTTCTTGAAATAATGAACGAGATCATCCCCTGGGACGAATGGGTGGCGCTTATACAGCCGCACTATTTTGACGGTAAGCGCGGTCGTCCACCGCTCGGGATTGAAAAAATGCTGAGAATGTATCTGCTGCAGATATGGTTTAGCCTTTCTGACGAAGGTGTAGAGGATGCCATTTACGACAGTTACGCCATGCGAAAATTTATGGGAATAGACTTCATACATGAGCAGGCGCCGGATGCGACCACCCTGCTCAAATTCCGTCATTTGATTGAGGAAAGCGGCTTAGGGAAGGCATTCTTTGAGGCGATCAACCGTTGTTTGGAACAGTGCGGACATATCATGAAAGGTGGAACCATTGTTGACGCCACACTGATCAGCGCGCCATCCTCAACGAAGAACGCAAGCGGTAGCCGCGATCCGGAGATGCACCAAACAAAGAAGGGTAATCAGTGGTATTTCGGCATGAAATGCCATATCGGTGTGGACGCAGGGACCGGTTATATTCATGGTATAGCGGCAACAGGCGCAAATGTGCATGACATAGCCGAAGCGTCAAAGCTAATGAGGCCGGAAGACGAGGTTTTCTACGGTGACGCCGGATATTTGGGACTAAATAAACGACCGGAAATCACAGAGGACCCTCACAAATCACAAATTGATTACCGTATCGCTGAGCGTCCCGGAAAGAAACGCAGCATGGACAATGGCCCTGCACGGGATTTTTATTGCCATATAGAGTTTCGGAAAGCGTCTGTCCGAGCCAAAGTGGAGCACGCCTTTCATATCATTAAGAACATATTTGGCTTCAAAAAGGTTTGTTATAGAGGAATTGCCAAGAATCTGAATAGACTGTATATGCTGGCCGCCAGCGCAAACCTGCTGATGTGCGCCCGAAGCGGCGGCTGGCGAAGCCAATGCGCGTAATCCGGGGATAAGTACGCCTTTTTTCGAGAATTACTCGGAAAAGGCAGCTGAAATCGGCGGCGATAGGGCCGCTAACTTGGGATTATCCCACTTTATTATTTATTGGGATGATAAAAAACGTTATTAATCAGTGGTTCCCTAGTATTTTGTACGAAAACTTTGTGTCTCTTTTTTCGCATTCCTGAATTGTTTCGCCAGATACAATAAATCCATCCTGTTCAAGCATAAAATAAAAGTCTCTGGCATCATTCTTAATTATTTCAATGTCAACATCTGTAAATTGCTTATTTATTTTTTTGGCGAGATCATCAAGGGTTTGAGGTTTTCTACCTAAAGCAGAAAAAAATACAGCCCCACTTTCCGATAGAATTTTATCTCCGATGTTGTTTTTGTTATCATCAGTTCGTTTATATCCGAAATTCCTATTGTCCGTTACATACCCGAAGGACTCATAGTTTCTGAATATAATATTAGATTTTTGTTTGAAAAACATTACAATTTCTCCTTAGTAATCAAGCGACGAGTTTTCATTTATAACATCGTCGCCTGATTAAACTGTCCATTATCGTCCACCTGGCTTTGGTGGATTACAAGGTCTTCCACTCGGTTTACTATTGGGTGTGCATTGTGCCATCTGTACAGTACTTTGTGCCAATATCACAGGCTTTGCGTAAACCATATTTTTCACCTCCTATCTCAATTTTTGAAATATATCAACAGATTGCTCCGCCAATCGCATTATCTCTTAAAATGCAATATTTTACATGACTTTCGCCGGTGTTATCCAAAACTCACCCTATCATAACTCGCTGGGTCTATGCCCTTACATTCCTTCGTTCTGTTTTATGGATAAAAACGGAGATAGCGTTTAAGCTTTGGTGCTGGGTCATGCCCTAATGGAGGTGATCTCCTTATCTCCGCTTTATCGGCGTGTTTCATGTTTCTTGCTTTGCTGCGCCATAGGCACTGCCTTATCGGATGTCAAGGGCGGCGCAGCCGTTTATTTACCCTTGACATCCAGTACGTAACCAAAACCCTTGTAATGGGTTGCTTAAGCCGCTTTTAGGCTTAAGCAGCTTGATTGCTGATTTGGTTCTTTCTGCATTCCCCAAGCACTAATTCTGCCTTGTATTCTGTTTGCTTTTTTACCAGATTGTATATTACTGTTATTATTTTTTCGGAAATAACAACAAGTGCTTGCTTTTTCTTAAGCGGATTGGTTTCGCGCGTTTTCAGGTAAAGGTACAGTTCTTTCATTTCTTTGTTTACTGCAACCATGGTCATGGCCATCCGGTATAAAATACTTCTCAAGTTTTTCCTTCCGCGCTTGGAGATTGCTGTTCCACTTTTACTCTTGCCGGAGCTGTCTTCAACAAGGTTGTATCCGGCCATTTTGCTTATCTGACGCGGATGGTCAAATCTCAGCGGATCGCCTATCTCGCCTAAAAAACTTGCTGCGGTGACCACTCCTATACCGGGGATGCCGAGAATGATTTCCCCGATTCCTGTCTCTGCCAGAGCCAGTTCCATTTTGCTTTCCACTTGTTCGAGCTGCTTTGTTAGTAATTCCAATTCCTCGATCATTAACTCTAATTTCAATTTTGACGACGCTGTTCCATAACTCACGCCTATGGAGTTTTGGGCTGTTTCTACAAGCTGCTGAGCTTTTTTCCTGCCTACTGTCTTTTTGACGGCTTTCTTTATCTCGGCAAGTACTCCCTCAACTCCCAATTCAAGTATCAGTGAAGGGAATGGGCAGGTCTTTAATATCTGCATGGACGCTTTCCCGTTTAATGCATTTTTGAATACGAGTTTCATTTCAGGAAAGTATTCATCCATTACTGCTGTGATGGTGTTTTTTAAAGCGTTATGCCGCTTCATGAGGCTGATCCTGGCGTTTGACAGCACTCTTAGTTCCGCGAATATATCTTGGGGCATATATACTTCGTAATACCTGCCGTCACGCACAAGTTTCGCTATGGTTAGAGCATCTTTCTTATCGCTCTTGGTCTGGCTGTTGTCATCCAGCTCTTTGGCTTTTTTGGTGTGGTAGGGATTAACCATGACTACTTTTACTTCTTGCATCAACAGATAGTTGTCCAGCGGTTTCCAGTAGTGCCCTGTGGGTTCCATTCCTACGATTACGTCGTCAAGTCTTTTGTTCTTGCAAATTGTTTCGATGCTTGCTAAGATAGTTTCGAAGCCGGTTTTATCGTTCTGGAATTTCAGGGCTTTCCCCAATTCTATGCCACGATAATCCACGAACCGGGCCCACTGCGTTTCTTTGGCGATGTCTACTCCCACTATTAGTGTTTTAGGTGTTATTGCTTCTAATTTAATATTGTTACGGTTCTTCATCTGCTTACATCCCCCTGATTTTCTGTGATTTTTGTGCGTTTGTCAGGCACACTTAAATCATAGCAGGGGGTTGTTTATTTCTCAAAGATCATTTTCATTCATTACAGGAATGCTTTTCGACAAGAATTAGCTTTTCATAGAGAAATTATACTACAAAAATGGAATTAAGAGGAAAAAATTCAGTTTCAAGACAAAGTAATGATCTGCACAATGCTATCAGGTCTACTTGTAGATTCATCAATTTGCATCACCATTACCTCGTATGGTTAATATTCGGGAATATTATTGTTTCGTATTTCCCTTTAAATACTTCTCCATAGTTTTATCAAATTCTGAAATATATCTTTCATCTTGCCTTACACGAAATTTTTCATATTCTTTTTTTGCCTTATCCATGGCATCCTCATGGCTTATCTTTCCCGAATCCTTTAAAACCTCGCGACGATTAAACTTTAAAAACTCGTCAGTGATATGTAGCCAGTCTTTCATTGTCATAATATTTTGATTTAACGCCTGAAACTCAGCATAATCAATGTACATTGTCACAATTCTATTCAGTCTATCCAACTCATTTTGGTTAAGATAATTCTTTGCTACCTTCACATCACTCTTTAAAATTTTGCCGTGAGGTGACGCTTTCCATGTAGTCAATCCCATGGTTGGATGTTCACTGTCCGCCCGTCCATGGATAATTTCGGCGGCAGTTTTTCCTGTTATGGCAAAGTGCATTTTATTTTGCACAAAGGCATAAAATATTTTCGTTTCCTCGGAATTGGAGTTGTAATCGCTACTGCACTGTTCAAAAACATCAGCAATCTTCTGATAAGCTCTGCGTTCAGAAGCTCTGATTTCCCTGATGCGTTCTAAAAGTTCATCAAAATAATCCTTACCGAATGGCCTGCCGTTTTTGAGCATATCATCATTTAATACAAATCCTTTGACGATATATTCTTTCAAAGTCTGAGTAGCCCAAATTCTGAATTGCGTAGCTTTTTTGGAGTTGACCCGATAGCCAACAGCGATAATAGCATCGAGATTATAATAGTTGGTATTATATGTTTTTCCGTCTTCGGCAGTATGTGCAAATTTTGCACATACTGCTTCTTCTTTCAATTCATTTTCGGTAAATATATTCTTCAAATGTTTGGTGATTACCGTTCTATCCACGTCAAAAAGCTCACCCAGGGCTTTTTGGGTCAGCCAAAAACTTTCCTCTGCATAATAGACATTGACTCTTATCTTTCCTTCGTCAGTCTGGTAAAGAATGATCTTACTTTGTTTTGATATGTCGCCCACGTGACATATCCCTCCTTTTTATACCAACCATAACTTTTCATAGACAATTATACCAAACATATGTTCTGTATGCAATGTAAAAATGCAGGCATATTTTTTCCATTTTGTAATCACACCCGTTAATATCTATAGCATTTCTTCAATCGTACCCACCAGTTCATTCGCTATATTAACGCTGTCCAGCCTCATTATGCTTTCCTCCGAACTGCCGAAGCTCAAAAGGTTAATACTTCCGTACCATACAATCTTCTGATCGATTACCGCAAACTTCTGATGTATATTTGATTTAAAAATAAGGTTTGCTCCTGTTAATCGTACGGCATTAATCATATCTGAAAATGCCAACCTGTCCTTTTCCTTATAATCGCCCTCCGGTCTGGTGATTATGGTCAGCTTGGCCCCATTGTTAATTCCGGAAGACAGGATATTCAACATCTGATTCAGACGTTTTTTTGTCATATAAGGGCTGACAATAACAATGTCTGATTTTGCAGAAGAAATATCATTACTGAATACCGTCATAAAACTATGGTTATCAAAAATAGCATTCGTAGCTTCAAACGGCTTACTGTCGCTTTTGGCCGAATATCCTATGGAAGAGTATCCTTTAAGTCTCTTATGGTACATCCTTTCAAGCACACCGACATGAACGTCCACATAATCATAAACTTGGACTTCACTCTTGTTTTGATATAAGCGGTGAAGCCGTCCGGCATACTGCTGCACTGTTCCTTTCCAAGCAACCGGCATTGCCAGAAAAAGTGTATCCAACCTTGGTTCATCAAAGCCTTCGCCGACAAACCGACCGGTGGCCACAATAACAATACTCTCATCCGTCGGAATGCTTGAAAGCTTTTCATGCTTGATTCTTCTTTCTTTAGCAGTCATTCCTCCGGTTAATTCAATAACGTTTGGCATTACTCTTGACAATTCCCTGGCGATTGCCTCGACATGAGCCGTTCTTTCTGTCAAGACAATAGGATTTCGCCCTTCTTTCACACATTGAGTGACATCATCAACAATTAACTGATTCCGTATTTGGCTGGTACTGATTTGAGAATAGATTTCGCCAATAGACCACTCTTTCTCGTCCTGGCTTACCGGTTTTCTGAATGGCGTAAAACGCGGAATAATATAATGCTCAAATGGTCTTTTTTCAGCTTGTTCTTTAGCATCAACCTTATGCCGCACCGGGCCGCAATGCATAAATATGATGGGATGATGACCGTCCTGCCTCACCGGGGTTGCTGTCAATCCATAGACATACTTAGCCGGAACGTTTTTAAGAATCTGCTCAAAGCTGAATGCCGGTACATGGTGGCACTCATCAATAATAACCATGCCATAATCCTGGACAACATCTTTTACGTCGTCGCTTTTCACCAATGACTGCATAATCGCAATATCAATAATCCCACTTAAATTTTTCTTGCCGCCGCCAAGCTGTCCAATAATACTACGGCTCTTTTTCCTGCCTCGTCTTTTAATGGGATCGATAGGCAGCTCTTCATTAATCGTCAAAAATTGGTTCAATCGCTCTTGCCACTGCTCCAATAACTGCTGTGTATGAACAAGTACAAGCGTGTTGACTTTTCTTTCAGCTATTAGTTTTGCCCCTATTACTGTCTTCCCAAATGCGGTGGTTGCGGCTAAAACCCCATTATCGTGCTGCAGCATTGAGTAAACGGCATCCCCCTGTTCATCACGAAGATGTCCCTTGAATTGAACCTTGATAAATTTACCGGAAACGGTTTCGTCCGTCCACTTAATTTCAGAATTCATCGGTTCAAACAGATTTATTAAATCAATCGCACATCCTCTTGGAAGGCAAAGATAATCCGGCGTTTCATCAGACAAAGAAATTATTCTGGGCTTATTAAATGTCGGCAATCTCATAGCCTGCGCCTTATAAAAGTCAGGGTTACGGAAGGCCGCCAGGCGTTTCATCATATTTAGGGCTTTATTAGAGAATCCATCTTTGCGAACATATAGCATGTCGGCTTTTGTAATGTTAATAGTATCCGGAATATCGTTTTTACATAACCGTTTGTCTATCCGCGTCTTTTCCCATGGCTTCGTTTCTTCGTCTTCAATTTGCCTTAAATCTCCCAATTCATTACCGGTGCCAAGCTGGGAAATGTACCCGTTTATTTCCTCTTCGCTTAACTTCCGAACAGAGCTTAAGAAATGCCACTGATCACTATAGGGTTGAAACTTCTCATCAATAAATACGCTGTTATCACTTTTTCGTGCGTTGACTTGCAGAGGCAATACGATCAGATTCCCAAATCCGCCTTTGGGGAGTGTGTCCTGATTGGGAAACAACCGGTCATATGAACTAAATTTAATCTCATGCCTTTTTGACATGGCATGGGTTAGAAGCAGTGTGCCAAATTTTCTGGCCGTTGCCGCACTGATTTGATCCTTGAAAAAGAACCACGCATGGCCACCGTTCCCGGATTGCGACCGTTCAACGACAAAGGGAATACTTTTTTCGGTACAAGTATTTCTTAATGCATTTATATCTTTCTGCCAACCATCGTCATCAAAATCCATCGCAAGGAAGCTGCAGGTCTCATCCGGCCGCATAGGATAAACACCGTATACTGCCTTACCTCTTAAATGATTATCAATTGCAGAGGAATCAAGAATCGCATATTTTTTATTCTCACAGTCGGAACACTTGATTTTCGGCTTGCCGCAAATCCCTTTAGCCCATTCATTCAGACAAACTGGAGAATATCCCGATTTACCTTCTTTATTCTGCCATCTTTTAGCATATACATCATCCCTGCCTCTGAACAACGACATGAATAGATTAATCTTTTCCTGTGGAGAACTATTATTGGTTACTCGTTCAGAGCTATTAAATTGGTCTGAAAGGTCTTTTTCCTCTTCCATTGCATGAACTTCATTGTCGAATAAGGGCAATACCAACCCAAGCTGAATCTTGAAATCTTCATTTTCAACCTTCAGCCTTTTATTTTCTTCCAACAGCTTTTGGTATTTTCTATAAAGTTCTTCATAATCCATTGTTTTACGGTATCCTATCGTTAGTATCCTTATATAAATTGGTAAAATATACAAATATTATTTTATTAGTTTGGATGTAACAATGCAAGGATATATCAAAAACAGATTTTAGTCTGCTCCCCATTTTTATAGCTAATCATAGTATACAAATTATAAATCTGAATTCTAGCAACTTTATTCCTGATTATACCTTCATCATAACCCCCATTCTCACAAACAGCTTCTGCCAGAACATCCTGTATCCATCCTTCATCCATGGTGGGGGAATGAGGGCAAGCATCTTTGCCTTTTTCAATCCTTGTCGCACAGCGCCAGACTACCTTGCCCCGCTCAGTTCTCCGACGATAAGATGCTCCGCAATCTCCGCACACGAGCAAATTTCCCAGAAAGTATTTGCCATTATATTTACTTCCGCTGATTTCTACTGTGCCATCCTCGCTGGTAACAAGCCGCGCACGTTTCGCCATTTCTTCCTGAACCTTGTCATAAATTTCGGCAGAAACTATGGCGGCATGGCTATCCTTTACATAATACTTGTTCCGCTGTCCGATATTTTTGCTTTTCTTTCCGGTCATAAAATCCTCAGTAAAGGTCTTTTGAAACATTGTATCGCCCTTATATTTCTCGTTGGTTAACATCCTCTGGATCGTTTTTGTATCCCAAATTTCCTTGCCCGTTACAGTCTTAATTCCTTGGGCCTCCAGATAATCCTTAATTTGTCCTAACGTCAGGCCTTGTAAATATAAGTCAAATATCTTTCTTACCACCTCTGCCTGTTCCGGCACAATGACTATCTCACCGTCAACGCAAGTGTAGCCCATGAAATTCTTATACTTCGTCAATATCTCGCCCTTTTCAAACTTGCGCTGAATTCCCCATTTGATGTTCTCGCTGATATTTCGGCTTTCGTCCTGTGCCAGCATACCCCTAAGCGTAATTTCGAATTCTTTATCCGCTTCAATTGAATCCAGCTTCTCATTTTCAAAATGCATATTGATCCCTCGCTCTCTTAAAAATCTTGTAATCTTCAATATCTCCAGCGTATCTCTTGATACCCTGCTGATTGACTTTGTGATGATGTAATCAATTTTGCCTTTAGCCGCTTTTTTGAGCAGCTTGTCCAGACTTTTTCTGCCGCTTCGGCGAAGCCCGCTTTCAATATCATAATAAACACCGACAAAAATCCAGTTGGGATGGCTTTTTATCATCTTCGTGTATGCACTTATTTGAATCTCGAGACTGCGCAGTTGCTCCGACCCGGAGGTACTGACCCTGCAGTAAGCGGCAACCTTGAGCTTTTTATTCTCTTTGGGTTTAGCAGGTATAATCCTTACATTTTTCATTGTCCTTCACATCTATATAAAATGAGACACCCATTAATATTCTACCAAAAAGAAAAGACGCAGCGAGGAAATTCACTCACGTCAAAGCATATCTCTTACGACAATCCCGCTAAGCCTTGCAGCGTCAGCGTTCCACACGTTGCAACAGGATTACGGCTTCCGTATGTTGTGTCCACGGGAACATATCCACTGGTTGTACACGCTTGATTCGATAAGTATTCCGGCAAAGCACCTTTAAATCCCTGGCCAGGGTGGCAGGATTGCAGGACACATAGATGATTCTTTCCGGCCCGATATCAAGCAGGCCTTCAAGAACTTCCGGCTCCATTCCGGCCCGGGGCGGGTCGCATACTATGAGGTCCGGGGTTTCGGAAAGTGCGGCCAGTTTCTCCTCGACTTTTCCTTCCACAAAACGGACATTGATGATGTTATTGTCCTCGGCATTTTCTTGTGCGTCGGCGATCGCATACGGATTTTCCTCGATGCCCAATACCCTTTTGGCTCTCTGGGCCAGCATCAGGGTCATCGTACCGATACCGCAGTAGAGGTCCCAAACCTCATCTTCTCCCGTGAGTCCGGCCCAATCCAGTACCAGTCCATACAGCACCGCCGTTTGTGCCGGATTGACCTGAAGGAAAGAACGTGGGGAGACTTTGAAGCGCAGATCGTTTAAATGTTCATTTAGATACTGGGCCCCGCTCCCCTCAAACACGTTATTCCCCCGGGGAATCGTAATCGAACAGCTTTGAGGAGAAAACTCAGCTTGTTCTTTCAATTTACTGATCAATTGATCCAGTTCTTTCGTGTTTTCCGTATTGCCGTCAAAGACCAGCAATCCCTTGCCGCGGTTGCTTTCCCGGAACGTAGCCGTCTTGATTCCCTCGCAGCATTCTCCGATCACCTGCTGCATTTTTTTTATTCTGTGATTGGTTTCCTGCCTCAGCAGCAGACAATCGTCAAAAACTGTTACATCCTTAGACTTTTCACGATAATAGCCAAACCGGCCTTTCAGGTCACGGTGCAAAACTGCTTTGTTACGGTAGCGCCAGGGATCGTCCATGCCTAGAACTGGTTCGACCCGAATATCGGTGAATCCGCCGATTCTCCGCAGGGCATCTTCAACCCACCTTTGCTTCCAAGCGAGCGTAGTCTGATACTCAACATGCTGAAGATTACAGCCGCCGCAGACCGGATAAACTGTACAGGGCGGCTCTACTCTTTCTTCAGACATTTGTTCAATTTCAACAATCTGTGCTCTCCGGTAAGATTTCTTCTGTTCCGTCAGCTGTATTTTGCCTTTTTCTCCCGGAAGCATCCTCGGGACGAAGGTGGTGATTCCGTCGGTATAGCCGACACCGGATCCATCGGAAGCCAAACGGACGATTTCTATATCCAGGTTTTTCGCGCCGATGCGCTCTTCTCTGGCGACGGTATGATCATAAGTACCTTCATGTCGATCATTTTTATTAACCATGGGTCCTTCTTCCCTCTGTTCGCAGTCTCGTCTGAACATGCTCTTATTTCAAACTCTGACTGATTTTAGCCTCATTCAGATTGTCTTGCCGCTATCTTGTCTTTATCCCGCTTGCAGAAATATGTTCTATCCGTGTCCTGTAGCACCGGGTCTTTGCTCTGAAGTAGGATACGCTCTATCCTCGCTGCCACCACATCAGGATGACCATTAATATATTCCAGACCCCGTGCGCAATGACTGAAGTCCAGAGGTTCTTGCTTCTTTCGTATAGAAAAGTCAGCACCAGGCCCCCGATCACCAGTGGCACGAACCTTATTAGATCGAAATGCATCAGTCCGAAAAACAGTCCTGCAAAAAGAATGCCCTTCGCTTTGCCGTACCCCTGGCGCAGCGGAGGATAGATCAGTCCCCTGAAAATCATTTCCTCTTTAAGCGGTACGATAAAACCGCCTAGCAGAACCAGCGGCATCAGCTGCCAGATAGAATCAACGCCCTCAACGACCAGCGCAAAACTCTGAGGTTCAGGCTGCCCGAAATATTCCACGAGGACATTTCCCAGAAGACCGACAGCAAAGAACAGCACAATACCGCCGCCCAGTCCGGCCAGAAGGCATTTCCAGTTAAAATTGGTCAGCCCCAAATCAGCGAACGATCCGTGCAAGATCTTGAAGAATAAAAAAAGGGCAACAAAAAAGAGTAGACCCTCGCCAAAACCGATGACAAGATAACTGATATACCCTTTCAGATAGCCAAGGTTCTCAAGAGGCTTTAGCCAGCCTAAAACAAATTCCAGAACATAGACAATAAGAATCAGGTAAAGAGCCTGCCAGAAGTTCCATCTGGGGTTTTCCAAAGCGTTCATTTATACCTATCTCCAGTTATTGTTATTTTTAACCATGGGTGTTCAGTCTCGGCATATTTCCATCTGAAAGTAATTCTGCCTCTTATTCATCTCCATAAAGGTCTTTGTAAATATAAATCAGTTCCTTATCGAAAAGTGAGCGTTTCATATCGACTGCAAGGGATCTTACATGCTTCAGGACCTTATCGGCTTGCTCAGAGGTAAGCTCTCTGCCATATTCCCTGAATTTCGCTTTAATCGAGGCTGTACCTGAATGCTTGCCGATCACAATCTGCCTTTCCAGCCCGACTTCTTCAGGACGGAATACCTCATAGGTTTTCGGATTCTTCAATGCGCCGTCGGCATGAATACCGGATTCATGCGCAAACATATTGCTGCCTACAATGGCTTTCCAGGGCGGGAGAACACGTCCTGAAGCCCTGGAGACGTATTCGGATAATTCCACAAATCGCTCCGTAACAAAGCCAAGGTCTGTTTCTTCCAGGTATTTCAGAGCCATGATGACTTCTTCCAGCGCTGCATTGCCGGCTCTTTCTCCAAGACCGTTCACGGTTACGCCGATAAATCTGGCTCCGGCCTTCACTCCGGCTAAAGCGTTGGCCGTCGCCATCCCAAAATCATTATGCGTATGCATTTCTATATCAATATTGGCGCGTTCTCTTAAGGTTTTGATTCTGTCAAAGATCAGAAAAGGATCGAGGATGCCAATCGTATCACAGTAGCGGAGGCGGTTTGCACCGGCCTTTTTGGCCTCCGTCGCAAATTCCACGAGATAGTTCATATCTGATCTCGAAGCGTCCTCAGCATTGACGGAGATATAATCGACATGCTTTTTCGCAAACTCCGTTGCTTTGATCATCATATCAAGAACTGCCCCGGGCGTGGTCTTTAATTTATGTTTGATGTGAATGTCCGAGGTCGATACGGAAATGGCCACGGCATCACAGCCGCAGGACAGTGATGCTTCAATATCCTTGATCACAGCGCGGTTCCAGCCTATGATGCTGGCTTTCAGTCCGAGGCCGCAGATACCTTTGATGGCATCAAGTTCTTTGCCGCCCATAATCGGTATTCCCGCTTCTATCTGGTTAACCCCGATCTCGTCAAGCATCCGGGCAATCCTTAATTTCTCTTGATTGGAAAAGACAACCCCGGCGGTCTGTTCCCCGTCGCGCAGGGTTGTATCCACAATCACCAATCCGGTATCCGGTACTTTTCCCATTTTATCCACCTCTAAACATGTTCATTTCTTGTATTCATTAAGTATGTCTTATTATTCTGGCACTATATCTTGATCTATTATGCTTTTTTGTGCTTTTTATTGTACTTTCAGTATGCTTTATTATGAGCTTAATATTGCGTTTTACTGTGCCAGTTTTTCTTTCAGCAGTTTGTTGACCAGACCGGGATTAGCCTGCCCTCTGGTCGCTTTCATAACCTGACCGACTAAAAATCCAAGTGCGCTCTCTTTGCCGGCTTGGTAATCAGTGACGGATTTTTCGTTAGCAGCAAGAATGCCGTCCACAATTATTCCAAGTTCACTTTCATCGCTGATCTGGACAAGTCCTTTCTCTTTTATGATCGTTTCCGGATCTTTACCTGTGTTATAGATTTCTTCGAGCACATTCTTGCCGATCTTGCCGCTGATATCACCTTTCTTGATCAGCGTCAGCATCCCTGCCAGCTGTTCCGGAGAGACGGGCGAATCTTCGAAGGAGCGTCCGTTGGTTTTCAGCAGGCCGCTTAAATCTCCCATGACCCAGTTGGCAAGAAGTTTCGCGTCATTGATCCTGGCGAGTGCCTGGTCAAAGAATGCTGCCATCGCTCTGGATGCGGTAATGACCCCTGCGTCGTATTCCGACAGGCCGTGGGACTGCAGTCTTGCTTTTTTGGCGGCAGGCAGCTCCGGCAAGGAAGCTCTGATTCTCTCGACCCAGTCTCGGTCGATCACGAGCGGCATCAGATCCGGCTCCGGAAAATAGCGGTAGTCGTGGGCCTCTTCCTTGGATCGGAGAGACAGCGTCATCCCTCTACCTTCGTCCCAGGTCCTCGTTTCCTGAATGATTTCTTGGCCGTCGTCGAGTGCTTCAGCCTGACGCTCGGTTTCGTATTCCAGACAGCGGCGGACTGAGCTGAAGGAGTTCAAATTCTTGGTTTCGGTCCGCGTGCCGAATTGTTCGGTTCCTTTGAGGCGAAGCGAGACATTGATATCAAAACGGACGGAACCCTGTTCGAGTTTGCAGTCGGAAATTCCGGCATAATCCATGATCTGGACCAGTTGTTCCAGGTAAGCCAGAACTTCATCTATAGAGCGCATATCCGGTTCCGAGACAATTTCCAGAAGCGGTACACCCGTCCGGTTATAATCAACCCCGGAACTGCTGGACGTCATAATAGTCTCCCCGCTGTGCACCAGTTTCCCGGCATCTTCTTCCATATGCGCTCTCGTGATGCCGATACGTTTATTCGTTCCGTTCACCGTAACATCGAGCCAGCCATTTTTGCAGATCGGCAGGTCATACTGAGACGTCTGGTAATTCTTCGTTAGGTCCGGATAGAAATAGTTCTTACGGTCAAATTTGGAGAATTGGGCGATCTCGCAGTTCAAAGCAAGACCCGCCTTGATCGCGAGATTGACGACTTCTTTATTCAGTACCGGCAGGACGCCCGGCAGCCCTAGACACACAGGACAAACGTGTGTGTTCTGCTCTCCGCCAAACTCCGTTGTACAGCCGCAGAAGATCTTCGTTTTCGTTGCCATCTCGACGTGGGTTTCTACGCCGCAAACCATTTCATATTTATCGTTAAAAGACATCTAGCGCACCTCCTTGAGCAGCGCAGGCACCTGATGATAATACTCGGTATTTTGTTCAAACGCATAAGCGGCTTTGTACAGCATGCCTTCTTCAAAGTGCTTGCTGATCAGCTGCATCCCGACCGGCATGCCATCGACAAATCCCGCCGGCACTGAGATGGCCGGCAGACCAGCCAGATTAACCGGGATCGTATAGACATCTCCCATATACATCGCCAAAGGATCTGATTTTTCGCCGATCTTATACGCGGTGGTCGGCGCTGTCGGCGACAGCAGCACATCATATTTGGCAAAAGCACGGTCAAAATCCTGCTTGATTAACGTCCGCACTTTCTGGGCCTTCAGGTAATAAGCATCATAATAGCCCGAGCTCAAAGCATACGTTCCGAGCATGATCCGGCGCTTGACTTCCTGACCAAAGCCCTTTTCCCTGGTCTTTTTAAACATCTCAATCATATCGTCGGCTTCCGCGCGGTAACCATAGCGCACTCCGTCGTAGCGGGCCAGGTTGGAACTGCATTCAGCCGGAGCAATGATATAGTAAGCCGGCATTGCAAACTCCGTATGCGGTAGTGAACAGCGCTCGATCTCCGCCCCCAGGCTTTCAAAAGTCCGGATCGCCTTTTGTATAACTTCAGCAACATCCGAGTTCAGACCGGAAGCAAAATATTCATCGGGAATCCCAATTTTTAGGCCTTTTACATCATTTTCTAAAAATCGGGTATAATCTGGCTTAACAAACGGTACTGAAGTCGAATCTTTCGGATCATGACCGGCAATCGCATTAAGAACTAGGGCATTATCCCTGACGTTCGTCGTAAGCGGTCCGATCTGGTCAAGCGAAGAAGCAAAGGCCACAAGTCCGTAACGTGACACAGCGCCGTAGGTAGGTTTTAGACCAACGACTCCGCAGAAGGCTGCCGGCTGGCGAATGGAACCACCGGTATCCGAACCGAGCGCAAACGGTACTTCCCTTGCTGCAACGCAGGCCGCCGACCCCCCGGAAGAACCGCCCGGAACGCTCTCCAGATCCCACGGATTCGCTGTCGGATGGTAACCGGAATTTTCGGTAGACGATCCCATCGCAAATTCATCCATATTTAGTTTGCCGAGCAGTACGGCTCCAGAAGCTTTCAACCGTTCGGTCACCGTGGCGTCATAAGGCGGATTAAAATTCTCTAGAATCCGCGAACCACAGGTCGTTGGGATTCCTTCTGTACACATATTATCTTTCATGGCCATTGGCAGCCCTTCGAGCGATCCGAGGCTTTCGCCGCCGGCAATCTTCTTATCGACTTTTGCTGCCTTCATCAGCGCCGAATCTGCGGTAACCGTCAGAAACGCTTTAACCCTGGAATCCGCACTGTCAATATAATCAAGATACGATCTGGTTAATTCCACGCAGCTAATTTCTTTGTTTACGAGCATATGATGTAATTCTTCTAATGACTTGAATATTGGCATGAACCTGGTACTCCTTTCCGAATCCGAGACACTCAGAGAGACGTTCAATTATCGTTTGTCAGAAGGCAACCTGCTTGTTGATCAGTTATTGATCGCGTATGTAAATTCTGTTAAAACAAAGCTTTTAATTGGATCAGTCTCTGTTTTATACTAGACGATTCTGGGAACCCGGAAGAACCCGTCCTCTTCGTCAGGTGCATTCATTAAGATTTTATCCTGGCTCATCGAAGGTTTTACTTCATCTTCCCGCAAAACATTAAAAAGCTGCACCGCATGCGCGGTCGGAGAAACCTGATCCGTGTTGAGCTTTTGGAGCATTTCAGCATATCCGAGGATCGAATTCAGCTGCTCCGTATATAATTCCACTTCCTCTTCTGAAAGCTGCAGCCTGGCCAGAAGAGCAACGTGTTCCACTTCTTCTCTGGATAGTTTCATAACTCAATAACGCCGCCTTTCTCAAATGGACATATAAATAAATATAACAAAAATGAGCCTGTGGGGCAAGGAAAAGCAAAAAAAGCCAGCAAATCCAAGTTATCTATAAGAATTTATGACTAATCGGTATAAACCACAATGAGTAAAAATCATAAAAAAAACAACAAACTGATAACGAGAAGATAGCGAGTAGATTAAATAAGATGATCAGAAAAAAGACAAAGAAAAAGTTTTGGCCGCCTGAAAAAAATTAAAAGGTGATCAGATACTTGACGTAGAACTATGTAATTCATTACATTGGCCAAAACGCCGAAACACTCTCATCTTTCTTTAAGTAAAAGTATCGATAATGATACTTAAGGAGAAAATAATCACTATTTTTAAATATACAACTGAATCAGAAAGGAAGTAATGCCAATGGAGCAGAACGTCAGACCCTTTGAAAAGTTTTTTCCGGGAAGCCACCTTATTCTCGGAGAAGCGGGTTCCGGAAAGACCCGCCTCATTTGGTCCATACTCCAGGGAAAAGACTTTGTTGAGGATCATTCCATCAACATCGTCCTGACAGATTCAGAAAAACGTATTTGGTACAATCCTCCCAATAATCCTGTCCGTACGATCAATCCTTATGAAACCGATATTTCTTGGGTCACTGAACCTACGAAGCCAGGTATATACTACTGTGCCTGCGACTACGCACCCCGAATCATCACTTTTCTGGAATGCCTTGCTACCTGGTCAATCCACGAAAAAAACATAACAAACCGAGTCCGGATTTTCATCGATCTTCCGTCCAAGTACTGGAATATTCCTGAGTTTGCAGAGCAGCTTGGCCGACTCGATTATATTACAGCCAACCGCAAGGAAGAAGACGGCTCACTCATTGAAATATGGGCTGCCATCGGATCTCTAAACAAAACATCCTCGGAAATCAAATCCCTGTTCCAGCACGTAAATCTGATTATGCTTAATCCCCTGCCCCACGGCTGGTCCAATAAGCTCCTGAACCTTTTAGATATCAAGTGCGATAATCTGTCGGAGCTTGTAGCCAGAATCAATAGTGACATCAAAGATGGCTTTTACTACATCCCAATTACGGAAGAGTACCTCGCTTTAGATCCTAAACCAATAGTGAAGCCGTAATAATTGCCAGCTTGACAGCTGCTGACTATGTGTTAGCAGCTATTTTGTTTTCTATGTTTATATTTGCATGTTTACGGAACGTAAGCAAACCGCTCTTCGGCACTTATGCTTCGGTATTAATCAGCGCCTTAAATTCATCTTCGGTATAGACCGGGATTCCGAGTTCCCTGGCTTTATTATACTTTGAACCGGGGTTCTCACCGACGAGAACCAGGGATGTTTTTTGCTTACACTTGACGAGGCCTTACCGCCGAGCTGTTCAATCAGGTCCTCGATTTCGCGCCTTTCCCACGATCGAAGTGCACCAGTCACCACAATGCTCTTCCCTGTAAGGACCTGGGAAACAGACGTATTCGCTGCGGTCATGGTGACACCGGCCACCTTCAGCCTGTTCAGAAATTCGCGGTTCGCAGGGGCACTGAAGAAACTCACAATACTTTTGGCCATGATGCCGCCAATATCGCCGATTTCCCGGAGTTCTTCCTCGGTCGCATTTTCCAGAGCTTCCATGCTTCGGTACCTTGCGGCCAGGATCTTGCCGACTTTGACCCCGACATGCCGGATGCCCATCGCAAAAATCAGTGAAGCCAGGCCGCGCTCTGTGCTTTTTCCGATCGAAGCAAGCAGGTTGCGGGCTGATTTATCAGCCATCCGGTCTAATTGAACAAGGTCTTCGTACTGAAGATAATATAAATCGGAGGCGTCTTTGACAAGCCCGGCATCCAGCAGCTGGCTGACCACAGCGGGCCCGAGACCTTCAATATTCATCGCATCCCTGGACACAAAATGGATCAGGGCTTCTCTCTGGCGTGACGGGCAGGAGATATTCTGGCAACGATGGGCGGCCTCTCCTTCCAGCCTGTAAACTGGACTGCCGCAGGACGGGCAATTGGCAGGCATTTCAAACACAATTTCCTGACCGGTGCGTTTCCCAGGTAGCGATTTGATGATTTCAGGAATCACATCTCCAGCCTTATGAATTAATACATAATCGCCGATCCGGATGTCCTTGTCCCGGATATTGTCCAGATTATGCAGCGTGGCCCTTCCTACGGTAGAACCGGCTACAAATACATCCTTAAGAACCGCAGTCGGGGTAAGCACTCCCGTCCGGCCCACATTGATCTCAACATCCTTCACCTGGGTCTCAACCTGTTCGGCCGGGAATTTATAAGCAGTCGCCCAGCGCGGGCTTTTGGCCGTATAGCCGAGCTCAAGCTGCTGAGAAAAGCTGTTCACCTTGATGACCAGGCCATCGATCTCATAAGGAAAACCGTGCCGTTCGTCCGTCATCCGACTGCAGTACGCAATCACTTGCTCCATGGTTGAAAACAGCTGATAGTTTGGATTGACATTAAATCCAAACCTGCTCAAGGCTTCCAGCACTCCGATCTGGGTACTGATCCCCATCTGTTCGGCCTGAATCAGCTGATACGCAAAATATCCTAGTTTCCGCTGCGCCGTAATCCTGGAATCCTGCTGACGCAGGGAACCGGCTGCCGCATTTCTCGGGTTCGCAAACAGGGAAAGTCCCTCTTCTTCCCGCTCCGTATTCAGCTGGAGGAAGGACTCCTTCGGCATATATCCTTCGCCACGGACATCCACAGAACTTTTGAATTTCCCGCCATCTGCGTTGTACAGCCGAAGTGGCACGGCTCTAATGGTCCGGACATTTGCTGTGATCTCTTCCCCGACTTCACCGTCACCGCGGGTTGCCCCCCGCTGCAAAATACCTTCCTGGTAAGTTAAGGCTACTGTCAGCCCGTCGATCTTCAATTCTACGACATATTCCGCATCGGGTGCCACACTGCGCACCCGACGGTCAAAGTCCATCAATTCCTCAGCATTGAAAGCATTATCGAGACTCAGCATCGGTTCCGGGTGCCGGACCTTTGGAAATTGGGATGCGATAAAACCCCCGACCCGTTGGGAAGGAGAATCAAGTGTGACCCAGTCCGGGTGTTGATATTCGATCTCGATGAGCTCCCTTAAGTAAAGGTCATATTCGGCATCTGTAAGAATGGGGTCATCCAAGCCGTAATAATGATAATTGGCCTTTTCGATCATATTCTTGAGTTCGACCAAACGGTTATTTTGATCCATACCGGAACCCCTTACCTTATCTCATATTTTTGCTGCGAAGGCTTGTTTGCCGTTTCGCCAAAAGATTAACTAAAATTACCCAAATTATCGATTTAGCATTAGAATAACCTGTTAGATCTTTGAAAGTCGGGCATACTCGGCAATCAGTTTCTTAACTTCACCGCTGAAAACAACCGTGATCTCGGCACTGTTCCCTTCACCTTTTACGGACATTACAATGCCGTGGCCGAATTTGGGATGCCCGACTTTGTCACCGACCAGAAAGCTCCCGGGATCGGAGCTGACAACAGACGCTCCACTGTCCTTCCAGCTTTTACGTCCGGCAAAGGAATTGCCTGAAGTGGAAGCAGCAGCATCACCGGCATATTTCCTGGCTTGGGAAGAAAGCCCGAATCCCCTGCCAAGAATTTCCCGACGGGAGGTCTCCTCTGTCAGAAGCTCCTCGGGTATTTCTTTTAGGAATAGCGAAGGCACACTACTCTGGATATGGCCAAAGACCATCCTTTGTTCCGTCGTGCTCAGGAAAAGCTTTTCTCTGGCCCGGGTGATCGTAACGTAGCATAGCCGGCGTTCTTCCTCGAGCAGAACCTGTTCCAAAAGGCTCCTGCCACTCGGGAAGATCCCGTCTTCCATTCCAACTGCAAACACAACTGGGAATTCCAATCCTTTGGCGCTGTGCATGGTCATTAGCTTTACGGCGTCTTCCGCTTCATCAAAACTGTCAATTTCTGCGACCAGAGAAACCTGTTCGAGGAATCCTCCCAGAATAAGCATATTCTGGTCAGTCTCCAGATCAGGATCCTCAAGGTAGTCCTGAATGTTGTTGTCGTACTCGGCTGTTACGGAAAGGAATTCATTAAGGTTTTCTATCCGGGATTCAGCCTCCACCGTATTTTCCGCTCGGAGAGATGCCATGTATCCCGTATCCCTTATGATCTTCTCCGTCAACTCGGTCAGCGGCACACCCTTTTGAGCTTCTTGACGGAATCCAAGCATCAGTTCATGGAAATTCGTCAGTGTGCCAACGCCTTTAGTCTGGAGACCTGGAATATATGCCACTTCAGCCAGCGCATCCAGAATCGGCATACCCTGTTCCTCAGCGTACTCCAGTATTTTATCCAGGCTGACTTTTCCAATACCTCTTTTGGGCACATTAATGACCCTGGCGAAGCTGACGCGATCGGCCGGATTGTTCAGCAGCCGCAAATAGGCCAGAATATCCTTGATTTCGAGGCGTTCGTAGAACTTAACCCCGGAATATATTTTGTAGGGTATGCTTTCTTTCATGAAGTGTTCTTCCAGCACCCGGGACTGGGCATTTGTGCGGTACAGGATCGCAAAATCGTTATACCGTCTGCCTTCTGTATCAGCCAGATCACGAATTTTCCCAGTCACAAAGCGGGCTTCGTCATGCTCATCTGTCGCTTTAAAGAGAACTATTTCCTCTCCTTCCGTATTTTCTGTCCAGAGAGATTTCCCTTTGCGATTATAATTATTGCTGACGACTTCGTTGGCCGCCCGCAGAATCTTTTGCGTCGAACGATAATTCTGCTCCAGCTTCAACACTTTGGCTTCCGGATAGTCTCTTTCAAAATCCAGGATATTCTGGATATCAGCACCTCTCCAGCCGTAAACGGACTGGTCGTCGTCCCCGACGACGCAAAGGTTGCAATAGCGTGCAGCAAGCTGCTTGATCAGGATATACTGAGCATGATTGGTATCCTGATACTCATCGACGAGGATGTAACGGAATTTTTCCTGATAGTAGCTTAAGACATCCGGGTTTTCCCTGAATATTTTCACTGTCAGCATGATGATATCATCGAAATCTAAGGCATTATTGCCGGAGAGCTTTCTCTGGTACAAACGGTAGGCCGCAGCCGCTTTTTCGGTAAAGAAATCTCTGGCCTCTGCAGCAAAAGCATCCGGCCCTAAAAGCTTATTCTTGGCATCGCTGATCGTTGCTAAAACAGCCCGCGGCGCAAATTTTTTATCATCGAGATTCAGTTCCTTCAGACACTCTTTAAGCACAGTCAGCTGATCCCCGGCATCATAGATCACAAAGCTCCGGGAATATCCCGGCAGGGCATTGATTTCCCGCCTTAAGATCCGCACGCAGGTAGAATGAAAGGTCGCTACCCAGAGCCCCTCACCCTCACTGCCTACCAGCGCAAGAACGCGGTCTCTCATCTCTTTGGCAGCCTTATTCGTAAACGTAATCGCCAGGATGTTCCAGGGATTAACGCCTTTAGCCACCAGATGCGCGATCCTATAAGTCAATACTCTTGTCTTGCCTGAACCGGCTCCGGCTAAAATAAGAAGAGGACCGTCTCCACTTTCAACTGCTTCCCGTTGGACAGGGTTCAGGTCCTTAAGATAATACATTGATAAGATCACCTTTCTTGTCATTTCCAAATTAAAATCTCCGAATATACTCGTTTATGACCGATACAAAACATTATCCTCATTTTACCACATAAAAAGCAAAAAGGGAACAGGTGTTCGAGAAGAAATAATTAGATCAATAGCAAGAGGTTAATCGCAATATCCTTTATCTTTCAGTTTGCTGAGATGTGATGTCAGAACCTCATTGAGATCAATACCGTAATGCTCTTCCAGAACGAACATCATGGTTACCGCAGTCTGGGCAACATCCATCAGCTCCTTGGCGACCATCTGCATCGCCTCTGCCTCTTCCACCCGCAGCGCTTCTCCGTTTAAGCCCCGGAATTTGCCGATCGCCTGGGCCAGCTCCCCAGATTCTTCCATGATTTTTAACGCGGTGCTTTCGAGGGAAGGATTCAATCTGTTCAACCGCGGCAATGTGATGGTCTTCGTTACTTTTTCGTTCATGCTCTTTCTCCCTTTACAGGCATTACGACATCTTCACTTTGAACAAATATATTTATTTTCTTCTTGCATTGAGTTCTTCGGCAATCTCCGTTAAAGGAACGTTCCTGTCTTCCAGCAGGACCAGCAGGTGATACAGCAGATCGGAAGCTTCATAGCGGATCTCACTCAGCGAATCGTTTTTGGCGGCAATAATGACTTCCGCACATTCCTCACCGACTTTTTTTAGGATCTTGTCGATCCCTTTGGTAAAGAGATAGGTCGTATAGGCACCTTCCGGCCTCTCGATATTTCTCTGCTTGATAACTTCGGCGAGCATTTCCAAAGTCCTGCCCAGAGAGACAGGAGGTTTGGTATCCGGTTCGCCGCTGCACGTTTCAGAGCCCGGCAGGTAGTGAAAACAGGAGTAATAGTTTTCATGGCAGGCCATTCCACTTTGTTTCACCTTCAGAAGAATCGTATCCCGGTCACAGTCAAACCGGATATCGACGACTTCCTGGTAATGACCTGATGTTTCTCCCTTGACCCACAGCTGGCTTCTGCTGCGGCTGAAATAACACGCCTTGCCTTCAGTCAGAGTTTTTTTCAATGCTTCCTGATTCATGTAGGCGAGCATCAGCACTTCTCCGCTTTCGGCATCCTGGGCAATGGCCGGAACAAGACCTTTTTCATCCCACTTCACAGCCTGTACGGCTTTAGAGATATCGATGCTCCCTGACTCAAATCTACTGTTCATCTCGGTTGACTCCTAACTTTTCTCAATCATTATTTTCCGGGGATCTAATTACTAAGATGTTTCTTCAATATCCAAATTTGCTTATCTTTTCTGTGATTATCAATTTCTGAAGATTATCTTCGAATCGGTATGCCTTTTCCGGCCAGATAATCTTTCGTCTCTTTGATGCTGTATTCCCTGTAATGGAAAATGGACGCAGCGAGTACTGCATCTGCTTCCCCCTCCGTCAGACCTTCAGCCATATGTTCGAGTGTTCCGACCCCGCCGCTCGCGATTAAAGGAATAGATACCGCTCTGCCCACGGTCCGGTTCAGTTCGTTGTCATAGCCCTCTTTGGTTCCGTCACGGTCCATCGAAGTCAGCAGAATTTCACCCGCCCCAAGTTCTTCAACTTTACCGGCCCATTCCAGAACATCGATCCCGGTCGGTTTACGGCCTCCGTGCGTATACACTTCCCAACGTCCCTCTCCAACTTTGCGGGCATCGATTGCGACAACAATGCACTGGCTGCCGAAGGCGAGGGCTCCTTGTTCGATTAACTCCGGATTTTGAACTGCAGCCGTATTTAAGGAGACTTTATCTGCTCCGGCCCGCAGCATTCTCCGGATATCCTCAATGGTTCTTAAGCCCCCACCAATGGTAAACGGAATAAACACTTCCTCAGCAGTTCTTCGGACGACATCGACCATCGTTTCCCGTCCTTCGGCAGAAGCCGAAATATCCAGGAAGACAAGCTCATCGGCACCTTCACGGTCATACAGTGAGGCAAGTTCCACAGGGTCGCCCGCATCCCGCAGATGAATAAAATTAGTCCCTTTAACTACCCGGCCATCGTGAACATCGAGGCAGGGTATGATTCGTTTGGCAAGCATTAAATTTGCTCCTTTTGCTTGGGTTAGTCACCGTAATGGATGGCCTGGTGACTTAATCAGCAGGTGTATAAGTAATGTAAATTAGGAATTATATTCTAACAGATAACCTGCAGGGCCTCTTCCAGGGTGAATGCGCCGGAATAGATCGCTTTGCCGACAATTGCGCCTTCAATCGCTATTCCATGGTCAGCCTCCGCTTTCAGTTTTTTCAGGTCATCCAGCGCGGAAATGCCGCCGGAAGCAATCACTTTCAGGCCAGTTGTCTCAGCCATACTGACGGTGCTGGCAATATTCGGGCCACCAAGCATCCCGTCCCGGGAGATGTCGGTAAAGACAATCCGGGACACGCCGACTTGCTTCATCGCTTTGCCGAGATCCTCCGCTTTGAGATCGGTGCTTTCCGCCCATCCCTGAACCGCCACCATGCCGTCTTTGGCATCGATGCCGACAATAATCTGATCGCCATACCTACGGACAGCCTCCATCACAAGCTCCGGGTCCCTTACCGCGGCCGTCCCGAGTATGATCCGAGCTACGCCTAATTCCAGCAGTTCTTCGACTCTGGCCAGCGTCCGGATACCGCCGCCCACCTGAATTTTTAACGAAACATTCTTGACAATATCCCGAATAGCTTCATCGTTCACGGGTTTTCCGGAAAACGCCCCGTTCAGGTCGACGATATGCAGAACCTTTGATCCTCTGTCCTTAAAATCAGCCGCCACCTCGGCAGGATTGTCGGAATATACGGTTGCATCCTCCATTCTTCCCTGCAGGAGACGGACAACTTTGCCGTCTTTTAAATCGATTGCCGGATATATGATCATTGATTTTTCACCCATTTCCCAAAATTATCGAGCATGACCAGACCCCAGGGGCTGGACTTCTCTGGGTGGAATTGCGCACCCCAGACATTGTCTTTACCGACCAGCGCAGGGAACTCCAGCCCATAATCGCTGGTCCCGGCAATACAATCCCGATCAGCTGGCTGAGCGAAATAAGAGTGGACAAAATAAAAATAAGAATGGTTCGGAATATTATCACAGATCCTGTTCGGTCTGACAACATTCAGCGTATTCCAGCCCATATGCGGTATCTTCAAACCCGGCGGGAATTTGACCACCCGGCCTTTGAGAAAACCAAGACCGGCATGTTCTCCATGTTCCTCGCCAATCTCAAAAAGCAGCTGCATACCGAGGCAGATGCCCAGAAAAGGTTTGCCGCTTTGTACATACTGTTTTAAAGGGTCAAGCCAGCCGCCTTTCGCCAGCGCATCCATAGCATCCGCGAAAGCGCCGACTCCAGGCAGAATAACTCCGGCCGTATCGGTTAGCTTTTCCGGAGACTCCATGATCTTCGCTGAAAACCCAAGTTTTTCAAACGCCTTTTCCACACTTCGCAGATTTCCGCGTCCATAGTCTACTATGCCTATCATTCTAATGATGTCCTCCAGTAATTACATGCTGTTTTGCCAGCTAGTACCTTGTCAACCTAAAAGCTCTATCCTATAAGCTCCCCTTGGTGGAGGGTACGCCGTCAACATGACTGTTTTTCCTCACAGCAAGTCCGAAGGCCCTGCCCGTGGCTTTAAATAAGGCTTCCAGAATGTGATGCCTGTTTTTCCCATCCAGCATGCAAATATGCAGCGTGATGCCGGCATTCGTCGCCAATGCCCGGAAAAATTCTTCCGCCATCTCTACCGGAAAATCACCGACCATCCCTTCCGGGCAATCAACTTTCCAGACCAAAAATCCCCGGTTGGAGATATCTGCGGCAACCTGAACCAGGGCTTCATCCATCGGAAACAGGCAATCCCCGACTCTCTCAATTCCGGACTTGTCCCCCAGCGCTTCTTTCAACGCCTGTCCAAGGACGATCCCACAGTCTTCCACCAAATGATGCTGGTCAACTTTCAGGTCTCCTCCGGCTTTAATTTCCAGATCAAAATGGGCAAACCGGCAAAAGGCATCAAGCATGTGGTCAAAAAAACCGATTCCGGTATCTACGTTTACTCTCCCGCTGCCGTCAATCGCCAGCGTCAGTGAAATCTCCGTCTCCAGGGTTGTTCTGTTTAGATTGGCACTCCTCACACTATAGGCCCCCTTACTAACCTTATCCTTCTATTATACATGAAGATACTGTTCTTCCGCCATCACGATTTCAACGCCACTTCTGTCTGACCTCTATGGCTCTGGCATGCGCCTCCAAGCCTTCTTTGCGGGCAAGATACGCAATCTGGGCGGCATCCCTTTGCAGTGCTTCTTCGGAATAATTAATCACACTGATCCTTTTGACAAAGGTGTCGACGCTAAGGACAGAATAAAAGCGTGCGGTCCCTCCTGTCGGCAAGATATGGTTCGGTCCCGCAAAATAGTCGCCGACCGGTTCCGGCGTATATCTTCCCAGGAATACCGCTCCGGCATTTTTTACCTTGCCCAGCCAAGCAAACGGATCCTGCACAACAAGCTCAAAGTGTTCAGGGGCAATGCGGTTCACAAGGTTGATCCCTTCTTCAAGATCTTCAACCAGGATTGCAGCCCCGTAAGTATCCCAGGAAGCCCTGGCAATTTCAGCCCGTGGAAGCGCTTCAAGCTGGCGTTCCACCTCAATCACGGTCTTTTCCAACAAATCGGAGTACGGCGAAATCAGAATTGCTGAGGCAAGCCTGTCGTGTTCCGCCTGCGAAAGCAGGTCTGCCGCCAGTTCCTCCGGGGCAGCGCTTTCATCCGCAAGAATAAGGATCTCGCTCGGTCCGGCCAACATATCAATGTCCACGGTTCCATAGACCATTTTCTTAGCAAGGGTCACAAAGATATTGCCCGGCCCTGTAATCTTATCCACCGGTGCAATCGTCGCTGTGCCAAAAGCAAGAGCAGCGACCGCCTGCGCACCTCCGACCTTATAGATCTCTTTGACACCGCACTCTGCGGCAGCGACCAGCACCTCCGGCAAAAGACTTCCGTCTTTCAGGGGCGGAGAAACCATGACGATCTCCTCGACTCCGGCTACAGCTGCCGGAAGCGCATTCATCAGAACAGAAGATGGATAAGCCGCTGTTCCTCCCGGAACATAGATCCCAACCCGCTGCAGAGGACGAATGATCTGACCGAGGATACTGCCGTCTTCAGCAATATCAAACCAGGAAACCCTTTTTTGCTTTTCGTGGTAGGTTCTGACGTTGTTCATCGCCTGGCTAATTGCTTCCAGATACACATCATCTACTTTTTTATAAGCTTCCCAGATCTCCTGATCGGTGACCCGCAATCCCGAGCCCTTCAGGTCAACCCCGTCAAACGCGGCAGTCAGGTCATATAGGGCTTCATCCCCCTGCTCACGAATCTTTTGCAGAATTCCTGCAACTTTTTCTTCGAGGTTGTGGTTATCGCCGTAGGATTTATTAATAAGCTTCTTCAGGTCAATATCCTGAATTTTTTGCACAGTCTTCATCGTCTTAAGCCTCCTTTGGCAATGTCAGTCGTACTACTGGACAAGGACTCTGATTTTTTCTGCAAGTCCCTGAATGCGTTCATATTTTACACGGTAGGACACACGGTTGGCAATCATTCTGCTCGTAGCTTCGAGGATCTGGGCAACCTCCGCCAGTTTATTCTCCCTTAAGGTCTTGCCGGTTGAGACAATATCCACAATCATTTCAGCCAGACCCACGCGGGGAGCAAGTTCAATATTGCCATGCAGCTTGATTGGTGTGACCTGCATGCCGTGCTCATTGAAAAACAGCTGGGCGACTCTCGGGAACTTGGTTGCCGCTCTCTTATGATTCAGCACGCTCAGGTCATATAGGCCATCCGGCAGCTTCTGCGGCAGGTTCTCCTCCGGCATCGCCACGACAAAGCGGCAGTACCCGAATTTTAAGTCGACCAGTTCGGCGACATCTTTGTTTTGTTCAATTACAGTATCCTTGCCAACAAAACCGATATCCGCAGCTCCCTGCTCCACATAGGTCGGGATATCCGTCGGGCGGCAAATGATGATTCTCGCCTCTGATCCCGGAAGATCAAACAACAGTTTACGGGAATCATTTTCTACTGATCTGCAGTCCAGCCCCGCTTCCGTCAGAAGCGCCACTGAATCCGTCAGTAATTTTCCTTTTGGCAGCGCTATGGTTAAATAATTCTTCGGCACAATGCAAAGCCCCTTCCAAAGATTCATGATTAGACCAATGGCCTGTAAATTAATTGCTAACGATGTTAAATGAAAATCGTGTAAGTTAGAAACTATTTGACCTGCCCCATTAGGCAGGACACTTATTTATTGCTTTCAATCTTCTCCAGCAGCGCAATTCCGCGGCTGGAAGCCATGTTTCTGGCATCGGTGTCCTCCAGGAATCCGAGGGCCATCTCAACTTTTTTGCCGCTCTTTCTGAGCTCCCGGCAGCGTTTGATCACAGCTCCGGGGGATTGTCCGTAAACCAGAACATCGGCCATATCCAATTCAAAATCTGCAGCCTTCTCAAGTATAAAGCCAAGATTAACCGCAAAGCCTGTTGCGCCGTGGTTCATTCCAAAATCTGCATAGAGACCATCGTAACGTCCTCCTTCAATCAGCGGAACGCCGATCCCCGGAAGATAGCCTTCAAAAATTGCGCCGGTATAATACGAGAACCCTCTTAAAATCCCAAGGTCCAGGGATACGTAGTCCTGAACTCCGAATTCCTTTAAATACAAATAGATGGTCCGTAAAGATTCAACAGCTTTTCTTATCGGTTTGATATGCGTCCAGTTCTGGAGCTTATCCAGGACTTCTTCTTTGCCGGTCAGATAAGGCAGGGAAAGAAGAAGTTCCTTTGCCGACTCAGGCAAATCGTTGGAAGAAATGATTTTTTCAAGTTTGACCATGTCCTTGCGGGCTATACCGTCTTCCAACTCCTCCCTGACTTTGGTTTCAAACTTCATTTCTTCGGCAAGCCCCGAGAAAATCCCGTTATGCCCGAGGTTCAGCTGAAAATTTTTGATTTCAAGCGTCTTCATGATTTCTATGGCCAGCGCAATGACTTCAGCGTCTGCAATGTCATTATCCGAGCCGATCAGTTCAACACCCACCTGTCTGAACTCCCGGTAACGGGCGGAATCATTCCTGTAAACATCACCGCTGTAACAGAACCGCAAAGGAAATTGTCCGCCTTTCTGCCTTGTGGCAACCATCCTGGCAATCGGAGTCGTAAATTCCGGTCTTAACGCGAGAATATGACCGTTCTTGTCAAAGAATTTATATAGATGGTCATCCTTGTCTGCGTCAGGCTCCACACAAGCCCGGTATTCGAGCCCGGGAGTCGCAACTTTTTGATAGGACCAATTTTTACACACACTGATTGCTTTTCCTTCCAGTTCCTCCAGCTGTGCTAATTCAGCCGGCAGAAGATCGATCATCCCCTCCGGAATTTTAAGCCCCAATGATGAACGTTCCATAATTATTGCACCTCTTTTTCTGAAAGTTCTTATTCTTTGTGGTCTTTCTCCATCCGCTCGAGAACCATCTTGTACCCGTCGGCACCATAGTTTAAACAACGTTTGACCCTGCTGATGGTGGCAGAGCTTGCTCCGGTCATTTCAGCAATCCTGGAATAGGTCACATCTTCCTCCAGCATGCGGGCGACTTCCAGCCGCTGCGCGAGGGCCTTGATCTCCGCTACCGTAGCCAGATCCTCAAAGAAGCTGTAACATTCCTCTTTCGTTTTGAGCTTAAGGATCGCTTCAAAAAGAGAATCGGTCAGGGTATCCCTGATCCTTTCGTCACTTAACATGATTACTTACCTCCGGGGTTATCTCTTTTACACTTTAGTTTATTAAAGTATTTGCCCGGTGTCAAGTACAATATGAATAAATATCTTTAAATCGTGATTCCGTTTAAAAAGATTAATTAGAATTGGCTTGCAGGCCCGATATACTCAGGATATAATCTACTCAACGTCTTATTTTTTACCCAGAAACGAAAAAAATCGGTGGTTTATTTTACTGAAAAGAGTGAGTGAGCAAATGAGCAAATACTGGAGCAAAATTGCGGCTGGTCAGAGACCGTACGTACCGGGAGAACAGCCGAAAGACAGAAAATATATCAAGCTGAATACGAACGAATGCCCCTATCCGCCTTCGCCCTTAGTCCTCGAAGCAATCAAAGAAGCTGCGAATGAAAAACTGAAGTTATACCCCGATCCGAGCGGAGAGGACTTGCGCCAGACCGTAGCCGAATATTACGGCCTGAAGAAGGAGTGGGTATTTGTCGGAAACGGCTCCGATGAAATCCTGGCCTTTGCGTTTATGGCTTTTTTTGACCCGGGCAGCACGATCCTTTTCCCGGATGTTACCTATAGTTTCTACCCGGTCTATGCCAACCTGTTTCAACTGGACTACCGGCTGGTTCCGCTGCGGGAAGAATTTTCTTTATACCCGCCTGATTTCTACGATTCCGAGGGCGGCGTCATTTTTCCAAACCCCAATGCCCCTACCGGCAACTATGTAACGATGGAAATGATAGAAAAAATCCTTATCCGCAATCCAGATAAGGTGGTCATCGTTGATGAAGCTTATATCGATTTTGGCGGTGAAACTGCCATTCCGCTTATTGCGAAGTATCCGAATCTGCTGGTGATCCAGACCCTGTCCAAGTCCCGGTCTCTGGCAGGCTTAAGGGTAGGCTTTGCTTTAGGTCAGGATGGGCTGATGGAAGGCTTGAACCGGATCAAAAATTCCTTTAATTCTTATACGTTGGACCGCCTATCCATGGCCGGAGCAATCGCAGCCATAAGAGATGAGTCCTACTTTCAGGCCACGAGACAGAAAGTGATGCAAACCAGGGAAAGAATTGTTCCGATACTCAGGCAAATGGGCTGGCAAGTGATTCCTTCACAGGCGAATTTCATTTTCATATCCCACCCCGTGTTCAAAGCCGAAGGGGTCTTTACCGAACTCCGACAGCAGGGCATTCTGGTTAGGTACTTCCGCCAGCCCAAGATTGACAATTACCTGCGTGTCAGTATCGGCAGTGACGAGGAGATGGACAGCCTGCTCCAAGCACTTACTGAGATTAACCCATAACATTTGTTATGGCTCGGTACTAATCCCATGATTCCCAAACTTCAGAAGCATACCCTACTGTGGCCTGTCTGCCATTGCGTACGATCGGCGTCCGGTAGAGACTTGGATTGTTCAGCAGCAGCTCTTCCCTGACATTGGAACTGCTGATTTTGTTGAGGTTTAACCGGGAATAGTCTTTGCTTCCGGTATTAAACAGGTTGTTCAGACCAATCGCTGCTTTGATGCTCTGCAGTTCCCCTTTGCTTAATCCCTTTTGCTCCAGATCAATCAGCTGATATTGAATGCGGCGTTCTTTAAACCAGCGCTCCGCTTTTTTTGTATCAAAACACTTTTTAATCCCAAATATCTGTATGTTCATGAACTCTCCTTAACCTCCAGATCAGGCTTCAACCCGGTCTCTTCCGTTCTTTTTGGCTAAATAAAGCTTGTTGTCCATTTTTTGTATCAAAAATAAAGAATAACACGTAAAAACGAAGATGTCCAAATTTCTTGGACATCCCCGACTAAGCAAGCAATTTGCATCTATTTTTGGTTTTACCATCCAGCAGATTCAGCCGTAAGAATTAGAATATTACGCCAAGGGCAATTAAAATCAAAATTGCAATCGCAATAATTGCTACCCCATAATTGGGTACAGCCACTGGTCTGGCAACCGGCATGCTGCAGCAACAACCACCTTGTCTATACATTCTTTGGGCCTCCTTTCCGGGACACTTGTATTATTTCGTTATCCTAGAATACGATTCCCATTGCAATCAACAATAAAATGATTACAACAACAATAGCGATCCCACAAAGACATCCGCCGCCCATGCCTCCGCCATAAGCGCCTACAGCACCTTCAACTGCCATTTTTTTGCACCTCCTGCTATTCTATATTCGCTCTATTCTATTCATATTCCCATAATATGGTACTCTATTTTGCTCAAGAGGCAAAAATAAACCCTCCCGAGCAGTTTACTGCCAATAGGAGGGTATATTTTTAATTTCTTCATTACATTATAAAAATTTAAATTGTTATTTATTTTAAAATTTTTATCTTGTTTATCTTCGCGGAAATGCTCTCCTGGCCCTCGGTTCCTTTAGAACCTCAGCCCAGATCACGCCACGCATCACTTCCGAGGATGACAAACCGAAACCGAAGGCTTGTCTTTTTTGAGAAATTTGATCTCTCGGTATGATCTGCCTGTTGGTATAATCACTGCCTTCGGCTCCCCATGTTCCTTCCTGGTCTGCGGTTCCTTCATCGCCGCCGAGGCCTTCAATGCCCTGGGTGCCCTCGTTGGAAATATACCGATCATAGTCCGATCGTCCTTCTTCTCTCCATTTGTTTTCTGTTTTTTGGACGGTTTCAGCTTTCCGCGGAACTGAAGAAGCAGAAGTCGGAGGGGCAGCAGCCTTTTTCTTGACGGTTGATCCGTACGGTCCAGCCTGCAGCTCTCTCTCAGCCTTTTCCACAGATTCCCTAAGCTGTCTTTCCAGATCTTCGAAGAAATTTCCTTTTTTCTTTCTTTCCATCCGGGAAATGTCCCTGTCCATCTCGGTTGTCAGAGGTTCGGACAACGGCCTGTTGTCCTCCGGCCTAACAGGCCTGCGTTGCGGAGGCTTGTCTTTATTGGCAAAGAAGCTGTAAATTACAACCGCAATAATGATAAATGTTATGATATCCACTGAACATCACCTACTTCTTGGGTATCGTCGTTTCCGGTTCATCTCCTTTGGCTGTGACAGCGATATTATCCCGCATGCGGGTATCTGCAATCACGTTTTGCAGATTGTAATAATCCATAACGCCAAGGCGTCCCTCTTTTAAAGCTGATGCCAGTGCCAGTGGCACCTCCGCTTCCGCATCCACGACTTTTGCTCTCATTTCCTGAACGGACGCTTTCATTTCCTGTTCCCTGGCTACCGCCATCGCTCTGCGTTCCTCCGCTTTGGCTTGGGCAATCCTCTTGTCCGCTTCAGCCTGATCTGTTTGCAGCTGCGCTCCAATGTTTTTGCCGACATCGACATCGGCAATATCAATGGAGAGGATTTCAAAAGCTGTTCCGGAGTCCAACCCTTTATTCAAAACAGCCTGGGATATCATGTCCGGATTTTCGAGAACATTGGCATGGGAAGAGGAACTGCCGATACTTGTTACTATGCCCTCTCCGACGCGTGCAATAATCGTTTCTTCACCAGCTCCGCCAACCAGACGGTCAATGTTTGCCCGAACTGTGACTCTTGCTATGACTCTTAATTCAATCCCATTTTGTGCAACAGCAGAGACAGTGGGTGTTTGGATAACTTTCGGATTAACGGACATTTGCACCGCTTGCATAATATCACGTCCTGCCAAATCAATGGCTGCGGCTCTTTCAAATTTAAGCGGTATGGCCGCTCTTTCCGCAGCAATTAATGCGTTAACAACCTTGTCAACATTTCCTCCGGCAAGGTAATGGGCCTCAAGCTGTGCCGGGGTAAGTCCCAGACCAGCTTTATGTGCTTTAATCAATGGGTTCACAATCCTGATCGGTGCAACTCGCCTAAGTCTCATTCCGATCAGTGTGAATATGCCGATATTAACACCAGCTGCCAAAGCCGAAATCCAGAGACCGACCGGAATAAACGTAAACAGAACCATTAGAATAATCAGAACCAGCATAATCAGTATCACCGTTGTAACAAGTGCCGTTGTCATATGTTTATAACCTCCTATTCATTTTCTTCCCTACTCACAATGATTCTTGTGCCCTCAACCGCGATGACCTTTATCGCAGAATCTTTTGGGATGAAACTTCCATCTGTGACGACATCGACCCGTTCTCCTTCAATCTGCGCTGTGCCTGCCGGACGGAGCAGGGTCAGGGCTTTTCCTGTTTTCCCGAGATAGTGTTTATAATCTGTTTTGGGTGCTACGAAGCCTTCTTCGGTTCTCTGCTTTTCCCCCAAAGTTACCTTACGCCAGAGTTTTTTCAGCCGACCCGTTTTATACCCAATATAGATCAGCAGCCCTGCCATAATAAGTATGATCAGAAGATACACGACGCCCTCGGCGAACGAATCAGCCACTAAAAATACTCCACCGATCATCATCAAAAGCCCGATGATCCCTGAGACGCCAAAGCCTGGAATAATGAATATTTCCAGAATAACCAGAATGATTCCTACAATAATCAGGGAAAGAGAAATCCCGACAAAAACATCCAAATTCACATCCCCTTTCTTCACTTATTTTAGCATAATTTTACTTTTTGGGCTATTCCTTCTTCGTACTGTCACGTTAGATTCATGACTTCATTTGTAAAGACAATCGTTCTTCTAAACCTTACAATATCCGGCAATGATTAAATTCACCTTAGAGCTTATCCGATAACCTAAGATTCATTCTGCATATTAATGATCTGCATTAATCATTTGTCTGCATTAATCATATCTTAAGCTTACTGCTTATAATAATAGTCAGAGGTGATATAAATGCCTGATTTATTAAAATATCTTCTATATTCCATTTTTGCTTTAGGAATGATTTTCCTGGCAGTAATAGTTTCTTGGGTCTTTTTGCTTCTCCTGGGCATCGGGATTTCCACCCGCGTCATCTATCAGAAATTTTTCAGCAAGAAGAAAAAGACCATACTCGGGGCGAATGCCTTTCGCCAAGGGACGCGGAATAAAACTGCCAATGGCAGTCAGCGGGAATATATGACTGTGATTGATGCGGATAATACAGAGAACGAATATCGGATACCGAAGATATAACAACTTTAAGGAAACAGTGTAAAGGAAGAAGCCGATTAGCAGTTTAGATAAAAAGCTCTATGTCCGCTTCCAGGGCATCCTGCAGATAATCTTTCGCTGTCATGATTTTGACATCCGGAATCATTTCTTCAAGTGTAAAACCCATGATCTCAAGGGAAAGCTTGCATATGTAAAAGCTTACCCCCTTTTTTTGCGCTCCTTTCAGAAAAGCGGAAAGATTTGGTGCGTCCTGGTCTTCCATCATTTGTTTCAGCATGGCTTTTCCAATGCCAGCCATATTCATCCGAGAAAGCGGCAGGTCTTCCGGACCTTTCGGTGCCGTCATTCCTAACATTTTTTCATAAACTGTTTTGTCTTCCAAAGACATCTTCTCCGGATCGCGTATCAGGCACAGACCCCAAAAAGCGAAAAAGATACTGACTTTCATGTTGAGCTCGCGGGCCGAATTAGCCAGAATCAAGGCAGCCATCGCCTTGTCATAATCCCCGCTGAACAAAATCAGGCTGAGTTTCTTCTCTTTTTCCATGATAAGCACCACCATTTCTTAGATGTATGTTTTTATTGTCGGTAATGGTTCTTATCTTTATGCAGGCTTGACTGTCTTAGCTGTACATTTTCAAATATCGTCTTCTGTCTTTGGCAATTTCCTGCAATGCTTCCAGCAGCCTGCCAACTTCGTGAGGTTCATTGTATAAACCAAAACTGACTCTGACCATCCCGGGTCTATTTTCCGGAAGATGATCTGCAACTGCGCTTAAGATGGCTGGTTCGACTTTCATCAGCTTTTGGACGTAAGGATGTGCGCAGAAACACCCGCTCCTGACAGAAATTCCGGCTTCTCCGGCTAGTATATCCGCCAGTTTCTCATGATAAATGCCCTTCATATTAAAGGGGACAATCCCGACCCGTTCCTGACTTTGATCTTCTGCACAATATATGTCGATACAGTCTATTTTCTTTAATCCCTGAATCAGTTGAGATGTCAGGGTTTTTTCATGCTTGTACACATTTCGCATCCCGATTGCGCTCAGGGTTTTTATACTTGCGGCCAAGGCCAGCACGCCCATTAAGTTGGGCGTTCCGGCCTCATCTTTGGAAGGAGGATCATTCCAGATTACAAAATCACGGGTTACAGCTTTGACTGTTCCTCCGCCCTGATAATCGGGGCTTCCCTTCAGGAAAAAGTCTTTGGGGCCAATCAGAACGCCGGTCCCAAAAGGCGCATACATCTTATGTGCGGAGAAAACAAGAAAATCGATATGTTTGCTGGAAGCGGAGGGCTTCGTATCAAACGGCTGATGAGGAAGCAGCTGTGATCCGTCAACCATGACCTTTGCACCATATTTATGAGCCCATTCAGCAATTCGATGTACGGGATTGACATAACCTGTTACATTTGAAGCTCCGGCTACAGTTACCAGCTTGACCCGGCCTTTATATTTTTCCAGCTTTTCAATAAAATCGTTAAAGATTAGCCTTCCACATTCATCCACCTCAATATAATCGACCTCATACTTTTCCCGCCAGGGCAGGTCATTGGAATGATGCTCCATGGAAGTTGAAAGGATAACACTTTTTATGTATGGATCCACGTCCTGTGACAGCCTGAAGGCCACTTTATTGATAGCCTCTGTGGCATTCTTAACAAAGATCACCACATCCCTTTTGTGGTCTGCACCCACAAAATCCATCACTGTTTTCCTGGCACTTTCATATTTTTCCGAAGACAATTTGGACTTGTAGCCGGACCCCCTGTGAATTGACGAATAATACGGTGCAAAACTGCTGATTTCCTGGAGCACTGAAACAAAAGGCGGCGTCGTTGCTGCATTATCAAAATTGATTCCCCTGCAGTTTTTACCGTTTTTGAGCTCAACCTCCGCATCAATTCCGACAACCAGTTTACCATAATTCATTTTGGTAATAGCAATACTCATTTTCCTCTCCCCTATAACATAATAATCCCCTCATAGTTTATTGACCAAGGGAAAATTTGTTACTTCATTACGCGCAAACTCATTTTATATTCATGAATCAGCGTCGAGAACTGCTCATTATTGGCTTCCTGAGCCACTAGAACACCGCTTTTTCTTAGTAATCTTTGATGAACTTCTTCCCGGTTGACTAAGAATTGGAGCACTTTCTTTAGCGAAGTGTCCTCAGTCAGTGTGAGATGCCGCAGGTACAGTCTCTTCGCCCTGATTTCCGCTTCTTCATCGATTTTGAGCATCTCATTAATATCCGTACTTTTCTCAACATATTCCATATTCCAGGACTCCTGCCCGGAATTGGCAAGCGGCAAATCAGCAAGGCCAAGCTTTCTGACTACAGCTGCAATGATCTCCATATGCGCAAGCTCTTCCGAAGCAATCATACCCAAAAGATCACGAATATATGGATTGATCACATGCAGGCGCTGATACATATGACGTGTAAAAGCAGTAAATTCCCCGTCTTTCCCGCCGATATGTTCCAATAAGGTCCAGGCCAGCTTCTCATTTTTCTGCTCAACATAAACCGGATATAGTAAACGTTTCTGGTAACTAAACATCCCAATTCCTCCTGACGGCCATGGCAAATCATTCTTTAGCTTATTATATTGAAGATCCTTTCAACCGGTTCCGACCCATGCATTTTAAAAAGCCCTCACTTTTGTTCCCGTCGAGCATGTATCGGATGTATGCATATCTGGCCTCGTTGTATTCCTGAAATATTCTCCTGGCTTTCTCAGGAGCATGGTAGACCTTCCAGTAACCGGTCAGCAGAGGTTTTTTATCGGGGAAATAGATAAAATCTGCCACATCGTCCAGTGGGAAGCCCAGAAATAGTCCGATTTCGTGAGGGAAAGGCCCAATGATCCATTTTTGTTTTAAAGTCCGGATTGCCGTATCCTGATCCGTCTCCCCACAATAATCCAGTGATCTTAAGAAATGCTGGTTCTCAGGGATTTGAAGTATTGAAGATAATCTGTCTGCTGCATAAAATAATACGCTGACAGAAGCTTTATTCCTGACAATTTCCTGAACCATCACATAGGGGTAAAGCCTATCTTTGATTTGATCCCAGGCCTCCAGCGCATCTTTTTTGATGGCAGTGGTAAATGTAAGCAGCTCAGCCGGCTTGGATGCGATAAGCAGCGGTGCAAGATGATAGGTGATATTATCGAGCAGATATTGCCGAGTCTCCTGTTTTTTTCTTTGGCTGGTGTAAGTCGCAATGAAGTCCTGCATATCATCCTCCAAAAACAAATTTTCAATGGTACTAAATTTATTTTCCTAAATGCCAGAACGGATTATACAAAAAACCTGTTTCCTTATTTTTGTAAGGAAACAGGTTTTTTTCATATTGTTATTATATTTTCATACTGTGTTTGATCGCTTACTTTCTTCTTTCTTCATTTGAGCGCGAGTTTGTCCATCGCGGCCTGCATGATTTCAGCATCTCTGACTCTTAGAACGACCTGGGCCTGCTCGTTTTCCTTTTCCACAAAACCATACATATATTCAACGTTCACACCCTCGGCAACAAGCTTGTTCAGTTGTCCAGCCAGACCTCCCGGACTGTCGGGAACTTTTAGCACCCAGACCCGGGTGATCTTGACGACACAATTGCGCTCCCGGAGTTTCTCCGCAACTTCTTCCGGGTTCTCCACGATAATCCTGAGTACACCGTAATCTTTGGTGTCAGCAAGGGACAGCGCGCGGATATTGACTTGAAGGTCAGCTAAAGTATTCAGTGCGTCTGCCAGACGGCCCTGGGCATTTTCCAGAAAAATTGACAGTTGTAACATATGTTTTTCCCCCTTTATTTTTTTCATTTAGGAGAATTTAGCTTAATTGTTTTTCCTTGCGTTTATCAATTACACGCTTCGCTTTTCCTTCGCTGCGCGGGATACTCTTCGGCTCGACAAGACGCACCCTGGCCGCAATATTAAGGATCTCATGTATTTTAGTTTGAAGCCTTTGCTGGAGCTCTTCGAGTTCCCGGATCTCATCGTTGAAGCTTGCCGCATTCACCTCAATCTGCACTTCGAGGGTATCGAGATTACCCTCACGGTCCACAACAATCAGATAATGCGGTTCGATTCCGCCTACCGACAGGATCGCTTCTTCAATCTGGCTTGGGAAGACGTTGACACCGCGAATAATCAGCATATCATCGACTCTGGCCGACACTCTCTTCATCGTCCAGCCGGTGTGGCCGCAGGTACAGCTTCCATAGGTGATGCTGGTAATATCTTTCGTTCTATAGCGAAGTCCGGGGAAACCCATTTTGTTAAAGCTGGTAAGAACAAGTTCTCCTGTTTCTCCTTCTGGCAGAACATTTCCGTCTTTATCGAGAATTTCAGGGTAGAAGTTCTCATCGATATGCAGCCCTTCGCCCTTCAGGCACTCCAAAGAAACGCCGGGTCCCATCGTTTCACTCAATCCATAGATATCGAGCGCCCGAATACCAAGTCTGGCTTCAATCTCTGTCCTCATCTGTTCTGTCCAGGGCTCAGCGCCAAATATCCCGACCCTCAGCTTCAGGTCTTCTTTGGTCATACCCTCTTCCCCCAGACTGTCTGCCAGATAAAGTGCGTACGACGGAGTACAGCAAAGAACCGTACTTCCAAAGTCACGCATCAGCATCAGCTGACGCTGGGTGTTGCCGCCGGAGATCGGAATGACTAAAGCCCCAAGTTCTTCACATCCGTAATGCAGTCCCATACCGCCGGTAAACAAGCCATAGCCATAAGCGACCTGTACAACGTCGTTGGACGTAATGCCAGCCCTTCTGAGACCGTTGGCCACAATTTTGGCCCATAACTGAATATCTTCACGGGTATACCCTACAACGGTCGGTTTTCCCGTTGTCCCTGAGGAAGCATGGATTCTGACCATCTTTTCCAATGGCTCGGCAAATAATCCGAAAGGATAATTCTGGCGTAACGCTTCTTTATCCGTCAATGGTATCTTCCGAAAATCCTCCAGGGATTTGACATCACCGGGATAATAGATACCCACCTCAGCCAGTTTTTTCTTGTAGTAGGGAGCTTTTAAGACCTGTTCAACGGTCTTTCTTAAATGAAGTAACAACTCATTCTGAGTCATCCTACCATCCTCCTGCCTCAAACTTATTTTGAACGCTAACTGTTAACAATAGGTATATTATATATCAAGATAATCCATATTTGAATCTGTATTTTGAAATAGCGCTTTAATAAAAAATTGTACCTCAATTGACTTTGTAAATGCAACCTATACATTACTGGGTGATTGCATTTAAATCTTCAAACAGGATAGTGGCATTAAGTCTTACAATCGAAAGTCTCCTTTTTCTTCACTCCCCCATGGGGGAGTGATTGCATTTAGTCTGGCAATATTCCGACAAGAACTTTAGGATGTGTTCTGCGGGAATCTTTGAGTCAAAGGAGAATTTACCATGGCAAAAAACAAGCATCTCACTGATTCGGAGCGTCTACAAATTGAGCAGCTACTGCGAGAGGGCGTATCTCTTAAGCGGATTGCCGTCACCCTTGAAAAAAGCGCATCCACCATTTCCCGTGAAATTCGCGCCCGCGCCATTGAAAGCAATAAATATGCGCCATACCGTATCCATAACCGCTGCGCCAATCTCAATGTCTGCCAAAAAATGCAGATCTGCTCCGACAAGCCTAATTGCACAAGAAAGTGTTCCCGCTGTAATTACTGCAATGCCGTATGCGAGGAATTCGAGGAGCGACGCTGCCACAGGCTTTATGATCCACCGTATGTCTGCAACGGTTGTCTTGAAGCTTACCAGTGTGTCCTACGGAAAAAGTATTACCTCCACAGAAATGCTCATGAGGCATACCGAGAGATGCTGGTGGAATCCCGCTCCGGTGCAAATATTACCGAGGATGAACTGCTCTACCTTGACGAATGGATCAGTCCCCTCATCCAGCGTGGGCAATCTGTTCATCACATCGCAGTCCACAATGCCGACAGGCTTATCGTCAGTGAGAAATCCATCTACCGCTATGTTTCCGGCGGACTCTTTAAGGCGAGAAACATTGACATGCCCCGGGTCTGCCGCCTTAAGCCCAGAAAAACCAAAACGGTGGAGCATAAAATCGACAGCACCTGCAGGCTTGGCCGCACCTACGCCGACTTCCTGGCCTTTACGGAAGCATCAGACGCTCCGGTCGTTGAGATAGATTCAGTTATCGGGCGTGTCGGTGGAAAGGTCCTGCTCACGATGATGTTCAAGTCCTGTGACTTGATGCTGGCCTTCATCAGGGAACGCAATACCTCCCAGTCCGTTATCGACGTCTTCAACTGCCTAGACGAAACTCTTAGCAGAGAGGTGTTCAGCCGCCTTCTTTCCGTTTGCCTCACTGACAACGGTTCAGAGTTTTCAAACCCGAAAGCTTTGGAGTATGATGCACAGGGCCGCCGCAGGACGCGGCTGTACTACTGCGACCCATTCGCATCATACCAGAAGCCCAACGTGGAGTTGAACCACGAGTTCATTAGGAAAATATTGCCCAAAGGCACATCGTTTGACGCCCTGTGCCAAGGGGATATTGACCTTATGATGTCGCATATCAACTCCTATTCCAGGGAGAAACTGGGCGACAAATCGCCGTTGGATGTGTTTAGTTTCATCTACGGGTACGATGATGTCCTTAAAAACCTGGGAATCAGCAGGATTCCTGCTAATAAAATCCTGCTGAAGCCGTCGCTTTTGAAAAAATAATTTCAGTATCATTTAACCCGCAGAACACATCCATACCGATCCTGATCAAGGGGACGCGGTTACTCTGTCCGAAAAACGATTTCCGGGTACCCCTTTTATTAGTATACTCTTTTTTAGAACTCGGCTGGCAGATTTTCACTCCATATAATCTGAATCGGCTATTTTTAACAGGTACTATACCTGTTATTCCCAGTATTTTGACAGACTCAATGAAACCCCACTATATTTACTCTGTCAAAGGTTGCATTTACTTTGACCGCTCACCATAAAAAATTGTAATTTTTCCTGTTATCAACATAAAAAGGATGCCCTGGATTCCCACGACACCCTCTGCAGTCTGTTATTCTTCTACTAATATCGATAATTTTTCTCTGCTATAGCTTATTTCTATTGGAAGCTTAACAACGTTTCAGCGTCCGGCCAGTTTCCTTAATTGTTCGACTTTATCAAGCTTCTCCCACGGGAGGTCAAGGTCATTGCGGCCAAAATGCCCGTAGGCCGCGGTCTGTCTGTAGATTGGTCTGCGGAGATCCAGAGTGTTGATGATTGCAGCCGGACGAAGATCAAACGTTTCATTAATCAGCGTGATGATCTTATCATCACTGACCTTACCCGTCCCAAATGTTTCAACTGAAATGGAGACAGGACGCGCAACCCCAATCGCATAGGCGATCTGAATCTCACAGCGGTCAGCTAGGCCCGCTCCGACAACATTTTTGGCCACATAGCGCGCGGCATAAGCCCCGGACCGGTCAACCTTCGTAGGATCTTTTCCGGAAAACGCCCCGCCACCATGTCTAGCCATACCGCCATAGGTGTCAACGATAATTTTTCTGCCGGTAAGTCCTGCATCACCCTGAGGCCCGCCAATCACAAATCTGCCCGTCGGGTTGATATAATAACGGGTATTCTCATCCAACATTTCAGATGGAACCACTGGTCTTACGACATGTTCCAGAAGGTCATTTTTGATCTGCTCCTGGGAAACCTCAGGATGATGCTGGGTCGAAATTACAATCGTATCGATCCTTTTGGGTTTTCCGTCCTCGTATTCAACGGTAACCTGCGTTTTACCGTCAGGTCTTAAATAGTTCAGCACTTCCGCCTTACGGATTTCAGCTAGCCTGCGGGCCAGCTTATGCGCAAGATCAATCGGCACCGGCATGAATGTTTCGGTTTCGTTTGTCGCATAGCCAAACATCATCCCCTGGTCTCCTGCACCGATCTCACTGATATCTTCTTCGGATATTTTTGCCTCCAGTGCTTTGTTAACGCCTAAGGCAATATCACTGGACTGCTCTCCAATCGAGGTCAGCACCGCACATGTATCTGCGTCAAAGCCATACTTGGCTCTCGTATATCCAATCTGTCTGATGGTTTCCCTTACGACTCTTGGAATATCCACATAACAATGGGTGGTAATCTCGCCGCTTACCAGAACCAGCCCGGTTGTCACAGATGTTTCACAGGCAACTCTTGCTTCTCTGTCCTGACACAGGACGGCATCAAGAATTGCATCCGAAATTTGATCGCATATTTTGTCGGGATGTCCTTCGGTAACAGATTCTGAGGTAAATAATTTGTAACCCATCCAAAATCACTCCTTTGATCCAATACCTTTGTTCAAGGCAATCTCTTGCACCAACCTTCTGGCGACATCCAGCTTGCTCATTTTGGGCAGATCTATTTTTCTGCCATCGGGATAAAGAAAACTAACAATATTGGTATCTGTGCCAAAACCTGCGCCAGGTGCTGTGACATCATTGACTACAAGCATATCGGCCTTTTTGCGTTTCAACTTTTCCAGACCGTTTTCAATTACATTTTGGGTCTCGGCAGCAAAGCCAACCAAGTACTGGTGTTTCTTCCGAGCTCCCAAAGCTGACAGAATATCTGGATTCGGAACTAATTCTAAGATAACAGACTCTCCGTCTTTTTTGATCTTTTGCTCATTGCGGACTGCAGGTCGAAAATCAGCAACAGCAGCTGCTTTGACGACGATATCCTGTTCCGCATATCGTGTCATAACTTCCAGATACATCTCTTCCGCTGAAATAATCCGGACCGTTTCCACGCCGAACGGGGGCAGGATATCCGAGGGGCCGCTGACCAGGGTCACCTGTGCGCCTGCCTCAGCAAACGCCTCAGCAATTGCATAGCCCATGCGGCCTGAGCTGTAATTTCCAAGATATCTGACCGGATCAAGTTCCTCGCGGGTGCCGCCGGCCGTAACTAGCACTTTCCGGCCTTTCATGATTTCCCGGTTTAACATAAAATTCTGAAGGAAATCAATGATCTCCGCAGGCTCACTCATCCTGCCGTCGCCTTCTGTCCCGCAGGCTTGGTATCCTTTGGCTGGCCCGATCATATGAATACCCCGTTGCTGAAGAATCCCCAGATTCTGCTGCGTTGCAGGGTGATGATACATGGCATGATTCATCGCCGGAGCTACAAAGATTGGATTATTGACAGCCAGCAAGACGGTAGAAAGAAAATCATCAGCAAGACCGACAGCCATCTTCGCAATGATATTGGCTGTCGCCGGAGCGATTAAGGTGATGTCTGCCTTCTGGGCCAGAGAAATATGTTCAATGTTCCACATTTTAGGTTCCGTGAACATTTCCGTATAAACCGGCTGTCCTGATATGCTTCTAAATGTCAAAGGCGCAACGAGCTCTGTCGCTGATTTTGTCATCACGACAAAGACCTCTGCACCGCTTTTCACCAGTCTGCTGGCAATGTCGACCGCTTTGTAGGCAGCAATACTGCCTGTTACGCCCAGAAGCACACGTTTACCGCAAAGCATCTGACGTTACCTTATCAAAAAAGTCAGGATAGACTTTTCCGTCTGCAATCTCAAGCAAAGCCCTGCTAACAGGTTTTGTATCTTTAAATTCACTTGCATCCAAATTGTTCATGAGTACCCTGGCCCTTTTGGCAGCTGCCACCACTAGGGTATATTTACTGTCTGCCTGGGACATCAGAACATCCAAAGAAGGCTGCTTCATCGTTATTCCTCCTTCAAATTAGAGCGACTTTAAAATTATTACGGCTTTGAACTCACCCGGCATTTTTCTGCAATCATAATACTCTTAAGCTTTTCTACCGCAGTGCCAATTTCGTCGTTCTCAACAGCATAATCATAATCCTTCATATTTTTCATTTCCAGAACGGCTTGTGCTAGTCTGCGCTGCATGACCTCAGGTGTTTCCGTTCCTCTTCCATAAAGCCTTTCAGCGAGCTCTTCCAGGGAAGGCGGAACAATGAAAATAAACACACCATCCGGAAAAGCCTTTTTGACAATTTTTGCTCCCTGCATATCGATTTCCAGTAAGATGGTCTTGTTTCTCTTCAGGACACTTTCCACATGAAATCTTGGGGTTCCATACAGGTTTCCGCAAAACTCTGCCCATTCCAGAAACTCATTATTCTCAACCATTTTAAGAAATTGATCCCTGGAACGAAAATAGTATTCTTTTCCCTCTGTTTCTCCCGGTCTTGGTGCCCTGGTCGTTACAGAAATAGAATATTCCAGATCACCGCACTCGGCAAAAAGCCGCTTACACAGCGTTCCTTTTCCAACTCCTGCAGGACCTGAGACCACAATCAGCAGCCCTTTGTCTTCCATATTAATCAACCGGATCCTCACTACTGGATTCTTTGGCGGTCAGACGATGGGCAACCGTTTCAGGCTGAACAGCCGACAAAATTACGTGGTGGCTGTCACACATAATGACGGCACGCGTCCTTCGCCCATAGGTGGCATCGATGAGCATTCCTGTATCGCGCGCTTCCTGAATAATTCGCTTAATGGGTGCTGATTCCGGACTTACAATCGAGATAATTCTGTTAGCCGATACAATATTGCCAAATCCTATATTAATCAATTTGATATCCAATTCCTATACCTCCCATATTCAATACGCTGCATACCGCGTTATTGCTCTTTTTCATCGTGTTACTCAATATTCTGAACCTGTTCCCGGATTTTCTCCAGTTCACTTTTCCCTTGGACAACAATATGTGAAATTTCCAGATCATTCGCCTTAGATCCAATGGTATTAATCTCTCTATTCATTTCCTGAACCAGAAAATCAAGTTTCCGTCCAATCGGCTCATTGGTTGAAAAGGCTTTGGTAAATTGTTCAAAATGACTCCCGAGCCTGACCAGCTCTTCCTCAATAGAAGACCTGTCGGCAAAAATGGCAATTTCGGTAATCAGTCTAGCTTCATCCAGCGAAGTGTCCGCCAGAAGCGCCGCAAGCCTTTCCCTTAATTTTTCCTGATATTCCGCCACAACCTGCGGCGCTCTTACAGTTACTTGATCAACCATTCCGGAAAGGTCATCTAATTTTTTCAGCAAATCCTTGGCCAGTCTCTCCCCTTCAGTCCTACGCATTTGAATTAACTGGTTCAGCGCCTCCTGTAAAGCCATATTGAGATATGGCCACAAGGCTTCTGCATCCGTCTCTTCGTTTTCAACACTGAGTACTTCAGGGAACGAAACCAGACTAAAAAGATCGCTCTTATACGTGGTATTGAGCAAATTTGCCAATTCCTTCAGAGAATTATCATACGACAGCACTAAATCTTTGTCAACCTTAACTAATCTCTTTTTTTCTTCCGTTTCCTTGATATTCACGTAAATATCAACGCGGCCCCGCTGGACTTTTTCCTGCACGGCTTTACGAAAACGTTCCTCAATGATATTCAAGTTTCTTGGTAGTTTCACTAGGACTTCCAGGAAGCGATTGTTCACTGACTTCATTTCTACTGAAATCTGGACTCCGAGTCCCTGAGCTTCCCCTCTGCCAAAACCAGTCATACTATTTGCCAATTCCCTCAACTCCTTAACGACAATCATACCATTCTTTTACTCTGAAGGGCAAGAATACTATGCTTTGCTCCTTTTACATGCGTTTTAGAGTTATACAAGGTACCAGAAAAAAAATTGAGGAGACAAACAGCCCCTCAATTAAATCACGTTCTCAAACAATGGATTGTTTCATCCTGCTTAATAGCTCTATACTATTCTGGTCCTTATCCTTTCAATGGCCCTCTCCGTATTCTCCCTAGTATTGAAAGCCGTCAGCCGGAAGAATCCTTCCCCACTCGCACCGAAGCCGGCTCCGGGTGTTCCGATAACATTGGCTTCTTTCATCAGCTTGTCAAAGAATTCCCAGGACCCCATCTGTCCCGGTGTTTTTAGCCAGATATACGGTGCATTCACACCGCCGAAGACGGTATATCCCGCTTTTTCGAGACCAGCCCGGATAATTGCGGCATTATCCATATAATAATCAATGGTTTCTTTGACCTGTTGTTTCCCTGCCTCAGAAAATACGGCAGCAGTGGCAGCCTGGATCGGATAAGATACTCCATTGAATTTTGTGGTCTGCCTTCTAAGCCATAATTTATTCAGACTGTGCGCTTCTCCTTTGGAATCATAGACCATGACTTCCTTTGGAACGATGGTATATGCGCAGCGAGTCCCGGTAAAACCAGCCGTCTTGGAAAAACTCCTGAATTCCACGGCCACTTCGCGCGCACCTTCGATTTCAAAAATACTATGGGGAACACCGTCTTCCCGTATGAAAGCTTCGTACGCAGCATCAAATAAGATGATGGCCTTATGATCGCGTGCATAATCGACCCATTTCTTCAGTTCTTCAGCCGAAAGTGTCGTTCCAGTCGGATTATTCGGATAGCACAGGTAGATCATATCTGCTTTCGTGCTGGGAAGCGCCGGTTTCAGTCCATTTTCCTGATTACAGGGAAGATAAACGATTCCTTCAAACTGCCCTTTGTCGTTGTTATAAATACCGGTACGTCCAGCCATGACATTGCTGTCCACATAAACCGGATAAACCGGGTCTGTAACAGCCAGGATATTGCCCATGCCAAATATCTCCTGGAAATTGGCGGTGTCCGTCTTGGCCCCGTCACTGATAAACACTTCGTTAACTGCCAGGTCCACACCGCGGGGCTTGAAATCGTGCTCAATGATTTTTTCAATCAGGAACTCATATCCCTGTTCTGGGCCATATCCTCTAAAGGTTTTCTGCTGGCCCATTTCCTCGACAGCCTGATGCATTGCTTCGATGACGGCTGGCGGAAGCGGGCGGGTCACATCACCAATACCCATTTTTATTAAGTCACAGTCCGGGTTTTCCTGTCTGAATTGCTTTTCCCGGCGGGCTATTTCCGAAAAGAGATAGCTTCCAGGCAGTTTAAGATAATTTTCATTGACAAAAGCCATTCTATTCACTCTCCTGTAAATATGTAGTTATAATTCCCTGATGTAGTCTTTACTATAGTAGTCATTCAAGTATGATGATGTCTTATGATTCAAGCGTACTTCCGCGAAAAACACAGACTGCTGGACCCGTCATATGGACTTGCTGACCTTCCTGCCATTCAATCTTCAGGTCCCCCCCGGGCAAATGAACAATCACAGTTCTACCGGTTCTACCAGCCAGTACTGCTGCAACCACAGATGCGCAGGCTCCCGTTCCGCAGGCCAGCGTTGGGCCGACTCCGCGTTCCCACACCTTAACGGTTATTTCACCTGAATTGTCTACCTTGACAAACTCCACATTTGTTTTTCTCGGAAACAGCGGGTGTTTCTCGATCGCAGGACCCAGCGTTTCAAATGGAAGCAATTCCAAATCCTCGGTAAAAATAATACAATGCGGATTTCCCATCGATACCGCCGAAAAAATAACTTCTTGCCCGGCAACCTCAAGTTTTTGGTTAAGTGCAGTGTCCGTTCCGGCCAAAACAGGTATCTTAATGGGATCAAGACACGGCTCGCCCATGTTAACCGTAACATGGTGTACAGCTCCCCGGCAGATCTCCAGTTTGACATTCAGAACTCCAGCCAACGTTTCTATCTTAAGCGAATCTCTCTGAACGTAACCGGCTTCATAAACATATTTGGCAAAACAGCGTATGCCATTGCCGCACATCTCCGGTTCAGAACCGTCTGAATTAAATATCCTCATCCTTGCATCGGCTACATCGGAAGACAGAATCACAATAAGACCGTCACCGCCGACGCCGAATTGTCTGTGGCAAAGCTGGACAGCGGTTTCGGCATAATCCATACCCGTCGGAAAAAGAAAATGATCCAGGCAGATAAAATCGTTTCCCAGACCATGCATTTTCACAAAATCCATAAAGGGTTCTCCTCTCGCTGCCTTTTACAGAGTCTGTTCGAAAAATGACCAAATCGCAAAAACCCGTGGGCCGCGCCAGCCAAGTTTCTTTAAGAATACTATGAGAACAGCAAAGGGTCAATATTTTTGTCTGAAGTATACATAATGTATGTTTTCATTATGGTAGATTAATTCGTAGGTCCCGTAAGCTGCAATAATACGCAGCTATGTTCGGGTCAGTCTCCATAATGGATGGCCGCTTTCGGTCATTGTGTCATCCCTGACACAAAATCCCGCACTGCGCAATCCATGCTCCGCTTAGCGCTGTCCATCCATTACGGAGACATATTTTAGAGTTAGTGAACGCTTTTCTTAAAGCTAAAATTTGGGCTGGATTTAGCTGGCTGATACCTGTTCCGAATAAGTCGTGTCAGGCCAATGATTAAGCTGGGTCCGCCGGCAGCCACCAGAATGACAAGCCATTGCCAGCCGACCAGCGCTGTGGTCTTGAAAATTACCTGCAAAGCCGGAAGATAGATTACCGATAGCTGCATGGTAACAGAGATTGCTACTGCCACGACCAGCAATGGATTGGAAAATATACCAACCTCAAAGATTCCGCGGCGTTCCGACTTGCAATCAAAGACATGAAAAAGCTGAGAAAAAACAAGCGTGGTAAACGCCATGGTCCGTGCCGCTAAAAGACCGACGCCGTACCATAAACCGATGACAAATACAAAGAGTGTCGCTAAACCAATAATCGTTCCCCTGATTAGAATCTTTTGCCCTAATCCCCGCGCAAATACACTTTCCTCCGGCTGACGCGGAACCCTCTTCATGATATCCGGCTCTGTTCCGTCCACCCCCAAAGCCATCGCCGGCAAACCGTCCGTAACCAGATTGACCCACAGAATCTGTATCGGCAGCAAAGGCAGCGGTAGCCCTGTAAGTGTTCCCAGAAACATGGTCAGCACTTCTCCGAGATTGCAGGAAAGAAGATACCGGATAAACTTTCGGATATTGTCATAAATTCCTCTTCCTTCTTCGACCGCTGCGACAATCGCCGCAAAATTGTCATCAGAGATTACCATGGCCGACGCCTCTTTGGTGACATCGGTTCCGGTCTGCCCCATGGCGACTCCAATATCCGCTTCTTTCACAGCGGGGGCATCATTGACGCCGTCTCCGGTCATCGCCACAATTTGGCCGTTCTTTTTTAAAGCCCTGACGATTCTAAGTTTATCCCTTGGTGCGACCCGGGCAAACACCGAAATATTCATGACCATGTGGCTTAGATCTTCATCTGTCATTTGATCAAGTTCTATTCCGGTAACGACCCGTTCATTAAATCCGCGAATGATTCCGAGTTCTTTCGCGACAGCCTGCGCCGTCAGCTTATGGTCCCCGGTAATCATGACTGGCTTTATCCCGGCAGCCTGGCATACTTTTATCGCTTTCACCGCACTCGTACGTGGTGGATCAATCATCCCGGTCAAACCCAGGAATATTAGATCATTTTCCACATCACCGTTTGGTTCGCCGCGCCGGACATCTTTCAGCCCAAGCGCCAGAACCCTGAGTGCATGCGATGCCATCTCGTCATTGTAAAACAGAATTTGCTTTCTTCTTTCGGAGGTCAGTTCCACCACGCCATCCTTCGTCATCTCCCGCGAGCATAGTCCCAGAACAACATCCGGCGCTCCTTTGACGTAGGCTTTATATTCCTCCTTATTCTTATAAATAACCGTCATCCTTTTCCGTTCCGATTCAAAAGGGATTTCCGCAACCCTTTGTTCCTTCCGTTCCAAAGCCTCCCGCCAGACTCCCGCTTTGGCGGCTGCAACCAGAAGGGCGCCTTCCGTCGGATCACCTTCGATTCCCCAGATGCTGTCCTGACCTTTGCCTCTGAAAAGTCCTGCCACCTGAATTCCTTTCTTGGTTAATACAGCATTATTGCACAGGGCTGCACACCTTAGCAGTTCTTTCAGAGGGCCTTTATCCTTATACGGGTCAGCGCCATGATAATCGCCTTTGGGGTCATACCCCTGACCCGTCAGCGTAATGACTTGGTTATCACAAAAAATCCGCCGAACCGTCATTTCATTTTGGGTCAGCGTTCCGGTCTTATCTGAGCAGATTACAGTCGCGCAGCCCAGGGTTTCCACAGCCGGAAGCTTTCGGATCACTGCATTGCGTTTGACCATCCGCTGCACACCGATTGCCAGCGCAACCGTAACAATTGCCGGGAGACCTTCAGGAATCGCGGCGACTGCCAGAGATACTCCGGCAAAAAACATTTTTTCGAAGCTTTCTCCTTGTAAAACTCCTGTCACCACGACAACAACACAGACGGCAAGACTGATCGTGACCAGCCATTTCCCAAGCTGAGCCAGCCTTTTTTGCAGAGGCGTCTCTTCCTCCTTCACCTCCTGAATCATTCCGGCAATCATACCCATCTCGGTATTCATGCCTGTGGCTATAACGATCCCAAGTCCCCTCCCGTTCACAACCACGGTTCCCATATATCCCATGTTTTTCCGGTCGGCAACCGAACTGTATTCGTCAGTCAAAGGCTGGTTCATTTTAGCGACCGGTTGGGATTCTCCGGTCAGCGCTGATTCTTCCACACGGATGTTTGAAGTGTTCAGCCATCGGATATCGGCAGGTATCCGGTCACCTGCTTCCAGCATGAGAATGTCCCCCGGAGCCAAGCCGGATGCATGTACCTTTTCCGTCCTACTATTACGCAGAACCATCGCCTCCGGTGCCGTCAGGGAACGCAGCGATTCCATGGACCTTTCCGCCTTGTATTCCTGAATAAAGCCGAGTACTGCATTCAGAAAAACAATAGCCAGAATGGTTACTGCGTCCGCAATTTCCCCCAGCAGACCTGAAATGAGCGTAGCAACCATCAGCACCAGAACCATGAAATCCTTAAACTGACCCAAAAATAAGAAAACCGGGTTAACCCCTTTTTTTACAACCAGAGAATTCGGACCAAATTCCGCCAGCCGCCGGCTGACTTCCCTATCACTAAGACCCTTTTCAGGATCTACTCTAAATCCTTTGCATATTTCTCCGCCGGTTAATATATGCCATACTTGCCGCTGCATTTCCTGCTCCTCCTTTTCATTTCCATTAGTACATGCTATTCGGCCTGTCCAGAAAAAATTCCCGGATTTGTGTTATACTGATATTGAATTTTTCTGCCTCTTCATTGTTCATTCTAGGATAAGGATCCATAATATATAGCCGCTTTCGACGTCTATGGGTTGACTAGCCCTGCCGAGAAAACATTTAAGTTTGAAGGAGTTAACGATATGGCCCTTGACAGTATTACACTCTATCATCTATTGAAAGAGCTTGAGCCGGTTCTGGTTGGAACGCGTATTGATAAAATTCAGCAGCCTGAAAAAGAGGAGGTCCATCTTTTACTGCGGAGTCCCGGAAAAAATTTGCGTCTGCTGTTAAATGCCGGCAGCACTTCCGCCAGACTGCATCTGACTGAGCAAAATAAAAAAAATCCTGTCTCACCTCCGATGTTCTGCATGATTCTACGCAAACATCTCGAAGGCGGCAAGATTATCGGGATCAGCCAGTCCGGACTGGAACGCATCATTACCCTGACCGTACAGAATTACAATGAAAGAGGCGATCTTCAAGATTATCAGCTTATCCTGGAAGTCATGGGCAAGCACAGCAATTTGATTTTAGTCGATCCTCAGACCAACATTGTTCTGGACGGAATCAGACGGTATTCCCATCTCCTGAGCAGACACCGGGAAGTGCTTCCCGGAAGATTGTATATCTCACCGCCTTCCCAGCATAAAGCCGAAGCTGTCAGCGATGAACAAAAATGGATGTCAGTCATCCTTGGGTACCCGCTTGACCGGAAAGTCTGTGATGTCCTGGTGAATCTGTTTGACGGTATCAGCCCTGAACTGGCCAAAGAGCTTGTTCTGAGGGCTTGTCTTGAGCTAGATGTGCTTCTTGACAACTGCGGACAAATTGACCTGAGCCGTCTTTTCCAAGCTTATTCCTTTTTCCTGCTGGCCAAACAGGATACAGCCGTTGATCCGTGCGTATATTATCAGTCCGGACGGGACAAGAACATGCCGGCTGCTTTTACCTTTATTCCGTATGTGCAGTACGAAGGTCTCAAACTTCAGAAAACGTCGTTCCTAAATGACGCGGTAGATTTGTATTACACCCAAAGAATGACCAGTCAGAAGAATGAGGCCAAAAAAGGCTCGCTCCGTAAGATTGTCCAGGATCATTTTGCGCACGTCAGCAAGAAAGACGGCATCTATCGCGAGACAATCTCCAAGGCTCAAAAAGGGCTGAAAGCTCAAAAACTAGGAGAACTTTTGACGGCCAATCTCTATCAGCTTTCACCGGGTATGGAGGAAGTTACCGTAGAAGACTATACCGATCCCGATTACAAACCTGTTACCATTGGGCTTGACCCAAACCTGACCGGCATTGATAATGCGCAGCGCTACTACAAGACCTACAATAAGGCCAAAGCAACAATCAGGAAAACTGAACCATTGCAAGAAACTGCCCAGGAAGAAATGAATTATCTTCAGACGCTCACTTTAAGCATTGATCAAGCTGAAAACGATATCGAACTTAATGAAATCTATCAGGAACTGATTGATCAAGGGTATATCTCCAAAAAACAGGATAAGCATGTGACGAAAAAGAAACCGTCTGCTGGAAAAGAACAGAATTCTTTCTCTCAGCCACATGTCTATCTGTCTAAGAGCGGCAAAACCATTTTGGTCGGACGCAACAATAAGCAAAATGACCGGATGACCTGGCGGGAAGCGAAGCCGGGCGATCTATGGCTCCACGTCAAGAATATTCCGGGTTCCCATGTCATTGTTCCTCTGTCTGAAGAGGAGGAGTTCCCGGACGATAATACCTTGCTCGATGCTGCGGCACTGGCCATTTATTTCAGCCAGGCCAGGGGGTCTTCCCATGTCCCTGTCGACTATACTCACGTCCGGCAAATCAAAAAACCCCGGGGGGCCAAACCCGGGATGGTTGTTTATGAGCAAAACTGGTCTCTTCTATTGACACCGGAGCAGGATGCTATCGAGCGGCTCCTAGCTACCGAACAACAGATAACTCGATAATCAGCGTTCAATAGCTAGAGAAAACTTCGCAAATACCATAAAATAGACTCCGTAATACATAGCCAGCGTCTGCGAAGTACGATGCAGAGCGCGGCTTTTTGACGGCCACGGATGGCCTAATGTCGCGATGCCAAGGATGGCAAGGAGCGACGTGCCAAGGAGAGCACAAGAAGCCGAAAGCGACTATGTATTACGGAGTCCTACCTAAATATCAAATTCTTTACTTGTTTAGGTTTATTTTATTCCCCGGCTCCCAGGTTTCTCCCACGGGATACCCTGCTTGCAAAGCGGGCAATCATCCGGCTCATAAGCTTCAATATTCATCTGGATCAAGCTGTGCAGCAAAAGTCCGTCAAAATCAGCTTTGCCACCACTACGGTCCACAAGCACGCCTACACCGACCGGAACTGCACCGGCTTCCTTGACGATATTGATGACTTCTTTAACCGATCCGCCGGTCGTGATAACATCTTCGACCACGAGGACTTTTTCGCCAGGTTCAAGCTTGAATCCTCTCCTGAGCGCCATTTCCCCATTCTGCCTTTCGGTAAAGATCGCTTTTACCCCTAAGTTCCGGCCAACCTCATGGGCGACGACAATCCCGCCCATCGCAGGACCAATAACGGTTTCGATCTCCATTCCTCCAAACTTTCCGGCCAGATCCTTTCCGAGTACTGCAGCTTTCCTCGGATACTGAAGTACCTGAGCGCACTGCATGTAACGCGCGCTGTGTTTCCCTGAAGTAAGAAGAAAATGACCTTGAAGCAGCGCTCCGGTCTCCTTGAAAATATCGAGAATGTCATTTTCATTTAATCTTTCAGTCGTTGAATGATCAGACACGTTTATTCCACCTTCCAAAATGTGATTTCTGAATTTATCCGTGAAATACCAGTACAATGAATTTTACATGTATTATGGCACTTAAAATATTCTACCACATTGATTCAGAAAAAAGGAACTATTTTGGTGTGGAATCTATCTCAAATTTTGTTCTGTTCATTTGCGAAAGGAGCATTTCCGTACTGCCTACCAAGCTGCTCTTGAAGAATAGGATATCTTCGATGGCTACAAACAATGTTTTCATACTTAAAACGTTTGCCGCATTATTTACAAAAATAGTTATTATATTTATTATTTTTTGTTATATAATAGATTACAGAAATATTTCTTACTTGATTTTACATTTCTTTTATTTACTAGTAATCACTATTTGATAATATCTAAAAACTAAAATAATCTATTATTTATGATTAGAAAATAATAGATCATTTACCAAGGTGGTTTAAATGCTATTTCAGGATTTTGATGTCTATTTCAAAAGTGAGCAGGATAAAGAAGAAAAACTTCTATATGCCTTCATGAGCCTTGAAAAAATACCCGATAGCGTGTTCTGGGCCGATGACGAAGGAAACCTCTCTTTCGTCAATGAAGCCGCCTGCCGGACATTGGGCTACACCAGAGAAGAGCTGCTCACCTTCAATATTAGGGACTTTGCCCCTATTGTTGCGGGCGGAATTGACCAAAACATTATTGAATATGTTGATTACGGAGGACTTTCTCTTTTCCGGACATTTCACAAACATAAGGACGGTCATCTCATCCCGGTCGAAGTACTAAGCACAGTCAGACAATTGGTCGGTAATAAATATCTCGCTACATCCATTGTCCGCGACATCACGGACCGGGTCCAGGTAGAGGAAGAATTAAAAGAGACGTACAACCGTCTTGAGGTCTTATATAATATTTATCAGGCGACGACAAGTGAAAAGAACATTAACAGACTCATCCGACAAGCTGCCGGTATTATGAAAAGCACGTTTGAATTTGATGCTTTTGTGTTTTACTTTTATGATGACTACCTGCAAAGCTCGGCGTTATATTATACGCTTGGACTGCCCAAAGAGATTATCCGCAAAATAGAAATTCTGCCGCAGTATGTCGGTTTTATCGGTCAAAGTCTTACATCAGACTTTGTGGCATACGCCAAGTATACGGAAAAAACTAAAATTGATGAAAGCATTAAACAGTTATTTTTTGATTATGGCTTTACTGATGAAATGGCTTTTCCGATCATATTTGAACAAAAAACGATCGGCGGCATTGGATTGATTAATAAGCATAATAAGCCTTTCAAAGCCAAAGATAAGGAATTGCTGCAGGCTGTTTGCGGGCAGCTCAGCACGGTTATCCAAAATCTCAAGCTGATCCACTCTCTGAGCAAAGAACTGAAAGAGCACAAACGCACAGCTGAAGCTTTAAAAAAAGTGAATGCTGAATTGGAGAAATCAGCATTCACCGACCAGCTCACAAATATTTGGAACCGAAGATGCTTTCTGAAGAATTCGGTAATTGAAATTGAACGTTCCAGACGTAACAAGTATCCGCTTTCCCTGCTGCTTCTGGATATTGACCACTTCAAATTGATCAACGACAATTACGGACATCAGGCTGGGGATCAGGCCTTAATTGAGTTTGTGAACCTTCTGCGGGATAATATCCGAAGCTTTGACTCTTTAGCACGTTGGGGAGGGGAGGAATTCCTGATCCTGGCGCCTCACCTTCGGGCCGGAAACGCCGTGCAGTACGCCGACAGGCTCAGGGAGCTGATTGCGGAACACCTGTTCCAGGAAGTCGGAGAAATCACGACAAGCATCGGGGTCGCCGAACTAGCCAATACCGATAACATAGATTCCTGGATCAAGAAGGTGGATAACGCTCTCTACCGAGCCAAGGAACAAGGACGCAACAGGGTAGAGTTCAATGGCGTTATCATCCTCTGAAATTAGCCCACAAGCTTCCCTGGACATCGTCTACCAGAGATCCTGCTTCAAACCGGTTCCTACCGTTGGCTTTCGCTTTATACAGCTGGAGGTCAGCTTTTTTGATCAGTTCCTCGGCCGATTCTTCTTTAAGCTCACTGATTCCTCCACTTACGGTTATATGTATGCCTTCCCGAAAATCAGCTAGCGCTATCTTATATCTCAGCCGTTCCGCCAGGAATAAAACCTCATCCGAGGCAGTATCAGGTAGGATAATGACGAATTCGTCCCCGCCATATCTGCCGATAATATCGGTACTCCGGCATGCCTGATTCAATATCCCGGCAACACGGATGATGACATCGTCTCCGCATTGATGACCGAACCGGTCGTTGATGTCTTTAAAATCATCGATATCCATCATAATGATAGACAGTGGATAATCAATCCGTTTGGCACGTTCAATCTCTTCCTTGAGTTTCAGAAAGAGATTTTCATGGTTATATAGGGATGTCATCGAATCGCGGACGGACAGGTCGGCCAATATTGTGTTCTTGGCTTCAACTTCTTTCTTATAAATCAAGGAAAATAATCTGATTCTGAATACCATCCTGGAAAAAATCCAGGCACACAAGTTCATAATGAAAGCATTGATACGCAAAATCTCAACAATATAATCATTCGGCTGATAGTAGGGAATGACCAGAAAAAAGAAAAGATAGACGAAAGAATACAAGACCAAACTTGTCAAAGGAGGTAAATAGATAAAAGCTGCTATACCAAATACTGCAATAATATATGGATTGATTGATACAAGCTCATTTTGAGGCAAAATACTAAGCGCGCAGCCAAAAACCAGTAAAATGATTAAATACCCGACTTCTGTGCAATAGATGATTTCCTTTCTGTAAACGTCGTATTTCCGGTATATTTGAATAAGAAGCGGAAGCATCAGCAAACTAATCGAAACAAAAATTAATATGCTAATTTTAACGTCTGCGACCGCACGCGGAAAAAAGATCAGCAGTGAACTTTCACAAATGCTAAAGAATCCCGCAATAACAATTAGCTTTAAGAAATTTTCTTTCCAAAGCTGACGCGAAAATTCATCCTTATTTTCTTTTGGAACAATCGTAAAGTATTTACGTAAACGCTCAAACCTCATGAATTGCCTAACCTCATGATTTTTTTCATGCCGTCAAGTTCATGCTGTCATTTTTATACTGCAAAATATAGGTTCAAACAATATATCAACATATGTCAACTTTTAACGTCACAACTATATAACGATAGCCAAATCCTGTCAATACAAATACTGTTCCTATTTTAATCCCATAGGTGCTCTATGGCTTCCCTGGGATTCTCATTCAAGGTAATCGGTCTGCCGACTACCAGATAAGAGCTTCCGGCTTCCAGGGCCATGCGCGGGGTAAGAACCCGCACCTGGTCATTTTTTTCGCTCCAGGCCGGCCGGATCCCCGGTGTTACGAGAAGAAAATCTTCTCCGCATTCCTCCCGGAGAATTTTTGCTTCCTGCGCGGAAGAAACGACCCCGTTCAAATTTGCTTTCCTGGCGAGCATTGCCAGTTTCAGTACCTGCTCCTGCGTACTGCCCTGCACCCCGATCGATGTCAAGTCTTCCTGTCCCATACTTGTAAGGACGGTTACGCCGATAATGGTTTTGCCGGCCTTATGGCCGACCTCGGCCGCTCTGGCCATCATTTCGTATCCGCCGCTGCAGTGAACATTGATCATATCCACGCCGGAGGCGGTTAGCACGCTTAGGGTTTTTTCGACGGTAGTCGGAATATCATGCAGCTTAAGATCGAGAAATATTTTAAATCCGAGCTCTTTGAACTGCTGAATCAGGCTTAACCCCGAAAGCGCATAAAGCTCAAGGCCAACCTTCAGCCAGCACCCGCAGCCGGCAAGTTCCCGGGCAATGTCCAGGGCTTTTTCTTTCGTATTGACATCCAAAGCCACGATGACCTTTTCATTTAAACTATGTGAAGTTTCCATTTTTTTCATCCTTTCTGCCCATGGGCAAGTCCGACGATTTCCTTGACCGACTGATAGCCTCTTTGATTGCAATAGGCCTTAATTCCTTCCAGAATTTCAACAGGCGCAAGCGGATTGCCAAAATTAGCTGTTCCGATGCTCACTGCCGAAGCACCTGCCAGCATGAACTCGATAGCATCCTGCCAAGTCAAAATTCCTCCCATGCCGATGACCGGCAGCTTTACAGCCTGATAGACCTGATAGACCATTCTGACGGCTACCGGCCGGACCGCGGGACCGGATAACCCCCCCATCGTGTTGGCCAACACCGGTTTCTGGGCATTGAGATCAATCTGCATGCCCAGAAGCGTATTAATCAAAGAAATGATATCCGCCCCGCCACTTTCCACAGCTTTAGCCATCGCTGTAATATCGGTCACATTCGGAGACAGCTTCGCAATCAACGGCAGATCCGTTTCCTTTCTAACGGCAGTGATGACTTCTTCCGCACTCTTGGGATCAGTTCCGAAAGCCATCCCGCCGTGTTTGATGTTCGGACAAGAGATGTTAACTTCCAGGGCTGCAATCCCGCAGCCGCGTTGGAAGGATGATGCCATCAGCGCATAATCTTCCAGTGAAAAACCCGAGATATTGACAATCACTGCTGTGTCCAGCAAGGCTAGCTCCGGTAGATAGTTTTTTAAGAAAGCCTCCAGTCCGGGATTTTCCAAGCCTACAGAATTCAGTAGGCCTGATGGAGTCTCCGCGAGCCTCGGTACAGGATTCCCAAGACGCGGAAGCGGTGTAATCCCTTTGACTGTGATCCCGCCGAGAACGGAGGGGTCATAAAACGGAGCATAGGCTTCACCGAAGCCATACGTGCCGGAGGCAGTGATGACAGGATTTTTAAGCTTTAATCCTGCCAGATCAGTCTCAAGATTAAATGTCTGCATCCCAGACCACCTCCTGCCCATTCATTACCGGTCCTTCTTTGCAGACGCGTTTTCGTTTCAGTCCGCCATTTGCATCTCTAACGGTACAGACACATCCCAAACATGCACCTACCCCGCAGGCCATCCGCTCTTCTAAAGAAACTTCGAGCGGAACATCGTTGTTCCGGCAAATCCCCGCGACAGCCTTCAGCATGCCGTTCGGACCACAAGCTGCAGCCCGCAGAAGGCCCTTGCTCAGTAATTGCTGCGTGTTTTTATCAGCTAAATACTTTTCGAGCAGTGCTGTAACTAAGCCTTCCTCTCCGCAGCTTCCGTCCAGTGTTGAAAGTTCAACATCCAAACCTTTTTGCAGCAGCAGATTTAAATCTGCACTGTCCAGAAAATCTTTGTTTTCTCCTCCCCAGAGGACTTTTATCTTTACTGGAACTTTCTGTGCGGCCTGGATCACAGAGAACAGCGGAAACATCCCTATTCCGCCTGCAATCAGCAGAAGCTCCCCTTTCTCCGGAATTGAAAAGCCTGTCCCCAGTGGTCCCAGAACACTTAGATATTGGTCTGTCGGTATCCTTGAAAGAAGTTCGGTTCCTTTCCCTTTGATTCTGTAGTAGATGGTCACTTCTCCACGTTCAGGGTCGATCCCGGCAATGCTAAGTGGTCTGCGCAGAAGCGGGTCACTCGTATCCGTGACCTGGATATGCAGAAACTGGCCCGGCCGAGCTGTTTTGGCAGCTTCTCCACTCAAAACAACTTTGTACAAACCCTGGACGGGATGTCCGATCCTTTCATTGAAGACGACTTTCTCCTTGAGGTCCATGATATGCTCACTCCTAGTAGATCGATTTTATTTGCAAAGGCCTTTCACCACGATGGATGACGCGCTGCCCATCCATTACGTTGATAAATCCTGCAGCTAGTGAAAGTGTTGCTCAAATAATTTCATTCAAGCCTGATTACCCCATATTAGGTCTGGGTGTCACAAGTTCCAGCGTCAAGCGGAGCATGGATGCGGAGCGCGGCTGTTAGCGCCATGGAGGGCGCTAGCTGCCGAAAGTGGAATTGTGACACCCAGACCAACCCCAGATACTTATGGGCTGTATATATTTGCTTATTTATTTTAAGAACATTATGCTAGCTGAGTGGTACGATGCTCGGTATGTTGGCCTCCAGAACATGCAGCCAGGCTTCGGCCGTATCCATACTGGTAAAGCACGGTACGCCGTGTTCAACTGCACTTCTTCGGATCGCAAAACCGTCGCTGGCAATGATTCTGCCGTGTGTGGTTGTATTTAAGACACACTGGACACGTCCTTTGCGGATTTTCTCAATGATATCGTCTGATCCGGAATGAAGTTTACCAACCGTGTCAACTTCAATACCGGACTGGCAAATCGCCTTAGCCGTCCCTTCCGTGGCGATGATTCTAAAGCCAAGTTTGGCAAAACGTTTGACCAGCCGTATCCCGTCTTCCTTATCGCGGTCGGCTAGGGTTGCAAGCAGCGTGCCGTAAACCGATATCTGCATGCCGGCGGCCATCAATGCTTTCTGGAGCGCTTTTTCATAATCATAATCAATCCCCATGACTTCTCCGGTTGATTTCATTTCAGGACCGAGAGAAGGTTCAACGAGCAGCAGCTTTGAGAAAGAGAATACCGGTGCTTTTACCGCAACCTTCTCTCCAACTGGCCACAAACCAGATTTAATACCCATGCTCCCCAGCTTCTCTCCAAGAATAACCCGGGTGGCCAATTCCACAATCGGCACGCCGGTAATCTTGCTTAAGAAAGGGACCGTACGGCTGGAGCGGGGATTGACTTCTAAAACATAGACCTGGTCTTTATAGATGACATACTGGATATTCAATAAGCCTTTGATCCGCAGGCTCCGGGCCAGCGAAATGGTTAAGTCCTCGATGATTTCTTTGATGTTGTCTGCAACCGTTTGCGGCGGATAGACCGCAATCGAATCGCCGGAATGAATGCCGGCCCGTTCCAGATGTTCCATGATTCCGGGAATGCAGACGGTTTCCCCGTCGGAAATCGCATCGACTTCGACCTCTTTGCCGAGAAGATACTGGTCGATCCAGATGCTTTGTCCCGGAAAATCCGCCAAAGCCCTTGCAAATACGCCCTGGAGTTCCTGAGGCTCATAAACAATTTGCATAGCCCTTCCTCCAAGCACATAGGAAGGACGTACAATCAGCGGATAACCGATATCCTCTGCAAGCTTTTCAGCTTCTTCCATGTTGGAAACGCATCCGCCGCGGGGCCGGCGAGCGCCCAGCTGCTGCAGAACTTCATCAAAGATTCCTCTCTCTTCTGCTCTGTCCGTGTCTTCGACCGTCGTACCAAGAATCCGGTAACCGCGTTCCGCCAGTCCTTTGCATAACCCAATCGCAGTCTGTCCGCCAAATTGGACGACGATACCCTCAGGTTTTTCTTTCTCGAGGACTGCCGTGACATCCTCAATCGTGAGCGGTTCAAAGTAAAGCCTATCGGCCGTATCAAAGTCAGTAGACACTGTCTCCGGATTATTGTTGATAATGATACTCTCAATACCTGCCTTGCGCAGCGCCTTCACAGCATGAACCGAGCAATAGTCAAACTCGATGCCCTGACCAATCCTGATCGGCCCCGATCCCAGAACGACAACTTTCCGTCGATCTGTCGGCTGGACCTCATCCTCGACATCATAGCTCGAGTAGAAGTATGGGGTCGTCGCTTCAAACTCCCCGGCGCAGGTATCGACCATTTTAAAAACAGGCTTCAGGCTGTTTTGGATCCTGAAATCATAGACCTGCTGCTCATTTGCATGCCAAAGACGGGCAATCTCGCGGTCGGAATAGCCCAGCCGCTTGGCCTTTGTTAAGGCTGTTAAATCCCAGACCTGCTGCTTTATTTCTGTGGATGTCCTGACAATCCCTTCTATTTTCTTCAAAAAGTAAGGATTCCACGCATTTAACTGATTAATTTCATCTACAGTCCATCCCCTGCGGAAAGCTTCCGCGATCACGAAGAGCAGATTATCTTCCGGCAGGCTGCATCTTTTCCGAAGAAGTTCATCGTCGATGTACGCCATCTCTTCGAGCAGGATGCCGTAGGCTTTCGTTTCAAGGGAGCGCACCGCCTTTAAGAGGGCCGTCTCCAAATTGCGGCCCAAACCCATAACCTCTCCGGTCGCCTTCATTTGTGTACCAATCCTACGGTCGGCATCAGAAAATTTATCGAAGGGCCAGCGCGGGATCTTCACGACCACATAGTCGAGGGCAGGCTCAAAACAGGCCGAAGTCTTCCCGGTTACCGCATTCGGCAGTTCGGCCAGCGTATAGCCAATCGCTATTTTGGCAGCCACTTTCGCAATCGGGTAGCCGGTCGCTTTGGAAGCCAGCGCGCTCGAACGGCTCAAACGCGGATTGACCTCAATGACACAGTATTCAAGTCTTTCCGGATGCAGCGCATATTGAACATTGCAACCTCCCTCAATACCGAGGGCCGCCACGATTTTCAGGGCCGAAGTCCGAAGTGTCTGAACTTCCTTATCCGTAAGCGTCTGACAAGGCGCCATGACGATGCTGTCACCGGTATGGACGCCGACAGGATCCATATTCTCCATATGGCAAACCGTAATACTGTTGCCGCAGCTGTCCCGCAGCACCTCATACTCAATTTCTTTCCAGCCGGCTACGCTTTTTTCGATCAGAATCTGCCCAATCATACTGGCTTTGATTCCGCTGGCGGCAATCGTTGTCAATTCATCCGCATCTTTGGCGATCCCGCCGCCGGTACCGCCCAGCGTGAATGCCGGCCGAACAATCACCGGATAGCCAATTTCTTCAGCAAATTTTAACGCTTCCTGTACATCCGAAACAATCGAGCTTGCCGGGATCGGTTCCCCGATTTCGTTCATCAAGTTCCGGAAAAGCTCCCTGTCCTCCGCCTTGCTGATGCTCTCCAGCGGCGTTCCCAAAAGCGTAACGCCACAGCGGTCCAGAATACCGGCTTTGGCCAGCTGAAAAGCCAGGTTCAGTCCGGTTTGGCCGCCCATAGTCGGAATGAGTCCGTCGGGTCTTTCCTTCTCAATAATTCTCTCCAAAAACTCCAGTGTCAGAGGCTCGATATATACTTTATCGGCAATTTCCTTATCCGTCATAATAGTAGCCGGATTGGAATTGACCAGAATAATTTCCACGCCTTCTTCCCTTAAAGCCCGGCAGGCCTGCGTTCCGGCATAGTCAAATTCAGCCGCCTGTCCAATCACGATGGGTCCTGAACCAATCACCATGACCTTCTGCCAATTTTGTTTTGGCATTTACATTTCCCCCCATTTAGCGTTCAGTATCTCTGCAAAGCGGTCAAATATTTCATCATTTTCCTCAGGGCCCGGTGCAGCTTCAGGATGATATTGCACAGTTAAAACCGGATATTTTTCGTGCTTCAGGCCTTCAACTGTGCCATCATTCAAATTCGCATACATGATGTTAAACCCAGTTCCTCGAAGCGATTCTTCACTGACAGCATAACCATGGTTCTGAGAAGTCATGGTTACTTTGCCCGTTTCTTTGTTCTGAACAGGATGGTTCCCTCCGCGATGCCCAAACGGCAGCTTGTAGGTTGAAGCGCCCGCGGCCATTGCCATAATCTGATGACCCATACAAATTCCCATAATCGGTAATTCTGCAATCAGTTTCCCCATATTCTCAGCGATCTCCGGCAAACGGGCTGGATCTCCAGGTCCATTGCTCAGCACAAGTCCCTGGGGCCTCAACTCCATTATTTTCTGAGAGGGAGTCCCTGCAGGGAAAACATGCAGCCGGTAACCTCTTTTTTGCAGGCAGCGCAAAATATTCTTTTTGGCGCCAAGATCAAGTACGGCCAACTCCGGACCGTTACCGGGAATGACATATTCTTCGTCGGATGTCGCCTGGTACACCCAATGTTTTTCAGGGTCAAAATCCTGCGGCGTGCTTTTCTGCCAGAACGCTGCGGCCTGTTCCAATTCCTCGACCATTATGCCGGGCATCGTCCCGTTGTTCCGGATATAGCGGGTTAATGCCCGGGTATCAACGCCTTTTAAGCCAGGGATATTCTGTTTCATACAGAAATCCTCCAGGCTTCCATCGGCATGCAGGCTGCCTTCGCCAGCCGAGAGCTCCCGCACGATGATACCCTTAAGCAGTACCTTGTCCGCTTCGCTCTCTTCATTATGCCAGCCGTAGTTCCCGATCTGCGGGTGAGTAAATGTCAGGATTTGTCCGGCATAGGACAAATCGGTGATCATCTCCTGATATCCGCACATTGAAGTATTGAATACGACTTCCCCTTTGATCACGTGGTCTCCACCAATCCAGGGGCCAAATTTTTCTCCTTCGAAAGCTTTTCCGTCACTTAAAACCAGCCAGGCCATTATGCTTCCTCCTTATTGTCTAAAAGCTTTCTTCCAGCCATTCGTATTTTTCCGCCGACAATGGTCATTACTGGAAATCCCTGCATCTCCTGTCCCAGGAAAGGGGTATTCTGCGACTTTGTCTCCATTGTCTCCGCAGAAATCATTTCCCGGTATTCCGGGTCAAACAGAACCAAGTCGGCCTGACTCCCGGGTCGAAGCGTTCCGCCCGGCAGGCCGAAACGGCGAGCCGGGTTCACCGACCATAAAGCGATGACCTGATCTGGGGTTATTTTCCCTTTTAACACCAGGTTCTGCCAGACTGCGGCTAGGACTGTTTCCAGCGCGTTGATCCCAAACGGTGCTTCGGCGAAAGGCCGGGTCTTCTCTTCCCAGGTATGCGGGGCGTGGTCTGTCGCCAGCATATCGATCGTCCCGTCCAGCAAGCCTTCCAACAGCGCAATCTGGTCTTCTGCAGAAGGAAGCGGTGGATTGACTTTATAAGAGGCATCGGTCAGGCTAACATCCTTATCCATAAAGATCAGATGGTGCGGATTCACTTCGGCCGTTACATCCACACCCATTTTTTTTGCTTCTCTGATAATCTGCACACTTTCTTTGGTCGATACATGCGCAATATGGAGTTTCCCCCCTGTTTCAGCTGCCAGCAGCACATCCCTGGCCACCATTACGCTCTCGGCGCTTGCTGGGATTCCTCTTAAGCCGAGTCTCGCACTCATTTCACCTTTGCGCATCACACCGTGTCCGGCCAGGCTGTCATCTTCACAATGACTGATGATCGGGCAGCCAGTTAGTTTGGCATATTCCAGTGCCAGACGCATCATCTCAGCGTTCTGGATTCCTTTACCGTCATCGGAAAACGCCACTGCTCCGCCGTCGAGGATATCCATCATCTCGACCAGCTCTTTGCCAAGAAAACCTTTCGTTACCGCCGCGATCGGATAGACTCTGGCCATAGCGGCGCGTTCTCCCTGCAGCCGCACAAATTCCGTTAGCGCACGGTTGTCAACAATCGGCGTTGTATTGGCCATGGCGAGTATCGAGGTAAATCCTCCTTTTATCGCAGCTCTGGAACCGCTACGGATATCTTCCTTCTCCTCTTGACCGGGTTCGCGGAGATGCACGTGCACATCAATTAGACCGGGGAACAAATATTTTCCTTCCCCCTCAACCTGTAGCACATCGTCAAGCCTCTGGGCTTCCAGCGCTTCCAGAACGTCTGCAGGCTGCAGGCTCCCGGCTGATTTCACAATAACGCCATCTTTAACCAAGACATCATTGATCCCGGACAATCTTTGGGCCGGGTCAATCACATACGCATTCTTAATCCACAACACTGCCTGTCCCTCCTATCAACAAGTAAATCAAAGCCATCCGAACGGCAACACCGTTGGTGACCTGCTCTTCAATCACAGACTGCACACTGTCAGCCAAATCACTCGTAATCTCGACACCTCTGTTCATCGGACCGGGGTGCATGATAATAGTATCTTTGCCGGTTTGTTTTAACCTTTCCAGGCTAAGACCGTATAACCTGCTGTATTCCCGGATTGACGGAAAGAGGCCGCTTTGCTGCCTTTCCAACTGAAGACGGAGAGCCATCACCGCATCGGCCCCGGGCAGTTCTTTATCCAAATCGTAAGAGGTCTTCACACCAAGGTAATTCATTTCCGATGGCAGCAGCGTCGGCGGGCCAACCAAAACGACTTCCGCACCAAGTTTTTTCAGTCCGAGGACATTGCTCCGCACAACTCTAGAGTGCAGCACATCGCCGACAATCACAATTTTCTTGCCTTGAAGTTCGCCCAGTCTTTCCTGCATCGTAAAAAAGTCCAGCAAGGCCTGAGTCGGATGGGCATGCTGGCCGTCACCACCATTGATCACGCCGGCTGAAAGCTCATCGGCGAGGAACCCTGCCACCCCTGAGCTGCCATGCCTGATGACTACCAAATCGACTTTCATGGCCTGAAGGGTCTTCGCTGTATCCAGAAGGGTTTCCCCCTTACTTACACTGCTTTGGGCAACTGCAATATTTGACGTATCTGCTCCAAGGATTTTGGCCGCAGTCTCGAAGGAAGTCCTGGTCCGGGTGCTGTTCTCATAAAAAAGCATGACCACAGATTTTCCTCTGAGTGTCGGTAATTTCTTATTGGGTCTTGCCAGAATCTCTTTCATCGGAGCCGCAGTCTTCAAGATATGTTTGATTTCTTCCGCTGTCAGTATGTCCAGATCAAGCAGGTCCTTGTGCTTCCAATTCATGCGTACGCCTCCCATCAATCATTAAAAATTCCTCCAGCCAAAGGGCAGGAGGAATTGAATAATCAACTTTCTCGCTTTCCCTTGGCTATCTCTCAGGATAACATTTAAAGGGTTGGACTCAAAATGTTCGTTACTTTTTTTCCTGTAGGAATACTTCTTCACTTCCATCCGTTTCTTCCAGGCACACAGAAACAATTTCCCTGCTGGAAGTCGGAACATTTTTGCCGACATAATCGGCCCTGATCGGCAGTTCCCGGTGCCCCCGGTCTACCAAAACGGCCAGTTGGATTTTCGATGGTCTTCCGAGATCCAGCAGCGCATCGAGCGCTGCTCTGACTGTACGGCCGGTAAATAAAACGTCATCGACCAAAATAACGATTTTCCCATCTAAGCTGAATGGCACTTTGGTCTCATGCAACACAGGTTGAATATCAATCGTACTCAGGTCGTCTCTATAAAGTGTGATATCAAGCAGCCCGAGAGGAATCGATACACCCTCAAATTCTGCAATCCTTTCCTTAATGCGTTCCGCTAAAGGGACTCCCCTCGTCCTTATCCCGATCAGGACAAGATCTTTCGTTCCCTGATTCTTCTCCAGGATTTCATGGGATATCCTGCTAATCGCTCTGCGGATCCCGTCCGCATCCATGATCCTGTTTTTTGGCGTACCTTCCATTTGAGTTCGCCTTCTTTCAAAAATAATAAAGCTGCCTGCAGGAGCAGACAGCCATACTTCACGTACAACATTTTATCTGCCTTACCTGCCTCACGGGACAATTTTAAAGGCAACTGATTCAATTTTATTATAATTTAGTTTAGTGTACTATGCACCAAATGTCAATCGCTATTCTTTAGCTTTTCCAGAACGTCCCGAAATGATTCGGGTGGATCTGCCGTAAATGTCATCTTTTCTCCGGTCCTCGGATGAATAAAACTCAGTGTCTCGGCATGAAGAACCTGCCCAGTCATGCCAAAAGGATTTTTTTTTGGCCCGTAAAGCGGGTCTCCCAGCACAGGATGTTTCAAATAGGCCATATGTACTCTGATCTGGTGGGTCCTTCCTGTATCCAACACCGCTTTGATCTCGGTAAATTGCATAAATCGTTCCAGTACATAATAGTGCGTCACCGCATTGCGGGAATTCTTAAAAACAACCGCCATTTTCTTACGATCCTTTGGATCTCTGCCAATGGGTGCATCCACAGTTCCCGACGGTTCAGACATCAGCCCGTGAACGACAGCCCTGTAGCTTCGTCCAACACTGTGCTCTTTAATCTGATGGGCAAGATGATGATGCGCGTCATCCGTTTTAGCAACGACCAACAGCCCGGAAGTATCTTTGTCGATCCGGTGAATAATTCCCGGGCGGATGACACCATTAATCCCGGAAAGGTTTTGGCAGTGATACAGCAGTGCGTTGACCAGCGTTCCGCTCCACGCACCAGGAGCAGGATGCACCACCATGCCCTGAGGTTTATTGACCACAAGAAGATCATCATCTTCATACACAATATCCAGCGGTAATTCTTCAGGCAGAACATCCAGCTTCTGCGCAGGAGGAATACTGATCTCAATACGGTCTTCTTCCTGAACCCGGTAATTGGCCTTCTTAGGCTGGCTATTGACAAGCACGCGTTCCTGCTGGATAAGGTTTTGTATATAGCTTCTGCTCAGTGAGGTGCATTCCGCCAGCGCCGTATCCAGCCGCTGGCCGGGAGCTACCTGAACAAACTGCCATTCCTCGCTGTCCGGCTCCTCAATAAAATGATCCTGCGTTTCATCTTCAAAATAATGATTCGTCATTTGTATCCTCTTTCATTCGCATCAAAAGTATAATCAACAAGATACCGCCGATGACAATCATGCTGTCGGCGATATTAAAAATATAGGACCAGACCTTGAAATCTAGAAAATCAATCACTTTTCCGGTAAGCAATCGGTCCCAGAGATTACCGAGCGCTCCGCCCCCGATCAGACCCATGCTTACCCGCATAAGCCTTTGTCCGTGCGGCACTTTTCTTTGAAAATAGAACAGGGCGGCAAGAACAATTACAGAAACAGTGACCAGCACCCACTTTTGGCCCTGCAGCATGCCAAAGGCCGCACCGGGATTCAATATATATGTCAGATGGAAAAAGCCCGGGATAACGACCCGGCTTTCTCCCAACGTCATATTGCTTTGAACGACCCATTTACTGAGACGGTCTAAGACTAAGACAACGATCAGTGTTACCCAGGTATATAAGAATGGCAAAAGGTTACCCTCCATCTAATGAATCATTAATCCTCAATGATCACCGTTCCGGTGTCTCCGTTTTTAAGCCCCAGCGCATTCGCTTCATCGGTATCGATGTGCAGATCAAGTGCATAAGTTGATTTTACTCTGACCAGAACGTTATGAAGAATGCCGCCACGAGGTCCTTCAAAAAGCACTTTTACCATATCCTTATCCTTGATACCATACTGCAGCGCATCGTCTTCACTGGCATGGATATGACGCATCGCAGCAATGACTCCGCGTTCCAGACTTACTTTTTTATCTCCGGCTGAAATATTAATACCGGGTGTCCCTTCGGTATTACCGGAATCTCTTGCCGAAATGTTTAATCCCAGTTTAATCGCGTCTGTCACAGCAAGTTCAATCTGGGTTTCATCACGGGCAGGCCCCAGGACACGGACTCCCTCAAGTTTCCCTTTGGGACCGATCAGTGTTACAGTCTCTTCAGCCGCAAACTGTCCGGGCTGACTTAAGTCTTTCTTTTTAGTAAGTGTACTGTTTTCACCAAAAAGCTGGTTGATATGTTCCTCCGAAAGATGAAGATGACGATTGGATATTCCAACCGGAACAGAAAATGTACGCATGATGTTCACTCCTCAATGTTTGTTTGAATGATCGCTCCATGGTCCATGATCGCAACAATTGCTTGTCAAGAAGCTTTCCGATATAAATGACCGCAATACTTTAATGTTTCTATTATAAACCAGATAGCTGCAGATATCCTGCATCGTACGTTTAAGATTCAAAAAACTTCTTTGTCTTCAAAGACTCCGATTCCGGCAGATCTGGTAATGGGAATACTAGGGAACCACTGATTAATAACGTTTTTTATCATCCCAATAAATAATAAAGTGGGATAATCCCAAGTTAGCGGCCCTATCGCCGCCGATTTCAGCTGCCTTTTCCGAGTAATTCTCGAAAAAAGGCGTACTTATCCCCGGATTACGCGCATTGGCTTCGCCAGCCGCCGCTTCGGGCGCACATCAGCAGGTTTGCGCTGGCGGCCAGCATATACAGTCTATTCAGATTCTTGGCAATTCCTCTATAACAAACCTTTTTGAAGCCAAATATGTTCTTAATGATATGAAAGGCGTGCTCCACTTTGGCTCGGACAGACGCTTTCCGAAACTCTATATGGCAATAAAAATCCCGTGCAGGGCCATTGTCCATGCTGCGTTTCTTTCCGGGACGCTCAGCGATACGGTAATCAATTTGTGATTTGTGAGGGTCCTCTGTGATTTCCGGTCGTTTATTTAGTCCCAAATATCCGGCGTCACCGTAGAAAACCTCGTCTTCCGGCCTCATTAGCTTTGACGCTTCGGCTATGTCATGCACATTTGCGCCTGTTGCCGCTATACCATGAATATAACCGGTCCCTGCGTCCACACCGATATGGCATTTCATGCCGAAATACCACTGATTACCCTTCTTTGTTTGGTGCATCTCCGGATCGCGGCTACCGCTTGCGTTCTTCGTTGAGGATGGCGCGCTGATCAGTGTGGCGTCAACAATGGTTCCACCTTTCATGATATGTCCGCACTGTTCCAAACAACGGTTGATCGCCTCAAAGAATGCCTTCCCTAAGCCGCTTTCCTCAATCAAATGACGGAATTTGAGCAGGGTGGTCGCATCCGGCGCCTGCTCATGTATGAAGTCTATTCCCATAAATTTTCGCATGGCGTAACTGTCGTAAATGGCATCCTCTACACCTTCGTCAGAAAGGCTAAACCATATCTGCAGCAGATACATTCTCAGCATTTTTTCAATCCCGAGCGGTGGACGACCGCGCTTACCGTCAAAATAGTGCGGCTGTATAAGCGCCACCCATTCGTCCCAGGGGATGATCTCGTTCATTATTTCAAGAAATTCTTCTCGTTTCGTTTTCTTCCGTCGGTTTGAGTATTCTATATCCGAAAAGGTTTGTTGCCCCATTTTTACCACCTGTTACTGTTTTCTTTAATTTTACCATTTTTTTGTCCGGGGGGCGATTTAATCAGTGTTTCCCTAGAATTATTTTACCATATGAAGTCAAACCCCGCGACGGTACAGGAAGTGTAAAGGCGTTTAAATGGCCTTCACGGTGTCGAATACGTCATGGATGACATGGCATTCGGTTGAGAATACGGAAAACTCGTCTCAGGACGAGTTTTCTATTTGTGATATTCAATATCTCACTTCATTTGCTGGACGCTTCTTCCGTTCTAAATAATGAGCCTGGCAATAAGCGCATAAAGCGGCGCAAGAATCACACTTTTGATCAGTACGATGGCCAGGACAGCAAAAAACGGGGCAAAATCCACCATCATTGCCTGGTTACCAAGCCGTATTTTTCGAAAAGGCCTCAAAAGTGGTTCAGTGATATCGTAAATGATCCGAATAAATTGATTACTTGGCGAATGAGGTATCCAGGATAAAATACAGCGTATGATTACAAGCCATTCCAAGATCAGAAGGACCTTGTCGATAATTGCGTAACTCCAATAAAGAATCGTAATTCTGATTACCCCCCCAAGATTAATGCCTGTGGATGAATGCCTTCGGTTAATTGTTGGTTTTAGGCCAGAGGATATCCCGCTCGGTCGTTTTGTAATTCAGCTCGCCGCTAATATCCACATTATTTGGGACAAACAGAAAAATACCATTGCCAACCTTCTGCATATTCCCACCTAAAGCATAGGTCGTACCGCTGATAAAATCAACGATTCGCTGGGACAAATGACCGTCGGTCCGTTCCAGGTTCAGAATAACTGATTTGCGGGCTTTAAGGTGTTCGGCAATTCCCTGGGCTTCCTCGAAAGAGACCGGCTCTACGACGATGACCCTTACCTGCTTTTGGGTGTGAATGCTGACCACAGAAGCCTGTTTTCTTTTCAGGGCATTGTCTTTGTATGTTTCCCTGCTGAAGGATTCGCTCGGAGCAGGTTCTCTGAGCGCATTATCTCTGAAACTGCTGTTTCTGGACTTTTCTGCTCTTCCGGAATACTCTTCTTCTAATTCTTCAGGTTCGAAATCGTCCTCATCGTCCCCAAAACCCATAATACCTATAAATTTGTCAAGTATCTTTGCCATTTTCATCCTCCATGATTTTAATTTTTCTATAAGTTTTATTTAAAATATATTAATTCCTGTGTCCAAAAATCGTGCTTCCGACCCGGACAATCGTAGTGCCCTCTTCGACCGCAGTTTCATAATCCTGGCTCATCCCCATCGACAAGTGGGGAAGACCATCAGGCCCTCCGGCACCTTTCGTCAGTAAATCATCTCTGATCTCCCTGAGTTTCCGGAAATACCCTCTTGTTTCTTCGGGTCCGGCATTAAGGGCCCCAATCGTCATTAGTCCGTGAACAGTCACATAGGGGAAATCGTGCACGCTATCCATAAAGTCCTGAATTTCTTCGATCTCGAGACCGGCTTTGGCCTCATCCCTCGCAACATTGACCTGGACAAGCGTCTTCCATCTGATCTGGCGTTTTTCCCCTTCCAGATTCAGCTTCTCCAACAGAGCAAAGCGATCCAGCGAATGAATGAGCGCGATGCTGTCGTCTAGGTATTTTACCTTATTCGTCTGCAGGTGGCCAATGATATGCCACTGGCAATCCTGCGGCAGCAAGAGATGCTTGGTCTGCCACTCCTGTACTTTATTTTCCCCGAAAGCCCTTAAGCCTGCCCTGTATGCTTCCATGATCCTGTCTTCAGGTACTGTCTTGGATACGGCCAGAAGTGCGATATCTTTCGGGCTGCGGCCTGCTCTCGCAGCAGCTGCCGCGATTTTTTGCTGTACTTCCGAAATGTTATTGACTATACTCATTGTACTCCTGCCGCCTTTGTTGGCGTATGATCATTTATATGTTCTACATTTTCCTTGATTTCCCTGCTTTTTATGCAAGAAATGGCTTGGATTTGTTGACTTTTTTAAAACTTTTTTAAATCAAGACTTTACATACATGCCTTCAATGCCCTCTACCGGGTTAACGACAACCCGAACGCCTTCTGGAAGACCTTCGACACAGACTAAATTCTCGTTGCTGTCCTTGACGATGACACTCTGGTAGCGGATCACGCCATCCTCCAGGACATAGACTCCTTTTTCCTCACCGGAGGTGCACAAGGCACTGGCAGGAACGACCGAACCCTTGGTCGGGGACCGAAATCTCCAGATAATTTCGCGTATCCTGTTCTCCGTTGTCCCTTGAACATATTGACTAAAACGGATCACTGCTCCTCCGGGCTGCGCCGAAAGTTTCATGACCGTACCATAGCATTCTTCGTCATCAATCACAAACTCAACAACATCTCCAATAGCCAGGGAATCCTGGATCCCCAGATACACAAATACCCAGCTCGGATAAAGGTTGTTCACCATCTTGCCGATCGGGGAATGCAGACTGACCGTGGTATTCTGACTGTTATCCGCAGATTGACCGTTCCCCTGGGCAGTCTCTGTCTGCTTCGTTTCTGTCCCGTCATTTTGCGTCTGGGCCAATAATCTGTCCAGATCCATATTCATCAGATTTTCCGATGTCATGATCTGTTCCAGCCCGTCCCGCTGCGAATAAAACAGGCCCGAAACCGGTGCGCTTATCCATATCCCTGAGTCAGATTGCTCATGTCCTACTCCGGCAGGGATCACGCGGGCTACTGATTCACCCTTTTTAAATCTTCTTCCTTCCGCGCCAACCAGTACAACGGTTCCTTCAGCCGGCGCCGTCAGTACGGTTTCCGTATTGGCAAATACGGCCTTCACTGTTTTTTCGTGTTGTACAAGGCCCTGATGAACAGTCTCAAACGAAAGTGAGCCGGCAATCCACGATGACCGGTAATCCCAAAGGAATAGGCCGATTATAGACAAAACCAATATCATAAAAAATACATTAAATCTTTTTCTGGTTTTTTTAGCCATCATCATTCCTCTTACAAACAGTACTTATGAGAATCCGATATAAGCGGCCATCCTGCCGGTTATCCCTTCTCTCCTGTAAGAAAAGAATTCCCCGGCATGACAAGATGTGCACATTTGAGCGGTCGATATATTCTCTGCACGAATTCCGGCGGAGATCAACAACTGACGGTTTGCTTCCTGTAAATCCAGACTGTACTCACCCGGTTCCGTTTCCGAAAGCACGGAAGGTTCGTTCCATTTTTCTCGAAATATTGAAGCGACGGAATCTCCAACGACATAACAGCACGGTCCGATGCAGGGGCCGATCGCGGCCAAACATTCTTCCGCATCAGCTCCAACTTGAATCATCCTGTTCACCATCTCTTGGACGATATTAGCTGCCGTTCCTCTCCAGCCGGCATGCGCAAGCCCGATGATTCTGCTGCGCGGATGAAAAAAGAAGACAGGCACACAATCCGCATAAAAAGTTAGCAACCCTACATCCTGCGCTGTAAGCATTCCATCGCAGGATGGCAGCGCCGATACCAAATCCTGCATACCCCTGCCCCGGTCTTTTTCTGTTACAAACCGTACAGCAGTGCCGTGAACCTGTTCAGCGGTGACACAGTCTTCTGGTGAACGCCCTATTCCGGCCAGAAATATCCGTCTATTATGTAAAACATCATCAATCGTATCACCGACATGCAAAGCCAGATTCAAAGAGGAATAAGGCGGGCTGCCGACGCCCCCGTCCCTGGTCGAGAACACGGCGGTTACTCCGTGAAGGGACCATTTAGGAATTTTCAGGTAAGCCAGCCCGCCGACCGTTTGTCTTTCCCATGCCATATGATTATACCTCATTGCAGTCAAACCTTAAATCATCTCTATCTATTATATCGAAAAAAACCTTTGAATACAGCTCTTTTACAATTTTTAATAGTTGATATTGATTAAATCCCTGCCGTCGACCAGGATTACATCAATACCGATCTTGATCACTTTTTCCCAAGGAACAAATACGTCGCCCGCCTTCCCACTGCCAAAGAAGCCTTTCGCCCGGGAGGAAGCCATGATAACGATGCCTTTCACAATTCCTTTTTCCAAATCCAGATCAAGGTCGATGACCGGCCCTAAGCGCCGCCCGTCCTCTATATTGATAATATCGAGTACCCTCAATTCAGAGACTCTCATGGCAAAGCCCCTCCTCTCACTTACTATCATATGAGGAGGGGTTGCAATCATGACATATTTGAATTGAATTTAGACATGCTTGCGCATATACTTCAGAGCTGCCTTTTCCAGGCGGGAAACCTGGGCCTGGGATATCCCAATTTCTTCGGCCACTTCCATCTGGGTTTTACCCTGGAAGAAGCGCAGTGAGATAATCTTCTTTTCCCTTTCTCCGAGTTTGCCCATACCTTCCTTGATCGAAAGTGATTCCAACCAAAGTTTGTCCGACTGTTTGTCATCACCGATCTGATCCATGACAAAAATCGGATCGCCACCGTCATGATAGATCGGTTCAAAAAGCGACACAGGTTCCTGGATCGCATCGAGCGCAAAAATAACATCTTCGTGAGAGATTTCCAGTTTCTCGGCAATCTCATTGATTGTCGGCTCCCGCGAGCACTCGGACGCCAGCTTATCCCGAACCTGTAGGGCTTTATAGGCGATATCCCGTAAAGATCTGCTGACTCTGATCGGATTGTTATCCCTTAAATAGCGCCGTATCTCCCCGATAATCATTGGGACAGCGTAGGTAGAAAACTTGACGTTCTGACCAAGATCAAAATTGTCGATCGCCTTCATCAAGCCGATACAGCCTACCTGAAAAAGGTCGTCCACATGCTCCCCTCTATTGCTGAACCGCTGAATCACGCTGAGCACCAGGCGAAGGTTTCCCCGGACTAGTTGTTCGCGAGCCGACTTGTCCCCGGCCTGAAATTTCAAAAACAGTTCTTTCATCTTGGCACCACTTAAGACGGGCAGTTTGGACGTATTCACTCCGCAGATCTCAACCTTGTTTAAGACCATTAAAATACCCTCCAGATGTGGTTTTTCATGGTTATTCTCTGGAGAGTATGCCCTGACAGCAGACAAGTTATTCCAAATCGTCATTCCAACCGGACAAATTCTTTCCGCAGCCTGCGTATGATGCGCTTTTCGAGTCTGGATATGTATGATTGCGAGATCCCGAGGCGGTCAGCCACCTCCTTTTGCGTCTTTTCTTCGCATCCGCCCATGCCGAATCTAAGCTCCATGATCAGTTTTTCCCGCTCACTTAGACTGCCCATTGCGAGGTCCAGCAGCTGCCTGTCGACTTCCTCTTCAATCGGGCGCGAGATGATATCGTTCTCGGTTCCCAGTACATCGGACAGAAGCAGCTCATTGCCGTCCCAGTCGATATTCAGAGGTTCATCGAAAGAAACCTCTGTCCTTATTTTATTATTTCTGCGCAGATACATCAGAATTTCATTTTCAATACAGCGGGAAGCGTAAGTGGCCAGCTTGATTTTCTTGGCGGGATCAAAGGTATTGACCGCTTTAATCAAACCGATCGTCCCGATCGAGACCAAATCCTCGATACCGATTCCCGTGTTCTCAAATTTGCGGGAGATATAAACAACCAGTCTTAGGTTGCGCTCGATCAACATATCTTTCACCGAAAGGTCCCCATGCTCGAGTCTCGTGATCAGATATTCCTCTTCTTCCAGTCGCAGCGGGGGCGGCAGGGCTTCGCTGCTGCCGACATAAAAGACCTCCCTTACCCGATGCAGTTTCAGGAACAAAAAAATTAATTTTCTCTTAAATGCTGACATAACTACCCTATAGTACTGTTTGATGCGGTTCATCAGGCGATCTCCTCCTTGCCAACTGGCTTTTGAATATGTTCCGGATGCAGCAGGGCCACAAATTTACCTTCCGAGTTCAGACCATGCGGGACCAAGGCGGCGGTAACGGCATGTTCCCATACCTTTTCCCCCTGACGGATCTTAACAGATCCGAGCCGGATTCCCGGCAGCCAGGTCTGGCCATTGATTCCCCTGGCGGAAATAAACACCATTTTTTGTATACAGGGGTCTTCACTATTCCAGATATAAGTCCAGGGGTTGGCACTTTCCCGCCAGGGCATAAGCAGAAACCTTTGAATTCCTTCCGGCAGGGCCTGGGCCACAGCTTTTTCTTCCACAACCATCACAGGTGTCCCGGTCAGCGGATCCCGCAGTTCGTTTCCGGTATCCAGCAGTGCCTTAATCTGTGCCTGCCGTCCATTTTCAAAAGACAGCTCAACCTCGTAGCATACATTATCGAGAAATAACGTCGTTTTTTGGATTCTCTCCCAGACCCGGCAGCCTGCGGTCAGAATCAGGGCAATCACAGGCAGGACCCATAAATCCTTTAAAGCCAGCCCTGTGCCTTCCAGCCCAAGCCAACCCGCCAGCGCATAATAGATTCCGGCGCTTAAGGATGCCAGAAGGCTGAAATACAGGAGTCCTTTAGCCAGGTCAAGGATTGTTCTGGTTTTCAAAGCTACTGCGACCATGCCGACAGGAATCAGGATTCTGGAAACAGCGATGACCCACGAGGGACCAAAGATGATGAATACAATTGGCAGCTCGCCAAGAAGAACTGCTCCCAGTAGATTTCGAACCTGAATCTTTTTTCGAAGCAGATGGGCCGTAAAAACCAACAAAAAAGCATCCATAGCCCCATTGATGAACAGAATAATATCCAGGTAGACCATACCCGAAATCCTTTCTGCGCGAAGTCATTTCATTAACAAATTATACCTCTGCACAGAGAGAAATCCTGTCGCTTTACGTGGGCTTGGGATGCGATTTTTTTGGCTAAGGGAATACAGATTATGGGGGATATTTGGTTATTTTTTCTTTTCCGGGGTATCAGCCTTGCCCAAAGCACCCCGCTTGCACGTTCTCGCAGCTGCTCGCTCTAATCCTCGCTGACGTGCCAAACCTCTGGGATTCAATGTATGTGGTCGCTAAATTAACCACCAGCATATTGGTGGTAGTTCGTTAAATATTAACGTTTGTGGAAATTACGTCGTCTTGCGGCGGATTACCTGATCTAAAGCTGTAAAAGTCTGAGGTCCCGCAATCCCATCTTGGGTAAGTCCATAATTTCTTTGGAAAGCAATCACAGCTTCCCTGGTCTTAGGCCCGAATACTCCATCATCCATTCCTGGGTCATAGCCGAGTTCTTTAAGGATTGACTGCAGTGTAGCAACTTCCGGACCTCGGGAACCGACTTTGAGAAAAGCAGGTTCAGTAAGGGTCCTGTTCAAAGCTGCTATAGTTGCCGGACCTACAATTCCGTCCCGTACCAGCCCGTTATTTTGCTGAAAGGCCATTACTGTTGATTGGGTACGGGGACCAAAGATACCATCCGGATTCCCCGGATTATAACCCAGTTCGATCAGTGCAATTTGCAGCTGTCTGACGTCATTGCCACGCATCTCTAGCTTGAGAGTTCTAGTTAACCGAAGGCTCATTGAAGCTACCCCCTCGTAATTATCCTTATATTTTCTAGTAAGTTCTGGGCATTATCGTTTTTATAAGCTTACCACCATCTTATGTTTTCTTAGGGTGACTATGTGAAAAAGGCCTGTCCCAGAATCTGAGGCGCCTCAGATTCTGGGACAGGCCTGGCGGTGGTGAGTGGGTATCTGTAATTTGCTATGTTGTGCCGGTATTCTTCCGGAGTCGTTTTCTTTTAAGAGCCTGATCAGTCTTTCGGCAGTTTT